>CAXTWU010000242.1:0-3577 GCA_964248025.1 uncultured Acidobacteriaceae bacterium | reverse complement strand
CAGCGCCTCCGCCAGATGCCCAGCCAGGTGCGCATGGCTCGATTGCGGAATCGGGAGTGCCCGCGTACCCACCCTGTTCTGGTGTTCGACAAAAACCTCGTAAGCCGGCCGCGGCTCGTTGGTCTCAGCTGGTCGGTCCATCCGCAAAATCATGTCGGTCCCCCGGCGTCCCTTCGGGGAACACCCTTTCTCGGATGCCGCCGGTCTCCAACCAGCCCCGCATCGCCCCGCATTGTGGTGAAACGGTTCGCGAACCCCGGGTGCACCGGCTACCGTGGCCCCTGGTCGACACCTGGTCGACACCTGGTCTGAACCGGGAACTCCTCACTGCCCCGGCGGCCGCGCTTCCATCAAGCCCCCATGCGTTCCCAGGCGATTCTCCCCGCGCTCGATCCGCAGCTTCGAACCCGTTCCCAGGTCCCTCTCAAAAACCTCACCATAATTGCCGGTTGCTTCCAGCACATGCGTCGACCAGTGCTGGTCCAGCCCCAGCAGCTTGCCCGTCGCCAGTGGCCGCCCCAGCAGCATCTGCACGTATGGGTCTGTGCTCGTCTTCATGCTTGCAAGATTCGCCGACGTCACTCCCAGCTCTTCCGCCTCGATCAGTGCTTCGATCGTCCAGTCCACGATCGCGCCAAACTGCACGTCCGCCTGCCGGTACGCCGCCGCCAGCGGGTCCTTGCGAATCCGCTCCGGCAAAATCGTAAACTCATTCGACCGCCGGGCCCCGATGGCGCGGATGTTCGCGAGCTGCGAAACGTCCGACGTGATCGCCACGCAGTTGCCCGTGAAAAACGCGGCCTCCATCTCACCCGCCTCTGAGAACGGATACCAGATGTAGGAAAGGTGCTCGCGGGCGGCAAAAGCGCGCAGCCCCGGATCGGCCTCCGACCCCGTCAGAAAACAAACCTTCTTGTCCGCCAGCTCCCGCGCCGTCCGGATCCCCGAGTCCGTCGCCACCAGAAAGCCCTGCGCGTCGTAAAACGTGGGCCGCGTAAACCTGAGCCCGTCCCGCACTTCGTGCGCGAGCGTGGGGCTCGCCGACGGCAGCAGCTCCACTTCACCAGCGACCAGCGCCTTGACCCCGGCCGGCTCGTCCGGGTAAATCTTCACCGTGAACGACGCCCCCGGTCCCAGCACTGCCACCGCAACAGCCTTGCATATATCGATATCAAAGGCCGCGCGATTTCCATGGTCCGTCGCGCGCGAATAATCTTCCTCTTCCTTGATCACCCCGCAGGTCAGCGAATGGTCCGCGCGCACCTTGTCCAGCGCCGGACCCGCGTAGAGGGGCGCCGCGCTCCAGAACAGCAGGGCCGCCATGAGAAAACGAGCAATTTTCATCAATGAACAATCCTTCACCAATAACTCGGGGACCAGAATCCCCCGGTCCCCTTGTAAAACATGCTGCATGCGCTGCAGGGTTACGGTGTCCAGTTGCCGGAGGTCGGCACACCGGGCGACGCACCGGGGCGCGGGTTGAAGTCCACCGGCACCGGGTTGGGCTGACCGAAGTCGGTCGGCACGATATTCAGCACACGGCAGCCGTTGCCGCCCGCCTGTGGCAGCGTGTTGACCAGATTCTCCGGAATCTCCGCATAGCTGGCCGGCAGCGGCGGCACCGTGCCCAGCAGCCGGTTGTTGTCGAACGCGCTGAACAGGTTGCCCACGCCGGCCACCTTGTCGTCCGCCGGGCCCAGGTTCGGCTGACCGAAAAGCGTCTGGCCGTCCTTGCGCGCCTGTGCCTCCTCTGGAAGATCGGCCAGCGGCGTCAGCCCGTACAGCTGATTGATGAACTTGATGATCGACGAGTGCTCGCTCGCCTCGTGCGACACCCCATGCACCACGCCGTAAGGCGAAATAAGGATGGTCGGGATACGCGGCCCCTGGTCCAGCGGCAGGCCATACGGGTCGTAGTCGCGGATCACCTCCGGCGCGTGATCGAACAGGCCGTCCGTCTCGTCATACGTGATGATGATCGCGCTCTGCGACCAGTACGGGCTCGATGCGATCAGGTTGATCTCGTCCGCGACCAGCGCCGACGAAATCTGCAGGTCCGAGTAGCCCGGGTGATCGTCGCTGCCCGCAAACACCGTCGCCAGCTTCGGGTTCGGGTCCACCGGCTTCAGCCCCTGGATATTGTTGTAGCCGCCGCGCACGTAGTACACGCCGCCGTCGGCCGGCAGGCGCTTGTTAAACACATCGATCGCGAAATCCGACAACCCGTGCATGTGCGCGCTGACCTCCGGGTTGTTTGACACATAGCCGAAGTACTGCGGCCCGTTGTGGTGGGGAATGTAATCCGCGTGCGACGCGGTTGCTGTTTTGTCGTCGAACTCGTGATTGTAGCCCTGCTGGTACCAGCCCCAGTTCGTCGGCTTGACGCCGTTGCCCGCGATCTCCTCAATGTCCTTTTCAACATCGGTCAGGTCGGTCTGCGGCTGCGTGTCGGCCTGCGTCGTCGTTTCGATAGCGGCACCCATGAATGACAACGGCAGCGAAGCGAAGGTCAGGTTGATCTCCGGATTCGCGCTCGGCGGGTTCGCCGGCTGGCCGCTGCCGAAAACATCCAGCTGCGAGCCCCAGAACGGGTCGCCGTCGCTCACCACCGGCACGCCGTTTGCATTGATTGAGCCGAAGTTCTTCGTGCTCTCCTGCGGATGCTTCACCCACTGCGTCTCGCCCGACTGCCCGGCCACCATCGCGATCGCGTTCGGGGTCGAGGCCGACAGGACGGTCTGGTGAAAGTTGTCGAACAGCGTGAAACGATCCGCGTAGTTCCACATGATCGGCGCGGTATCGCAGTCCACGTAGCCCATCGTCAGCTCGCCATACTGCTTGCGGGCCAGCGTCGGCACCAGCGAAGGCACGCCGTTGGTCAGTGTTGCGCCCTCTTCCGTCAGCGGGTAGCCGTCGTTCAACGTCACGCCGTTCTGCACATCGATCTTGGTCTCATACCCACTGTGCGAATGGTTCACGGAGTCGGTATCCGCCGGGTAGATCGGCACCGTTTTGCCGTTCACGTCCGTCACCGTCTGTGGAATCCGGAACGGGGTAATCGTCTTTACCGAACCATCCGTGTCGACGATCTTCTGGTAGAAGCCGGGCGTCTGCGCCGGCGGCTGCGAGAACAACCCATCCGCGCCGGGGTAGGTGCCGAAGTAAAAATCGAACGACCGGTTTTCCTGGAAGAGCACAAACACATACTTGATGTTTTTCTGCAGCAGCGCCAACTTCTGGGCGTTGCTCAGGTTCGCTTCCGCGACTGTGCTCACCACATACTTCTGCACAGCGTCGCTCGACTTCGGCGCGATCGTGATCATCGGGCCGGCCTTGACCGCCCCGGCGTGAACAGCTGCCCCTGTGGGCTGCTGCGCCAGCACAAAGCCGGGCTGCATGGTGGCCGCCATGGCCAGCGACGCACACCCCTTCTTCCAAAACTGATTCTTCATAAACGGTCGTCCCCTGTTGTGCGCGTAGGCTGCTACGGTGGCCGCTCAGCCGGGCTGAGAGGGCGGCCGGAAAAGCCGGTCCGCACCACCGTGTATAGCGAGCCCGCGTTGCAAGGAGGTAAATC
>CAXTWU010000241.1:0-3582 GCA_964248025.1 uncultured Acidobacteriaceae bacterium | reverse complement strand
GGGCAGGGGCGGTGAGCATCGAAGCCAATTTCAACATTGCCTTCGTCGCCGATCTAGCACTGCGCGAGAAGCAGATTCAGCAGAATTACCGGCCTATCATCGCCGTCCATAAATGGTTCGCGCGAAGGCCCGGCACCCTGTTCCGCGCCCTGACCCTCGCCGAGTTTGGCGGCGCACCCGTCGATGACCTGTTCTTCCGCGCCAACGACTTCCCCGGCAAGCGCATTGCCGACCCCTTCATGGGTGGCGGCACGCCGCTGATCGAGGCCAACCGTGTCGGCTGTGACGTGCTGGGCTGCGACATCAACCCGATGTCCGCCTGGATTGTCCGCGAGGAGATCGAGCATCTCGACCTGACCGCCTACCGCGCCGCCGCCGATGTGCTGCTGGCGGCGTTGCGCGCCGACCTCGGCGCCCTGTACCGTACCGACTGCCCCATCTACGGGGACAAGGACGTGCCCGCGAAGACTTTCCTGTGGGTCAAGGAGATCGACTGCGACTCCTGCGGCACGGCCATGCCGCTTTTCCCCGGCTATCTGCTAGCGGAAGACGCGCGCCACCCGGCCAACGTGCTAGTGTGCGGATGCTGCGGCCAGCTTAACGAGACGACCGACCTGGCGCAGCCGGGAGCTTGCCGCGACTGCCGCGCGCCGCTGAACGTGGGCGGCCCGGCTCGGCGCAACCGCTGTGCCTGCCCAAGCTGCGGCCAAGTTAACAGCTATCCCCGGCCGGAGACCGGCCCGCCTCGGCACCGTCTGTTTGCCATCGAATACTACAACACCGCTAGGAAGGCCGGCCATAAGGGACGCTTTTTCAAGAAGCCCGATGCCAGCGACCTCGCCCGCTTCGCGGAGGCCGAGCGACGTTGGCAGGCGCTTGAGCCTCTGTTCGTGCCCGAACAGTCGATACTGCCGGGGGACGAGACCGACCGGCTGCACCGCTGGGGCTATGAGCGATATGCCGACCTCTTCAACCCGCGCCAGCTCTTAGGACTGGAACACAGTGCACGGCTGATCGCCTCCGTGCAGGACGAGCGCGTGCGCCACGCCCTCGCTACCAACCTGTCGGATCTGCTGCGTTACCAGAACATGCTGTGCCGCTACGACACCATGGCCCTCAAATCTCTCGACATCTTTTCCGTCCACGGCTTCCCGGTCGGGCTGGTGCAGGCCGAATCCAACCTTCTCGGTATCGTCAATGGCAACAGCACAAATGTCGGGTCCGGCGGCTGGACCAACATCATTGAGAAGTACACCCGAGCGAAACGCTACTGCGACGCCCCCTTCGAGGTGCGGAAGGAGGGATTGCGCAAGGTCCAGATCCCCATCGAGGGCGAGTGGATCGGCGAGCGCCTGAACGGCCACAGGCGGCGCGAGATTGCCATACGCTGCGCCAGCTCCGACCGGCTGGACCTAGCCCCGGCCAGCCTCGACGCCGTGTTCACCGACCCGCCTTACTTCGGTAATGTTCAGTACGGCGAGCTGATGGATTTCTGCTACGTTTGGCTGCGCCGGCTGTTGGGCGAGGAGGCCGAGGGCTTCGCCCGCTCATCCTCGCGCGATGCCGACGAGCTGACTGTCAACCACACGGAAGGCCGCGACCTCGACCACTTCACCGAAGGTTTGGCGGCCGTCTATGCCACCATGGCGCGGGCACTGAAGCCGGGGGCTCCGCTCGCCTTCACTTACCATCACAACAAGCTTCAGGCTTACCAGTCCGTCGCCGTCGCCATTCTTGACGCCGGCCTGACCTGTTCGGCCGCACTCCCATGTCCGGCCGAGATGGGCGGCTCGATCCACATCCACGGCACCGGATCGTCCATCGTCGATACAGTCTTTGTCTGCCGTTCAAGCGGTGCGACCGCGCGTCAGGGCCTATGCGAGACCCGCGACCAGCTTGTCGCCCTTGTCGCCGACGAGCTGCACCAGCTTCGTGACGCCGGGATGAAGCCCACGTCCGGCGACGTGCGCTGCATCCTGTTTGGCCACGTGACCCGCCTGGCCGTCTGGACGCTGCGTCCGGCATGGGACAGCACCCGGCCGACACCCGAAAAGCTGGCGCTTGCCGCCAAGGCCATGGCTGCCTTCGGCGACCTGGCCAGCCTGATTGAGCAGTGCCGCATCCTGCCAGCTCCAGACCTAAGGCCCGGCCGTCTGTTTGAAGCCGCCGGCCGCGTGGAAAGGAGCCGGAATGCCGTCGCCTTTTGAGGTGCCGTTCGCCGAGGTGCAGGCAAACATCGACAGTTTTGTCGAGGAGGTGTTCTCTTCCCTTCAGTCGGGATTTATGACCCTGCCCAAAGGGCCGGGCTTCATCGAATACCCTACCTTTGAGTACGGTTATGAAGCCCTGAAGCGCGTCACCAAAGGCTTCCGCGACATGACGCCGGAGCCGGTGGTCGCTCTGGTCTGGCAGACCCCCCTGGTCATGATCGTGCTGCGCGCCATGCTGGGCTTCACTCCCTCCGAATGGGCCGACGCGGCATCCGCCCGCACCGAAACCGACGTGTCGCAGGGCGCAGCCAGATCGATCGACCGTAAGGTGCGGATCGCCCCCGAGACCTCATTGCGGGAAACAGGCGTCAGCGCCGACCGTATCCGCGCCCTCGTCGTCATAGCCTGCCAGCTCCTGACCAATGGGCCGGAAGAGGTGGAAGAAGGATTTATCCACCGGCTCTACAAGGCCGACACCAGCGGCGGCGTGGCCAGCATCACGCCTCTTGCCGACATCGGCGTGCCCTACGCTATGCTGCTGTATGAACGTTTCCTCGGCCGACCCTTTGCCGGGCATCGAGACTCTGTGAGCGAGCTGGTCGGTGACATTCTCGAAACCGCCATCGAAGAGCTTCTGACCCGTCACGGCATTAGCTACCGCAAGACCAAGCGGGCGGAGCGCGTGCAGGGCTTCGAGCAGGCCCCCGACTTCATCATTCCGAACGAGTTCAACCCGCAGGTTATCATTGAGGCGAAGATCGCCGAAGACGACGGCACCGCCAGAGACAAGGTGACGCGCGTTCAGCATCTGCACACGCTCAGTATGCGCGGCCGAACGACGGAGCAGGGACCAGCCTACGAAGTGGTGGCCTGCATCGCCGGCAGGGGCTTCAAGCAGCGCAAGCAGGACATGCGGAAGCTGATCGAGGCGACGCGTGGCAAGGTATTCACCCTGCAAACTCTGTCGCACCTAGTCGAGCATACACGGCTGAAAACGTTCGAGACAAAGGAAGTGTCGAAGAGCCCATAAGGGGCTTCGTAAATCTTACTAAACAGGAAAGCAGATTATGGCATCGAAAAACCGGATCTTTATCAGCTTCGCCATCGAGGACAAATGGGCGCGGGAGTATCTCGTCGGTCAAGCACGAAACGAGAAAAGCCCCTTCGAATTTGTCGACATGTCAGTTAAGGAGCCATGGGACGAGAAATGGAAAACCCAATGCCGGACCCGTATCAAGGGCTGTGATGGCACAATTGCTCTCGTCAGCACCAACACCAAGAATGCGGCCGGCCAGCTTTGGGAAGTGAAAACCTCCAAGTGACCAGCCCCCACCAGGTGATCCGGGTGAAATCTTAGTTCAGCCTCATGCCG
>CAXTWU010000240.1:0-3586 GCA_964248025.1 uncultured Acidobacteriaceae bacterium | reverse complement strand
ACAGCTTTTTGACGCAAGTGGAGGCCATCCAGCTGGACGGCCATTTTGTGCTGGAGCACGGCGGACGCTCGCGCGCGGGGGTGTTCTTCAACTTCAATGGAACGGCAGGTATGTGGCGACGCACCGCCATTGCCGAAGCCGGGGGCTGGCAGCACGACACCCTGACCGAAGATACAGACCTGAGTTATCGCGCGCAGTTGAAAGGCTGGCGCTTCAAGTATCTCCAGCATGTGGAGTGTCCGGCGGAGCTGCCGATCGAGATGACGGCGTTTAAAACGCAGCAGGCTCGATGGGCCAAGGGTCTGATCCAGACGGCGAAGAAGATACTGCCGGAGGTTTGGCGGTCGAATGCACCGCTGCACACAAAAATAGAAGCTGTCTACCATCTGACGGCTAACCTGAGTTATCCACTGATGGTGGTGCTGTCGGTGCTACTGATGCCGGCGATGATTATTCGCTTTTACCAGGGCTGGATCCAGATGTTTCTCATAGACTTTCCCTTGATGATGATGTCGACTTTTTCTGTCTCATCGTTCTATCTGGTGTCGCAGCGTGAGTTATACCCCAAAACCTGGTACCGGACCCTTGTCTATCTACCCTTTCTCATGTCGCTGGGCATCGGGCTGACACTGACCAATACCCGCGCGGTGCTGGAAGCCCTGTTCGGGATCAAGAGCTCGTTCAAACGAACGCCGAAGTACCGGGTGGAAAAGCGCGGGCAAAGATCACAAGCAGCGGTCAAATATCGCAAGCGGCTCGGCATTGTGCCATGGCTGGAACTCTTGATTGGTTGTTACTTTGCGCTGACTGTCTGGTATGCGATCGCCAATGAGAACTTTTTTACCATTCCGTTTCTGCTGTTGTTTGTGGTCGGCTACTGGTACACGGGCCTGTTGTCCCTGCTGCAGGGGAGGTTTGAACGGTGGCGACGCGGCGGGGGAAGCCTGGATGAGTCTTCGCCCAAACCGTTTCCCGTCGGGGTGTAAGCTGGCCGCTTTCAGGAGAGCTGCCCGGCCGCAGAGGGCAGCATGACCTGCCCTCTGCTGTGAGCACACCGGCTTAGAAGCGGATGCCGACCGAAACTGGAATCAGTTCTTCCGTCCCGGTGTGGAGGCGAGCGGCGGCAAAGTCGGCTGCGGACTCGCGCGGGGAATCGACAAACACAAACCTTGCCTCGGCGAACAGCTTGGCGTGGGAGTACTGCCCGAAGGGCTTGAACGACACCCCGGTCCCGAGATTTGCGCCCAGAGAATTACTGCTGTCACTGGTAAAGGTCTGGTTGGTCACATACTCGTAGCCGTAATATGGATCGACGGAGACTACCGGCGCCGTAAAATTCGTGCTCTTGTGATACCAGCCGCCGCCGCCGATAAGATAGCCGGCGTAGCTGTGCTTGTCGCTGTTGTAGTAGTAGAAGATAGGCTCGGCGGTCACGCTATAGGTGTGGACATTGCCGCCGATACTGGCGATGCCGCTCGCGGAAAGACCGACCGTCGAATCGATTTCATTATAAAAAGCAGACAAGGTGCGACCCGGGATCTTGTTGGTATCGTATTGGAACTCACCCAGGACACTGAAGTTCTTGCTGAAGCTCCAGCCGGCACCGCCAAACAGGTTGCCGCCCCAGGTGATGGTGCCGTACTTTTGCCCGTCACCGATGATAGAAGAAAAGCCGCCGCTGGCAGCGTTGCCGACCGGCGCGGTAAAGCCGCCGCCGACCTCAAATGCAAGGTGGCTCCAGCGACTGTTGTCGCTGTAGGGGTGGTAGCGTCCGTTCCCATACCCGCCGCCATACTGCGGCGAAGCAAAAGCGCGCGTGGTGCCGCCGAGGGAACCATTGGGGGCTGATGCGAGTTCGCGCCCGTCAATATCCTCGCCGGCAAAGGCGTTTTGGCTGCTGGAGGAAGAAAAGACCGTGGGCTCAAGCGACGGCACGGCAGCCTGCGCCTGCACCAGGGCCGGCACGGCCAGCCACGAAAGGGTGGCCGCCGCGGCTGCAAAGAAAGGTCTGGGGGTAGACGTCATGTTGGGAAAAAACCTCACCTTGGGAGACTCATGCTGTGCTGGAAGCACATTTGCGTGAACACGGCTCATCTTGAATGGATGCGGTGGGAGGAGGCTTTTATTTTTGAGGGCCTGCACAAAAGAAGCTGCATCATCTCCCGCCACCTGGAGAGCAAAGGCCGCTTTCACGCCCCAAAGGAGAAGGGCCGGTTTCCCGGCCCTTTTGCCTGCATGGATAGCTGCGGCCTATTGAATGTCAAATTGCTCCGGGTGCAACGCCGGGTCCGACTTGATGATGATGGTTTTGCCCACCATCTCCTCGTACTCGTTGATCCAGCGCCCGCTGCCGCCCTTCAATTGTTTGACGACCTCAGGGTGCACACGCAGCATGACATCCTTACCTTCGAGGTGCTGCTGCATCTTGCGTAGCTCGATATAGATCTCGTTGCACACGGTGATCGGGCTTTTGACCATGCCGGTACCCTCACAGGTTTCGCAGGTAACCGAGAGTGTGCGTTCAAGCGATTGCTTGACGCGCTTGCGAGTGATCGCGACCAGTCCGAAGTCATTGAATTGCAGCACCTTCGATGGCGCGCGATCCGCTTTCATCGCTTCTTCCAGCGCGGCCAGCACACGGTGCCGGTTTTTGCGCTCATCCATATCGATAAAGTCGATCACGATGATGCCGCCCAGGTCGCGCAGGCGAATCTGCCGCACGATTTCGGGGATTGCATCAAGATTGGTCTTGACGATCGTGTCTTCAAGCCGCGCCGTCTTGCCGACGTATTTGCCGGTGTTGATGTCAATCGCGACCAGCGCCTCGGTCTGGTTGATCACGATGGAGCCGCCGGACTTCAGCCAGACCTTGGACTTCAGCGCCTTGGAGATCTCTTCCTGGATGCCGAAGTGCTCAAACAGCGGTGTCTGCTTGGTATAAAGCTTGACGCGGCGCACCAGCGCGGGCTGAAAGCGGTTCAGGAAGCGCACAATGCGCTCGTACTCCTGCTCTGTATCGACCCAGATGGTCGAGAAGTTGCTCGACACCTGGTCGCGCAGGATGCGCTCCACCAGGTTCAGGTCGTGGTAGATGAGCGCCGGGGCCTTGGCGGTATCGGCGCGCTGCTTGATCTCCGTCCACAGGCTGATCAGGAAGCGCAGGTCGGCGCGCAGCTCTTCTTCGCTCGCGCCCTCGGCCGCGGTCCGCACGATAAAGCCGCCGGTATGCTCGCCGCGCTCACTGACCAGGATGCGCTTCAGCCTTTGACGCTCCTCGTCCGACGCAATCTTGCGGGAGACGCCGACGTGGTGCACGGTCGGCATAAAGACCAGGAAACGCCCAGGGAGTGCGATGTGTGAGGTGATCCGGGCACCTTTTTTGGCGATCGGCTCCTTGGCGATTTGCACCAGGATCTCCTGGCCTTGCTTGAGCAGGTCCGAGATGATGGGCAGGTCCTGCGTTTGCGCGCGGCGTCCGCTGCCTGCGGCCGCGCCGCCGACTCCGCGACGACGCCCGCCGCCGCCATTGCGGCCGGCCCCGCCCCCCCGCGGACCGCCCGCGCCCGGGCGGGGGGGGGGGGCGCGT
>CAXTWU010000239.1:0-3595 GCA_964248025.1 uncultured Acidobacteriaceae bacterium | reverse complement strand
GAAACCCTGGGCTCCGCCGACCCCGCGTACTGGATGCGCACTTACTACCGGCATGCCCGGGCCATCTCGCGCCGCGCTTCCTTGCAGATGGACGAGTTGGAAGCCAGCGCGCGCAAGCCGCTGCTGAAGACACTGCGGCGCCGGCGCAGCCTCATTGCCGGTACCCCGTTCGCCGTGGAAGACGGGCGGGTTACCTTGGAAGGCCATGGCTCCGGCACCCTCCTGCTCGACGCGGATGCCCTGCTGCGCGTCTTCGGCTCGGTCGCACAGTACGGCTCACGCCTGACGGAAGAAACCGAGCAGCGCATTGCCGAAGCCCTGCCGGCCTTGGCGGTGCACCTGCCGGAAGGCCCCTTTTTATGGAACTGCCTGCGCGACGTACTGCTCGGCCCCTACGCCGCGCACGCCCTGCGCCTGATGCACGCCATCGGCCTGCTGGAGCTGATCCTGCCGGAGTTCCACGGGATCGATTCGCTGGTGGTCCGCGACGCATACCATCGCTACACCGTTGATGAACACACCTTTCTGGTCATTGAAAACGTCCACGCGCTGCGCACGCCTCGGCATGAGTGGGAGCGCCGCTTTTCCACACTGTGGCCCGAGATCGAACGGCAGGACCTCCTTCTTCTGGCCTTGCTGCTGCACGACACCGGCAAGGCCCGGCGCACCGGCGACCACGCCCGCGAGTCGATCGAGCTAGCCGAGCGGGTTTTTGCGCGGCTGGAGTTCGACCTGGAAGAGCGCGAAACCGTGCGCCGTCTGATCCGCAACCATCTTCAGATGTCGCTCGCCCTGCGCCGCGACATCTTTGATCCGGACAACGTTCGGCTTTTCAGCCGGCACGCCGGTGGACCCCAGCAGTTGAAAATGCTCACACTGCTGACCTTTGCCGACATCAAGGCCGTCAACCAGGATGCGCTGACCCCCTGGAAGGCTGAAAACATCTGGCAGCTCTACATCGCAACAGCCAACTACCTGGACCGGTCCGTCGATGAAACGCGCTACCACGTGGACGCGGACCCGATCGTGCTGTCGCGCGTGCTGTCGCGGGTCGCGGCGCATGGCGGCCTGCGCGGCGCGGAAGACGACCCCGCCCAGGCCCAGGCTGTGCGGCGCTTTCTGGAAGGCATGCCGCAGCGCTACCTGCAAACCCGCCTGCCCGACCAGGTGAGCGAACACTTCCAGCTCTCGCTCCGTCTCGACGAAGAGCCGGTGCAGCTCGCATTGCAGCGGCATCGCCAATTCAACGAGGTAACGCTGATTACGCGCGACCGGCCCATGCTGTTCGCGGACATGGCCGGCGCTCTGTCTGCCTGGGGCATGAACATCGTCAAGGCCGACGCTTTTTCCAATGACGCCCGGCTGATCCTCGATTCGTTTCAGTTCACCGACCCGTTCCGGACGCTGGAGCTGAATCCCGGCGAGCATGGGCGCTTCCTTGCCAGCCTGCGATCCGCGCTGGGCGGCAGCGGCAAGGTAGAAGAGATGCTGGGGGCCCGGCAGCGCCCGCGGCATGGCACTTTCTCAGCCACCGGTGCTCGCAGTGGGAGCGAGCCGCGCTTTCACTTCGACAGCGAAAGCTCCCGCCACTGCACGATTCTGCAGGTGGTCGCCGCGGACTCGCCCGGTTTGCTGCGCACCCTGGCCATCGCTATCGCCCGATGCGGGTGCAATATCGAGGTCGCATTGATCGACACCGAAGGCGAGATTGCCATCGACGTCTTCTACCTGACCGTGGGCGGGGGGCGGCTTCGCGAAAAGGAACAGGCGTGCCTGGCGGAGCGCATCCGGGAGGTTCTTCCGGCTAGGCTCGCCGGGAAACCCGACCCAGCCGGGCAAGCGGGACAAACAGCACCGGTTCCTTCCGCTCGCGCCATCGGCCAAGGGTCCGAGCGTGGAAAGTGGTCCTGAACCGCCGTCCCTCGCGCACAAAGAAACGCACCCGGAGGGGGTGCGTTTCCACCCTGCATCCCGCTCTCGGGCCGCCCGCTGGAACAGCGGTGGCCGGGAGCCGTTCTTCCAGAGCCTAGGAGAACGGAACAGCGGCCGAGGGTTGAAGCACTTCGCGGGGCGAAGGGGCGCAGCGATGCGGCCCGGGCATCTGCCCTTTTGCCCGGAACGCCGGGGCGGCATTCAACGTTTGAAAGCATCGCGGGCAGACGGTTGTGCTGAGAGGAAGCGCCCGCGCGGCGGATTGCGCAGGAGGTCGTGCGTGAGTGGTTGTGATCATGGCGGGTGTCTCCTCCTGTTACCTGGCGACGATCCGGGTGGGAACTGCCTGCGGAAACGATGACCCGCGCCGGAATCTTTAAC
Source organism: uncultured Acidobacteriaceae bacterium (assembly GCA_964248025.1). GTDB lineage: Bacteria > Acidobacteriota > Terriglobia > Terriglobales > Acidobacteriaceae > EB88. The sequence goes on along the minus strand of CAXTWU010000239.1, from coordinate 1,282 downwards.
GATTTGTCAATAGATGCTACAGCAGGGGGTGGAGTTGCCACAAAAGAAACAACTGCAGGGGCGTTCTTCGCATCCGTCTCCGATCTTCTTCACGGACGCCGGCCGGTTACAGAACTCTTACACCACGCCCTTTTGCCCACTGCTACGCTCAAGCAGTAGACATTTCCCAACTGCATCAGGAAAGCGGTCATGCCAGTCGAGATTTTTGAATCCCCAGCCGCCGCAAGCCCGGAAACTCCCTCCGTCCAGGCGCATCCCCGCACCCCAAAGGACCCTGTTGAACTCCCCACGCTCGGACGCACTCACCAGAGCGGATCCGTGTCATGGGTGACCACCATTTTCATGGCAATCTTTCACGTGCTCGCGATCGTGGCCCTCTTCTTTTTCACCTGGAAGGGCTTGTTTGCGGCCTTGGTGCTGTATGTGCTCGCAATCAATGTGGGCATCGGCATGTGCTATCACCGCCTGCTCACCCACCGCGGCTACAAGGTCGCGCGCTGGGTGGAGTACGCGATGGCCATCTGCGGCACGCTTGCGCTTGAAGGCGGACCGATCTTCTGGGTCGGCACCCACCGTGTCCACCACCAGCATTCTGACCACGCCGGCGACCCGCATTCGCCCAAGGATGGCACCTTCTGGGCGCACATGGGCTGGATCATGAGCGGGCAGGCGCTTCACTCCTCCACTGCGGTCCTGAACCGCTATGCGCCGGACCTCAGCCGCGAAAAGTTTTATGTCACGCTGTCCAAGTACCACTGGGTTCCGCTCACCACGGTTGGGTTTATTCTGCTGGCCTGGGGCGGCTGGCCGGTGGTCCTATGGGGTATCTTTCTTCGCGTGACGCTGGGTCTCCATGCCACCTGGCTGGTCAATTCGGCCACGCACCTGTGGGGTTCGCGCCGCTTCCAGACCCGCGACGAGTCGCGCAACAATTGGTGGGTTGCGCTGCTGACCGGCGGCGAAGGCTGGCATAACAACCACCACGCGCACCCAGTCTCCGCCCGCCACGGTCTGCGCTGGTACGAGTTCGACCCCAATTACTACGGCATCTGGCTCCTCAAGAGGCTGGGCCTGGCGCGCGACATCAAGACCGCCAGCTGGGATCCGTCCAACCCACGCCCGGCCGGCACCGCCTAGGCTGCCTCAGCCACTGGTCATCGTCAACAAGCCCGCAAGCAGTCCTATACTGCTTGCGGGCTTTTCTTTTCCCCGAAACCGATGCGCATCACCCGCCGCCGACCCGCCATCGTACTCGCCATCCTGCTGGGTGTGTGCCTGGTCG
>CAXTWU010000238.1:0-3606 GCA_964248025.1 uncultured Acidobacteriaceae bacterium | reverse complement strand
CGCAGCGCGGCATTGCCGAGGATTGGACTCAGTTTTTGCCGGCCGCGAACCGGTACTGCGCGGACCAGGGTCACTGCTGAGGCAGAGCTAGAATGCGGGAGAGGCGCACCATGGGACTGACGGCGATCATCATCGATGACGAACAACTGGCCCGCGAGGAGCTCGAGTTTCTGCTGGAGTCGGATGAGGACACCGAGGTGGTGGCGCTGGGCGGGAACGGCATCGAGGCGGTGGAGCTGATTCGGCGGCACCGGCCGGACGTGGTGTTTCTGGACGTGCAGATGCCGGGGCTGGACGGATTCTCTGTCCTACGCAAGCTGCTGGAAGGCGGCGAGACCTCCCTGCCGGAGGTTGTTTTCGCGACCGCCTTTGACCAGTACGCGGTGCGCGCGTTCGACGTCCATGCGATCGACTACCTCCTGAAGCCGTTTGACAAGGCCCGGGTGCTGCAGGCGCTCGAACGGGCACGCACCCGTGTGCGCGAGCGAGCCGGGGCCATGGCTGCGCCCGCTCTGAACGGGACCGAAGCCCAGATGCACCAACTTCTGCGGCTGATGGAGCAGACGGGGGCGGGCAAGCCCCTGGCCGCGAGCAAGATCGTGCTGCAAAGCGGCTCGCGGCTGCTGCTGGTGGATCAAAAAGACATCTGCTTTGCGGCGGTCGATGACGGCACGATCACGGTGACCACGACCCACATGGAGGGGCAATCAAAGTGCCGGACGCTGGAAGAACTGCTGGAGCTGCTGGACCCCCACCTGTTCTGGCGGGCGCACCGCGGGTTCGTGGTGAACCTGAACCATATTCGCGAGGTGGTGCCGTGGTTCAAAAGCAGCTACCAGCTCAGGATGAGCGATAAGAAAGGTTCGGAGATACCGGTAAGCCGGACGCAGACCCGCCGGCTGCGGGAGCTGTTTAAGTTGTAGAAAGATTTTAGAGTTAAGCGCCGGCTAAGTACCTACAAGCCGGCGCTGAGACATTCCGCTTAGCGCGAAAGAGCAAGGTCGATAACAGATAGAAAGGTGAATATGACACCTAGAAGTGAGACATACATCCGAAAAGCCAAATAGCTGATGCCCAGCATGGCAGCTGCATTGTCCCCGTCTCTCCGAAGCGCGTATGCTCTGCTGGTTCTCTGAGCTATAATCCACGTGAAAAGCGCGGCGCAGCCCAGAAATCCCCCAACTAAAACCAAGAATAGCGGCAAACCAGGGATGTATTTAAACCCCTCTCTGGACAACAGGCAAGTTCGAATCATGGTGATAACTACCAAGCCATTGAACAAGATCGCCAAAACAAGGTGCGTGGAACGCCAAGAGGGTTCTACAACTGTTTTCTTCCATGAAAGTAAAGCGTTTTGCGAAGCAGCGGAAAATGGCATCGCGATGACCTCAAAGTGTGTATTCACACTGTGGTACCGGTCCTGCGCTGCATATGGGCGGCCCGGACTTGACGCCGGCCCAAGGCGACCCAGGCGGCCGCCAGCAGCGCCAGCAGGGCGATGATGCCCTGGGAGCAGACGCAGTACAGGCACCAGACCTGCAGCAGATCGCGCTCGATGTGGGTGAGGTAAAGGGCATAGCAGAGCGCGGCGGCGGCGCTGACCAACAGCAGTTTGCGGCGTCCAAGCAGGGTGAGTACCAGCAGCAGCGCGTAGCCGGCGATACCGACCGCGGCCACGGGAATGCCGTGGATGGTGGCAAAGCGGCTGTGATTGACGATGCCGCAGTCCCAGCGGGCGTTGATGTCGCAGGGCTGCACATCGGTGGAGTAGTGGACCCGCAGCGCGAGCGAAGATACGATGATGCCAAGGGCCGCAAGCAGTGCCAGCAGGATGCGCATGGGACGTGGGGTTCTCCGCCGGGCGATTTGTGCCGGGCCATTTTGAGTTTACAGCCCATGCCCAGCCCGCGCCCGGCGCGGTTTGCCGGTGGCAAATGGGCGATTGAAGGAGCGGTTGGCTATGGTGAAGATGGGTACGGCGGCGGTTTGCTGTTTGGGCGCGGCTGCCCTGGTGATGGGTACCGCGAGCATGGCGCGGGCGCAGTTTTCGCAGGCACCGCAAGTGCCGGCTGCCATGCTGGAGTCGCCGGCGCTGAAACCGCCGGCCGGCGCGAATGTCGCGATCGTTGAGTTTTCTGACCTGGAGTGCCCGGCCTGTGCCGCAGCGAACCCGACGCTGATGTCGGCCCGGGCGAAGTATCACGTGCCTTGGATGCGGCATGACTTTCCCTTGCCGCAGCACAACTGGAGCATGCAGGCGGCGATCAATGCCCGCTGGTTCGATGAAAAGTCGCCAAAGCTGGGCGACGACTACCGCGATGCCATCTTTGCGCAGCAACGGGCGATCAGCACCCCGGACGACCTGAACCAGGCCACCCAGACCTTTGCCCAGCAGCATGGGGTGCAGATGCCGTTTGTGGTGGACCCACAGGGAAAGCTGGCCGAGCAGGTGCGGACGGATCGCGACCTGGGTCGGCAGCTGGGGGTGAACCGTACACCGACCATCTGGGTGGTTACGGCTCACTCGCACGACCCCGGACACCCCCTGGTGCAGGTGGAGGATCCGCAGCTTCTGTTCTCGTACCTGGACCAGGCGGTTTCCGCCACTTCGGGCCCAAAAGCCGCCACCGCAAAGACACACGCCGCCCGTTAGCTCGTACACTTGAGCCTTTAGAAAACGCGCCGGATGCGCGAGGAGTCCACCGATGGCCACCAAAGTAGCTGTGCCCGCCGACGCGGAGCTCAAAAGCGAGATCGCGGAGTGGATCGAAGCATTCGACGAGGTGATTGTCGCCGAAGGGGCGGAGCACGGGGCCGCGCTGATGGAGGCGCTTCGGAAGCGCGCCGGCGAAGCGGGCATTGCGACGCCGGGCGAGCTTGTGACCGAGTACCGCAATACGATTCCGAAGCATGAGGAAGTGCCCTACCCTGGCGATCGCGAACTGGAGCGCAAGGTCGAATCGCTGATCCGCTGGAACGCGATGGCCATGGTGCATGGGCAGAACAAAAAGGACGCGGGCATCGGTGGGCACATCGCGACCTACTCCTCGCTCGCAACGCTGCTGGAAGTGGGGTTTAACCACTTCTTCCATGCGAGCTATGGCGACCAGCCGGGTGACTTTATCTACTTCCAGGGCCATGCCTCGCCGGGAGTGTATGCGCGCGCGTTTCTTGAAGGCCGCTTCGACGAGGAGCGCCTCGGGCACTTCCGGCATGAGCTGCGCGGCCGGCCGGGCCTGTCGAGCTACCCGCACCCGTGGCTGATGCCCGATTTCTGGCGCTTTCCCACGGTTTCGATGGGCATCGGACCGCTGAACGCGATCTACCAGGCGCGCTTTATGCGCTACCTGGAGAACCGCTCGCTGATCGCGAAGACGCCGCGTAAGGTTTGGGCGTTTGTCGGCGATGGGGAAACGGACGAGGTGGACACCCTCGGCGCGATTGCGATGGCTTCGCGCGAAAAGCTGGACAACCTTGTGTTTGTGATCAACTGCAATCTCCAGCGGCTGGACGGGCCGGTGCGCGGCAATATGCGTGTGATCGACGAGCTAGAAGGAATCTTTCGCGGCGCGAACTGGAACGTGATCAAGGTGGTGTGGGGCTCGG
>CAXTWU010000237.1:0-3610 GCA_964248025.1 uncultured Acidobacteriaceae bacterium | reverse complement strand
TAGTTTTCGTTGCCCAGGTAAATGGAGCGGCGCAGCCAGTGCAGGGCCTCGCTTTCATCGCCCTCCACCGCGAAATAGGTGGCAAGCCGGTAGGCCATCTCGCTGTCGGCCTCGGCGGCGGAGATCGAGTTCTCCTCGATCAGCTCGGCCGCCCGTTCCCGGTCGCCGGCCTGCACGTAGCACATGGCAAGCGTGGGGTAAGCCAGGCGCATGCTGTGATCGTCCTCGATCACGCCCTCCAGGATGTCGATGGCGGCGGCAATCTCGCCCTCGCGCATGCGCTCATACGCGAGCGAGGTGCGAAGCAGCGGGTGGCGCGGCTCGAGCGCGAGACCTTTTTCGAGTTCGTCGCTCGCCAGCTCCAGCTGGTTCTGGTACTGGTACACACGCGCGCGATGGTTGTAGATCACGGGCGCGTTCGATGGGTCGAACTGCAGCGAGGCGTTGAACTGCGCCAGCGCGTACTCATACATGCCGTCGAGCCGCATCGTAATGCCGGCCACCATGCGCACCTGCGCGTCGTTGGCCGCGGTGTGCAGCAGGTGCTCGATGCCGTGGCGCGCGCTTTCTTTTTCACCGCGCCCCAGCAACATGTACACGCGGTACAGGTTGGCTTCGACCGAGCCCGGGTCGATCTGCAAGGCGCGATCAAACGCCTTGCGCGCCGCGATCACATGCATGTGGCCGCCGAAGCCATGCCGCACATACTGGAGGTGGGTGATGCCCAGGCCGCTCCAGGCTGCCGCAAATGGGGCGTCCTGCCCGGTGGCCTGCCCGGTCACGCGTTCAAAGCGCTCCAGCGCGCGATCCAGGTCGACACGGCTCCCGGTTCGCTGCATAAAGGACGAAAGCATGGCCCGGGCCTGCAGGTACTCTTCCGACAACTGCCCCGTGAGCACGCTGGCGCGAGCGCCGGTTCGATCAGCAACTTTGAGCGAACCGATCCCCTGCAACGACGCGAACACGTCGTTGCAGATCTCGGTCTGCACCGCGATCAGGTCGAAGGAGGCGACGCTGATGGCACCGCCGCCGCCCACACTCTGGCCCACCACATCGAGCAGCTGCCAGTTCAGGTCGAAGCCTTCGGTCCCGCGTAAAAAGCTGCCGGTCAGCACCCAACGCACCAGCAGCTTCTGGCCGACTTCGAGCGGGTCCATCTGCGCCACGTTCATCTGCAGCAGAGAGCTCGAAGGCCGCACCACCAGCGACGGCATGCGGGCCAGGCGCGCGGCGATGGCGTCGGCCAGGGCCGAGCCATACAACGGCGCAACCGGGTCGGGCCCGATGTTCTTGAACGGCAGCACCAGGATGCTGTTCTGCTTGGCCGCGGACTCGGGCGAATCGCGAAAACGCTCCGCCAGCATCGACAGGAGGCCGGTTGTGCGCTTTTCCCGTTCCGCGCCTGAGACCGGCAGGGTGGCCGCTGCGTCGCCGGGCAGGATGCCCGATTCAATCTGCAGCGTTTTCATGATCGTTTTGAGCGCTTCACGCGCATCGGCGGCGCTCGCATAGCGGTCGGCCGGGGTCTTCGCGAGCAGCGAGTAGATGACGCTGGCCAGCTCGGGCGGGATGTGCGGGCAGCACACGTGCAGCGAAGGAGTGTCGGAAAACTGGATGGCTCGGATGGTGTGGAACTCGTCGCCGTCGGAGCGTGAGAACGGGTGGCTGCCGCTGACCAGTTCGAACAGGATGACGCCGAGCGCCCACAGATCACTGCGCACACTCGACTGCCCGGTCACAAACTGCTCCGGGGCCATGTAGGCGATGGTGCCGCCGCGCGCGGTGTACGCGGCCGCCACGGTGCCGCCCTTGCGTGTGCTCGTCAGCGATGGGTCGAACTCCGCATCCTCCACGCTGAGCCGGCGTGCCAGGCCGAAGTCGAGGATCTTGACCAGGCCGCCGTCGGTGAGGATCACGTTCGCCGGCTTGAGATCGCGATGAAAGATGCCGAGCGAGTGCGCGGCCCCGAGCCCATCGGCAATCTGGATGCCGACCGAAAGTACCAGCTGCATGCTGGCCGGGCCGTTCGCGATGAGCTTATCAAGCGGCTGGCCCGGCACGTACTGCATGACAATGTAGGCTTCGTCGCCCTCTTCGCCGACCTCGTAGATCGCGCAAACATTGGGGTGCTCGATGGCCGATGCGAGCCGGGCCTCGCGCAAAACGGTGGTCCGCATCTGCTCGGAGGTGAGCGAACCGCGCTTCAGGATTTTGAGCACCACCGGTCGCATCAGTTGGGTATCGTTGGCCAGGTACACAATGCCCGAGCCACCTGCTCCCAGGCGCCGCTGCAACTCGTAGTGCTCAATGGTGCGGTGCTTCATTGCTTTCCAGTGTAGCCGGATGGAGGGAAGGATCGGTTGGTCGGGGGAAGGCCTTGCTGCCCCGTGGACATGCACGCGCCAGACCGTTGGTGGTCCATTGACAGCCTGTTGAGTCACAGCCGCGCTGCCCCAAGGTAACTTTAGGAAAGGGCATTAGTGATACACGTGCGCAGAAATCGCCTTCAGCATTTACGGTTAAAGACGTACACTCCAATATTGGAGAGCGCGACCTTCGCAGTCGACGCTCAACAACCCGTGCAGCAACTTCCAACAGCATCGTAAGGAACGGCTCGATTGCCCAAGTTCACGTTAGCTTCCTCGCAGGCGAATTACCCCACAAGCCTGTATGCGCCTCCCGGCTATCCGGACCTGGCCGATGCTGGAGAGCAACGGCGCTTTACCCCGACTGCCCTTCGCGCTTTCTTTAAGATTGTGGAGCACTGGAAGGTTCGTGACGAGGACGCCCGCAGGCTTCTCGGCGGCTTGTCGAACGGGACGTTTTACGCCTGGAAGGCTGGGGGAGCCAGCCGCGTGCTGGAGCAGGACCGGCTGCTCCGCATCTCTTACCTGATCGGAATCTTTAAGAGCCTCAACATCCTCTTCAGCACGGAACTGGCGGATCGCTGGGTGTCGCTGCCGAACTCCAACGACATCTTTGGAGGCCGCACCCCGCTTGATTACATGCTGCGCGGCGGCGCGCCGGCGATGGAAACCGTCCGGCGGCTCCTGGATGCGCGGCGCGGCGGCTAGGCATCCCTGTAAAGGCCGTTCACAACTTCTCCACTTCTGGAGTATGGCCGACGATGACCGGTGCATCCGCTTCCCCTATACTGGCACACTGAGTAGCGACGGGAACCAGCAGAAAAGCGGGCGGGGCCATCCATGGCGGTTTATAAGCGAGTGTCACGCAGGCGCGGCCCGGTGGCAGGACGCATCCCAAGTCTGCAGGCGACCGTCGAGCAGCTACGCCGGGAGCGTGTTTCCGTCGCGCAGCAGGCTTCCACGCGCTACACACCCCCTGTCACGGAGCTGCGGAAGCTGAACACTTCGCGGCTGCTCCCGGCTCGCTACAGTGACTCCGTGCTGACCCGTCTGGCAGACTCGCCCGAGGAACTTCAACTGGTGTACGCCCTGGACCATGCCACCAATGAGCGCCTGCTGGCCGAGGGCAACAACGTGCCCGGGATCCTGGCGCGCGAGCTGGCTTCGGGCGTGCCCTATGCGCGGATCATCAATGCCGCCTTTGCCCATCCGCATCCGCAGGGCGCCCGGTTCTCGACCCCGTA
>CAXTWU010000236.1:1984-3613 GCA_964248025.1 uncultured Acidobacteriaceae bacterium | reverse complement strand
TCGATGATCGGCAGCGCCGTCAGCGACCCTCCGCCTTTTTCCTTGCTCATCTTGGCCGAGCGCTCCAGCAGGCGCGAGTGCAGGTAGAACACGTCGCCCGGGTAGGCTTCGCGGCCCGGCGGACGGCGCAGCAGCAGCGAAAGCTCGCGATATGCGACCGCGTGCTTCGAAAGATCGTCATAGATGACCAGCGCATGGCGGCCGCTGTCGCGGAAGAACTCGCCCAGCGCCGTCGCCGCAAAGGGTGCCAGGTAAAGCAGCGGCGCGGGCTCCGACGCCGAAGCGGCCACGATGATGGTGTAGTCCATCGCGCCGTTTTCGGTCAGTGTTTGCACCACCTGCGCGATCGAGGACCGCTTCTGCCCGATCGCGCAGTAGATGCAGATCAGGTTGTTCTTGGCGTTGTTGATGATCGTGTCGAGCACGACCGAGGTTTTGCCGGTCTGGCGGTCGCCGATGATCAGCTCACGCTGGCCGCGGCCGACCGGGATCATGGCATCGATGGCCTTGATGCCGGTCGACATCGGCTCCTTCACGGGCTGGCGGTCGATCACGCCGGGAGCGAGCCGCTCGACCGGCAGGGTCGCGGTGGTCGCGATCGGCCCCTTGTCGTCAATGGGCTGGCCGAGCGCGTTGACCACGCGACCCACCATCGCGTCGCCCACCGGGATGCTCATGATGCGACCGGTGCGCTTGACCTCGTCGCCTTCGCGGATCTCGTCGGCTTCGCCCATCAGCACCACGCCGACCTGCTCTTCTTCAAGCGCCAGCGCCAGACCTTCAATGCCGTGAGGAAACAAAACAATCTCGCCGGCCATCACCTTGTCCAGGCCGTGAACACGCGCGATGCCGTCGCCGACCGAAATGACGGTGCCGACCTCATCCACCTGCATCCGGCTGTCATAGTTCCCAATCTCTTCCCGAAGGAGGCTGGTAATTTCGTCTGCGTTGATCTTTGCCATGAGTTTCTGAATCTTCCTTCGAGCTAGCTCGTGGCCAGCTTTTCCTTCAGTTGGTCGAGCCGACCGCGCACACTGCCGTCGTAAACGGTCGAGCCGATGCGGAGCCGTGCGCCCCCCAGCAGCGCCGGGTCCTCGCGAAACGTCGCTTCGAGCCGCTTGCCGGTCAGCTCGTGAATCCTTGTTTCCACCGCGCTGCGCTCCCCATCCGAAAGGGGACGCGCGGTGGTCCACTCCACCTTGTCGATGCCGAGGTCGCCGCGCACCATGCGGTGGAACTCGCCGAGGATCTCCTGGAACCCTTCCATGCGCTCGTGGTTCACAATCACCGCGAGAAAGTTCCGCACGGGCTTGCCCATGCCGAGACGGGCATTGAGCTTATCGAGAATCTCCACTTTTTTGGGAGCCGGGATCGAAGGATCAAGAAACACGCTTCGCAGGGCGCGGCTCTCGTCCCAGGCCGAGGCAAAGTCGTCCAGCTCGCGGCTGGCTGCTTCCGCATCGGCATGGTTCAGCTCCAGAACATCCAGCAGTGCGCGGGCATAGCGCGCCGCGTAGGGGGCGGCGGGCACTAGTTCTGCCCCCGCTTGCCGATCTCACCAGCCAGGTTCTGCAGAAACTCATCGATCAGCATCTGGTCACCGTCCGGCGTCAGGCGGATGCGCTCCGC
>CAXTWU010000236.1:0-1884 GCA_964248025.1 uncultured Acidobacteriaceae bacterium | reverse complement strand
GCGCGAGCCTCTACCAGCTCGCGATCCAAACGCTCCCGGCGCGCGCGAAACCTGCCCGGCAGGTACTTCAGCACCCCGTACAGCACGGCCAGGATCACCACGCCCGAGTTGAAGTCCTCGAACAAGTGCGAAGCCCGGTTGGTCGGTAGCCCCAGGTGCCGCGCCAGCGACTGCACCGCCGGTGCGTGGGCGTAGCTTTCCAGGTCGCTGTTGGTGTCCGGCGAATCCATCGACGTCTTGGTCGTACCGGTCGTGATCGGCAGCCGCTTGTCGTCGCCGCCTTGTGCGTGCGCAAAGGGCACCGTGAAAACAAGCAAAAACGCGAGCAGGAGGCGAGGGATCACGAGCTCACCTCTGCCCCGCGAGCCTGGGATCGCATCGCGCCCGGCAACACAGTTTCAATAATCTGCGTGGCCAGCGCATCGATGGAGCCGCTCATGGCAGCGCGCGCCCCTTGCGCCTCAGCTTCCAGCGCGGCGCGGGTTTCCCGCAGCTGCGCGGCGGCCCGGTCGCGCGCTTCGCCCAGCGCGGCCTCGCGGGCGGCGTTCCAGCCGGCTACCTGTTGTTCGCGGGCACGTGCAATCTCGTTTCGTGCGGCACGCAGCTTTGCTTCGTACTCCCCCGTCTTCGCTTCCGCCAGCGCAATGGCCGCCTGCGCCTTTTCCACCGCGCCGGCCGTGCGCTCCCGCCTCACGGCGAGGGTGCGGCGCAAGGGCCGGTCGATCAGCGTGGTGTAGCAGAACAGCAGCAACAGGAAGAGGATCATCGTCGGCACGGAGCCGAGAAACAGTTCACCGAGTTGGCGGAAGATTTCATCCATAGATTTTGAGAGCGGAGCCGAATGGCTCCATCCGATTGCGCCATCCGCAGCAGAAACGGGCAAAGCCACGGCGCGCCCAAAGAAACGGGGAGGCACACCGCTTCCGCCTGCGCTCCTTATACATACCATAGGGGTGGGGAAAAAGGCGACCTTTGCGGCCCAGGGGAACGTCCGTCGTCTTGCTCCCGTCCGCGCGGGATCGCGCCCAGCCTTGCCGTTGCTCTACGCACGCACCCGGTACCTTCGCCAGCGGCCCAGCAGCGAGCGCGGCGCGGCTACCTCGACCAGCACACCCTGCTGCCCTTCCCGGGTGTCGTAGCTCCGCGTCAGCACCGTGCCCCCACGCTCAAGCGCAGGCAGCACCTCCCCATCGGCTTGCGGCACCCACAGCTCGGCCTGCTCCAGCGGATCCGCTGTCAACGCCGAGTCGATCGCCAGCAGCAGCCGGTCGATCCCGGTGCCGGCCAGGGCGGAAACCCCGACCACCCCCGACCCCAACAGTCCTTCGCGCTCGTGCTCCGGCAGCAGGTCGAGCTTGTTCATCACCTCGATCCGGGGTTTGGCAAGCACGTCCAGCTCGCCCAGGACCTTTTCCACTTCCACCTTGTGCTCTTCCGACAGAGGGTCGGCGGCATCGCGCACGTGGAGCAGCACCTCGGCCTTTTCCACCTCTTCCAGCGTCGCGCGAAACGAGGTCACCAGCGAGTGCGGCAGGTTGCGAATAAATCCGACTGTGTCCGAGAGCAGAGCCTTGCGGTGCGACGGCAGCACGAGCGCGCGCAGCTTGGGGTCGAGCGTGGCAAACATGCGCGAGGAGGCCAGCACCTCGGCCCCAGTCAGCAGGTTGAACAACGTGCTTTTACCGGCATTCGTATAGCCCACCAGCGCGACCGTTGGCACGGGGGCCGACTCCCTGCGGCTGCGCTGTTGGTGGCGCACCCGTCGCACCCGCTCCAGCTCGCGCCGCAAAATCACCAGGCGCTTGCCGATACGGCGGCGGTCGGTTTCGAGCTGCGTTTCGCCCGGACCCCGTGTGCCGATGCCGCCGCCCAGCTGGCTCATGG
>CAXTWU010000235.1:0-3620 GCA_964248025.1 uncultured Acidobacteriaceae bacterium | reverse complement strand
GGGCCGGGTGGGCGGTGGCAGCGGCCCTGGCACTGGTTGCCTTTGGGCTCCGGGAGGACCGAAACGCCCTGCGGTCGGCACTGCAAACGGAAAACGCGCAAACAGCGCGTGTGCGATCGGAAGCGGGGAGGTCGCGGCAGATCCTGGCAGCGCTGACCGGGCCGGGCGCTGTGCGGGTGAACCTGACCACGCCCAAGGCGCCCGCCCTGCCTTCGGCCCGGGCCACCTATGACCCGAAAACGGGAACCCTGCTGCTGGTCGCAAGCAGTCTGCGCCCCCTGCCGCCGGCCAAAGTGTATGAACTGTGGCTGATCCCCGCTGACGGCGGCGCCCCGGTCGCCGCGGGGACCTTTTCGCCGGACGGGCACGGCAATGTCAGCATCCTGCTGCCGCCTTTCGAAGGTGCGCGGGCGGCCAAGGCCTTTGGTATCACGGAGGAAAGGGTTGGCGGCTCCCCCACTCCGACCATGCCGATCCTGCTGGCGGGGGCTCCGTCCTGAGGCGACCAGGGGCTCTACCATACATGGGCTGGAAGAAATGACTCAAAAGAGTTACTTAGGGGTGAGAAAGTCCGAAATAATTCTCACAATCCCCTCGCCAAACCCGTAATCCAAACGTTAGTCTTGGAACGTTTTATAGACAAGTGGTGGGAACCACCTCAGCGCAGTTGAAGAGAAGGCCATGGACAATTTGAAATCGGTAATGAAAAACAAAGTATCGCGCCGGAAGTTTATCGCCGGTGTGAGTGCAGGCATGGGAGCCACAGCCGCGGTGACATTTGCCTCCGGCTGCGACCAGCACCATTACTCCGCACCCGCGACGCCCACCTCCACCACCTACAGCGATAACGACATTCTCAACTTCGCCTTGAACCTTGAGTATCTTGAGTCGGAGTACTTCCTGCACGCAGTGTCCGGGACCGGCCTGACGCTCGCGTCCGACATTGGCGCACATCCCGGGGCTGTGACTGGCGGCGCGGCAGTCAACTTTTCCGCGGCGTTGCCGACCGTGTCCGCCACCCAGATACCGGCCGCAATCATCCAGCAGTATGCGAATGAGCTGGCCGAAATCGAGCTGACGCACCTGCGCACCCTGCGCAATGCGCTGGGCTCGGCTGCCGTGGACCGCCCCGCAATCGACTTCACCAACGGATTCGCCAAGGCCGCAACGGCTGCCGGCATCACGCTGGCCGGCAATGCCCCGTTTAATCCGTTTGCAGACCCTTACAGCTTTGTGCTGGGCGGCTTTGTCTTCGGCGACGTGGGTGTGACGGCACTGCACGGCGCGGCCCCCCTGATCAAGGACAAGACGGTGGCCCTGCCACTGGCCGGTGGACTGCTGGGTGTGGAGTCGTACCAGGCGGCCGAGTTGCGGACGGTCCTGGCTTACCTGGGCGATCCGTTCCTGGGCTATGCCAACTCCATCGCCGCTCTTCGCGCCAACGCAAGCGGCGTGACGGGGACGACGGGCGGGGCCGATGCACCCATCGGCACGAACACGGCCGCGTCAGTAAACATCCAGATCGTTCCCACGGATTCGAACTCGATTGCCTATGACCGGAACTTCGACCAGGTGCTCCATATTCTGTACCTGGACCCGAACCCCGGCGTGGTCGCAAGTGGCGGCTTCTTCCCGAATGGCCTGAACGGCAACATCAAGGCAACGGCGTCCTAGGCACGCGGCGGGAAACGAAGGAAAAAGACATGGAGACTGGAATGGAAACGCAGCAACTGCAAGAAAACAAGAGCAGCCGCCGTTCGGCGCTGCTGATGGGCGGCGCAGCACTGGCCGGCCTGGCGCTGAGCCGGACCGCGCAGGCCGCTGTCACCGACACGGACATCCTGAACTTCGCCTTGAATCTTGAGTACCTTGAGGCCACCTTCTACTCGTTGGCCGTCAACGGCACGATCCTGGACCCCTCGGTAACAGGCGGTCCGAAAGGAAACGCAAGCGGCACCGTGACCTTTAAATCGGCCAGCACCAAGGTCGATTTCAGCGGCAACGCGGTTCTTGCGTCCTATGCCAAGGAAACGGCAAACGACGAGCTGAACCACGTCAAATTCCTGACCACCACGCTTGGCGCCAGCGCGGTCCCAATGCCGAACATCGACCTGCTGAACAGCTTTTACACCCTGGGAGCGCTGGTTGGGGTACCCAACTTCGATCCCTTCGCCAGCTACCAGAACTTTCTGCTGGGCGCCTTTATCTTTGAGGACGTGGGCGTAACGGCGTACCAGGGGGCGGCACCATCGATCAGCAACCTGACGTACCTGGATAAGGCTGTCGGCATCCAGGCGGTCGAGGCTTACCACGCGGGTGCGATCCGGACGCAGATTTTCGCGGCCGGCGGTACGCTGCAGCAAATTTCGCAGAAGATCGCCGCAGTTCGCGCCAACCTGGATGGATCCAACCCCAACACCACCATCGGCGTTGGCGACGACATCGGTGTTGGCACGACCAGCAACCCGTATGGCACAGCCAGCACGGTGGTCGATGTGAATGTCACGACCGGGCTTACCTATGCCCGCACAGCGCCGCAGGTACTCAACATTGTGTACGGCAACGCGACCGCGGCTCCAGGGCTGTTCTTTCCCAATGGGATGAATGGCAACATCAAGTAGCCCTGAAATACGATCGCCGAAAAGCGCCGGGCTTATGCCCGGCGTTTTTTTGCTTGCACGCGCCCTGCGCCGAAGGACGGCTTAGAATAACCCTGCGAATGGGGAGACGCCAGGGTGGAAATCAACGAGGTGCAGGAACTGCATGAACAGCACGAGCACGCCCATGAAGGGGCTGCCTCCGGGCTCAAGCCGGTCTCCTTTTCCATGAGTGTGCTGGCCGTACTGGTTGCGGTGGTCACGGTGCTGGGGCACCGCACCCATACCGAGGCCGTGCTGATGCAGGCCAGCGCCAGCGACCAATGGAACCTGTACCAGGCCAAGAAGATTCGGCAGAATGACACGCAGCTAACCGTGGACCTGCTCGGCTCAGTCACCACGCGCGACAATGCCGCGACCGCTTCCATGATCACGACGTACAAGGCGCACCTGTCCAAGTGGAACGTGGACCTGCTGGGTTCGCAGGAGGTCGCGAAGGGTTTTGAAGAGGCAGTGGAGCGCGCCGAGCGCAAGGCCGGCCGCTTTGACCTGAGCGAGGCCCTGCTTGAAATCAGCCTGGTCGTGACCTCGATTACGCTGCTGACCCGCCAGCGCATCTACTGGGCGCTCGGGATGCTGTTCGGTGGGGTCGGCATTGTGGTTGCCGCGCAGGGACTGCTGCTGCACGCGGGAACGATGTGACCGGCATGCGCCGCCTCGCTCTGCTCCTGGCCCTGTTCTGGGCCGCTTTCGAGGTCCTGACGCAGAATGGCGTGATTGCCGTCGACCACGGCCCCAACGCGCTGGTGCAGGAGCGGAAGCACTATGTCGTGCTGGTCTCGCTGGACGGTTTTCGCTGGGACTATGCGAAAAGGTACGGGGCCAAGAACCTGCTAGCGCTGGCGAAGGGTGGAGCCAGCGCGCCCGACGGCATGTTGCCCTCGTACCCGTCGGTTACGTTTCCGAACCACTACACGCTGGTGACCGGGCTCTACCCGGAGCACCACGGCATCGTCGCGATGA
>CAXTWU010000234.1:0-3683 GCA_964248025.1 uncultured Acidobacteriaceae bacterium | reverse complement strand
TCCTGGTGATGCACAAGGGGCAGCTGCGGGAGCAGGGGCCGCACCAGCAGCTGCTGCTGGAGCGCGGGTTGTATTGGAAGCTGTACCAGCTGCAGTATCGCGACCAGGAGGCCGGGGTGCCGGAGGAGGCGTTTGCGCCGTCGCTGGGCTTTGCAGAAACGGGCGCGCTGGCGCTCGGCATGGATTGAAGCGGGGTGCGGACGCGGATTTTCCTATCTGCCGGAGAGGCCAGCGGTGAAGGGTACAGCGTGCAGCTGATGGCGGCGCTTGGACGCCTGCTGCCGCAAGCGGAGTTCGTAGGGCTGGGGGGCCGGCGCTTGGAGGCGGCTGGGCTGCGGCGAATCGCCAAGGCTGAGGACGTGGCGGTGATGGGTATTACAGAGATCGTGCGGCACATTCCCCGGATTTACCGCGAGTACCGGAAACTGCGGCGGGCACTGGCGAGCGAAAGGCCGGACGCGCTGGTGCTGATTGACTTTCCGGACGTGAATCTTGGGCTGGCGCGGCGGGCGCGACGGCTCGGGATCCCCGTGATTTTTTTTGTAAGCCCGCAGGTATGGGCGTGGAAAGGGTACCGGCTGCGACGGATCCGGAAGGATGTAGACCGGATGCTGGTGATCTTTCCGTTTGAAGAAGGCTGGTACCGTGAGCGCGGGGTGGGGGCGACCTTTGTGGGGCATCCTCTGGCGGAACTGCCGCTACCGTCCGTCGAGCGCAGGCAGCTCGCGGCGGAGTACGGGCTGGACGCGGCTAAGCCTTGGATAGGTTTGCTGCCGGGCAGCCGGCCACGTGAGATCGCCCTGAACCTGCCGGCAATGCTGACAGCGGCCGGGCTGCTGGGGCCCGAGTATGAGTACGTGCTGCCGCTCGCCCCGACCCTCACCGCGGCGCAGATCGACGAGGTCCGACAGATGCTGAAGCAGACAGACGCGCGAGTCACGTTGGTATGGGACGCACGGGCGACGTTGCACCATGCGCGCGCGAGCGTGGTTGCGAGCGGAACGGCGACGGTGGAGGCGGCGTTGATCGGCAACCCATTCGTGGTGGTTTACCGCCTTTCGCGCGCTTCGTACGCGGTGGCTCGTCGCGTGGTCAAGGTGCCGCACGTGGCCATGGCGAACCTGATCGCGGGCAGGCGCATCGTGCCGGAGCTGATCCAGGACGGATTTACGTCAGAGGCGGTGGCCTCGGCGCTGCGACCCCTGCTTGCGGATGGACCGGCGCGGGAAGCAGCGATCGAGGGCCTGACAGAGGTGAAGATGCGGCTGCATCGAAGTACGAGTCCGATTGAGGCCGTGGCCGAACACATCGTTTCGGCGATTTCCGGGTCTAAGCAAGTCGGGTCCAGGTTCAGCGAGACCCAGCCGGACCTTTCCTTATGAACCTTTTCCGCACAACTGCTGCCGCCCTTCTGCTTGCTGTCTCCCCATCGCTGATCGCGGCGGAAACCCGCCCGCCGGTCGAGGTCACGGCGTACGTGATCGACGCCCAGGTGAACCCCGCGACCGGGAACCTGTCGGCCACGGCGCGTGTGACTTTTACCGCCAACCAGGGCGGCGATGCCGCGGTCTTTGAGCTGAATGGCGCGCTCCGGGTGATGGAGGTTCGCGATGGGAGCGGGACGGCGCTGAACGGCGAGCGCGGGCAGAATGCCACGGTACGCGTGACGCCGGCACAGCCGCTGGCGGCGGGGCAGAGCTATACCTGGACCTTTCGGTACACAGGGGCGCTGACCGGTGCCGAAGGCGGGCCCGTGGAAGGGTTGAAGCTGGCGTCGATCGGGGGCGGAACCGGCGTTGAAAGCGGGCCGACCGCGGCTTCAGGGGCGAGTCCGGGGAGCGGAACGGGGGCAAACCCGACGGCTCCTGAGCCAGTCTCGTACCTGTTGTATGCCGGGCGCTGGTTCCCCATGGTGGGCTACACGACGGACCGGTTTACGGCGGAGATGCATGTTTTTGTGCCGGCTGGATACACGGTGATTGGCTCGGGGGCGACGCGGGACAACATGGTGTCGGGCAAAACGGTGAGTGCCGAACAGGCGCATCGCGAAGCGGCACCGGCGGCCGGGCAGGCGGGGTCAGGCGAACCGCAGCTGCAGCGACGGGGCGATGCGGCCGGGGAGGCTCCGACCACGGCGAGCGAGCAACGTAAGAAAAACGGAACGTCGGTCGCGAGCGAGGATGATGCGCCGGCGGCACCGCCGGCCCGCGTCGCGGCGTCTGCCAAACCAGGGGCAGGGCAGGCCGGAAATGGGGGTGCGGCGAAAACCGGAACCGCGAGAACGACGGCCTCGGCGAGGGCGGCAGCCGGATCAGGTCTCGGGTCCCGGCGGAGCGCGCGGGCCTCGGCACAGGCACCGGCCGGGGTACAGGCGGGGAGCGGCACGGGTTCGTCGTTCGCCCTGCCGGGCGGCCAGGAGTTCGACTTCAGCTGGATGAAGCCGGGCTTTCCGGGCACGTTGATCATCGGCAAGTTCCTGCCGCCGGTCACGGAGGCCGGGTCGCCAAACATCCGCGTGTATACAACGGCGGCCCACGCGAGCTCGGCGGCGGCTTACGCAGACACGGCGAACCTGGAGTTCGCATTTTTCACGAGCACCTTCGGCATGCCGGAGTCGAACAAGCTGAATGTGGTGGAGCTGCCGGACGACACGGTGCCGGCGGCCTGGGCACCGGAGATCGCGGCCATCGCGGGCTCGCGGTTGGCGAACAAGGCCGATGTGCGGCTGCTGGCCAACACGGTGGCCCACCAGTGGTGGGGCTCGGCCGTAAGCCCGGCGACCCTGAATGACACCTGGATCACGAACGGGATGGCGCGGTATGGCGAGCTGCTGTTTGTGGAAGACCAGGGCGGCAAGCCGGCGTTGCAGCAGGCAGTGCTCGATGTGTCGGCCGGCGCGTTGGCCTATGACACCATTCCGCTAGCGGCAACCGGGCGGCTGCCGGTGTTTTCGCCGGAGTTTCAATCCATGACGCTGGAAAAAGGGGCGATGGTCTTCCACATGCTGCGCTGGGAGGTGGGCGACGACTCGTTTTTGAAGATTGTGCGAGCCGTGCAGACGCAGTTTGTGGACAAGGGGATTTCGACTTCAGAGTTTGAAAAGCTGGCCGAAGGGCAATCGCAGCAGCAGCTGACGGCATTCTTTTCGGAATGGCTGGACGGTACAGGCGCGCCGCAGTTTGTGGACAAATACGCCGTCTACCGGCTGGGCAACGACAAGGGTTTTCGTACCATTGGGACGCTTGGACAGGACCTGGACCTGTTCAGCATGCCGGTGGACCTGCGGGTGCAGACCGAGGGTAAGACGGAAAACAAAAGGGTGGAGGTGGCGGGAACAAGCTCGCAGTACGTGGTCGATACGTTTGGCTCGCCGCGTCATATTGAGGTGGACCCGGACCACTGGATCCTGACCAACTCGCCCGATATGCAGGTGCGGGTGGCGATCCTGCGTGGTCAGCAGTTGGTGGGCCAGGGTGACCTGACGGCGGCGCTGGGCGAGTACCAGAAAGCACTGGCGGCGAACTCGGCCAGCTCGCTTGCCAACTACAGAATCGGCGAGCTGCTGTTTACCCAGCGGAACTACCAATCGGCGGCGAATAGTTATCGAGATGCGCTGCGTGGGGACGGTGAGCCGGGCTGGACGCAGGTGTGGAGCCACATCGCATTAGGGAAGATCTTCGATG
>CAXTWU010000233.1:0-3750 GCA_964248025.1 uncultured Acidobacteriaceae bacterium | reverse complement strand
TGGGGCTAGTTTAGCAGCGAGGTGCGCAGGCTCGGCTCGGGCCGGGGCCCGCTTATGGCTCGCTCTGCGACAATGGCAATGGCATGAGCCTCCCTCGTCGCAGTATGTTTTCACCGTGGCTGCTGATTGTTTTCGCGCCCTCGGGTTGTGGCTACCATGCCGCGGGACCCGCAACACACCTGCCGGCGCAAGTGGCCGGGCAGGTACCGGCTATGGCGCGGGTCATCAGCGTCCCCGTGTTCAAGAACCACACGCAGGCGTACCACGTCGAGCTCACGATGACAGAGGCGGTGCTGCGGGCCTTCAGCGCGCGCACGGCGTTTCGGGCGGTGCCGGCCGACGCGCCCGGCGACGCCGACGCCGTGCTGCACGGCGACATCATCGGCTTTACGGTGTACCCGCTGACTTATGATCCAACCACAAACCAGTCGTCGAGCTACGAGGTGACGGTGACGGTGCGGGTGCGGCTCGACGACCGGAGCGGGCGCATGCTGTGGGGGAACAACAACTACGTGTTTCGGCAACAGTACGAGTCATCACAGGATCTGCTGAGTTTTATCCAGGAAGACCCGGCGGCGATCGGGAGGCTTTCGCGGGATTTTGCGCAAAGCCTGGTCGCCGATATTACGGAGAGTTTTTAAACCATGGGAGCGGGTTTCGCTTCAACGGAACGCTTTCTGGCGGAGATGGCCGGCGGCAGCCCGAAGCCCGGCTACGTGATGCTGGGCGACGAGGCGTTCCACTACGAACGCTGCCGCCGCGCGCTGCTCGACCGGTTTGTACCGGGCGAGTTGCGCGAGTTTTGCCTGCACGACCTGGACCTGGCGGACACGTCGATCTTTGAAGCACTCGACATTGCGCAGACGCCCTCGCTGATGGCCCCGTTCCAGCTCCTGTTTATACGCGGGCTCAAGGCCTTGTACGGGCGTGGCGCGAAAAAAGAGGAGTTCGCGGCGCTGGACGCATACGGCCGCTCGCCGAACCCCGGCGCGCTGCTTGTGTTTGTCGCCGACCACGTGCGAATCCCGGCCGATGTGCGGCGCATGGAGATGGACGACAAGACGCGCTACGAGCGGATCAGGGAGACGCTGGGCGACTGGTGCGGGATCGTGGAGCTGGCGCGCGCCGACGAAGAGGACGCTCTGCGCTGGCTGGCGGGGGAGGCCAAAAGCGCCGGCAAACAGCTGGCACCCGAGGCCGCGCGCGAGCTGGTGGATGCGCTGGCGGCGGACATGCTTGCGATTGCGGGCGAGTGGGAAAAGCTGCTGCTGTACACGCGCGACCGCGCGGAGGTGACGCAGGCCGATGTGGAGCTGATGGTTTCGGGCGCGAAGCAGCGCTCGCTGTATGAGCTGACGGACGCGATCTCGCGCAAGGACAAGGCGCGCGCGCTGCTGGTGCTGGACGGGCTGCTGAATGCGAGTGAAGCGGGCGAGGATGCGGCGATCGGGCACCTGTACATGCTGGCGCGCACGTTTCGGCAGATGCTGGTGGTGCTCGAAAAAAACGTGCGCGATGGCCGCGCGATCTGGGGGGCGTTGTGGCCGGGGTTTCGGCTGCCGCCGTTCGCGGCCGACGACCTGGTGCGCCAGGCGCGGCGCTACAAGGCTCGCGGGGAGCTGATGACCGCCATCGCCGCGGTGGCGCGCGCGGACGCTGCGATCCGCTCCAGTCCGGTCGACAAGAAACTGGTGCTGGAGCGGCTGGTGCTGGAGCTGGCAACACCCAGGGTCTAGGCCCGGCCGCAGAAGGGTTCAGGCCGCGTTGGCGGGGTCGGCCCGTGCCAAGGGTGCAACCGCCCCCACCACCTCCGGCGCGCGTCTTTGGATACGGCGCTCAAACCGCGCGCGGATGCGCCGGCTGGGCTGCTCCACGTACCGGCGCATCCACGACGAGTACACAACTGAAAGAGCAAAGCACAGCAGCGCGACCAGCACCGGATGGGTTGGAACGGCCCGGTGAAAGATGTCGAGCAGAACGAAATGGATCAGGTACATGGAGTAGGAAATCCAGCCGAGAAAGCGCAGAGGCTTCCACTCAAGCCAGCGCACCTGCCACTGCCCGCAGGCCGCCGAGCAATAGAAGAAGATAGGATAAAGCGCGGCGTTTTGAACGGTGTAGCGAAGAGTCTCGCGGAAGTGCGGTTCGCGGACCAGCATGCTGAGCAGCAGGGATGCGAGCCCGGCGAGGGCAAGGGGCCCTTTGTACCGGCGGAGCCCGGGGGATGCATCCCCGAACCAGGCGTTGTCGCGGACAGCCAGGATGCAGCCGAAAAGGATGGAGTCGAAACGCGCGTCGGAAGCGTTGTAGGTCCAGCGCGGCAGTGCCAGCAGCGGCGTATGCAGCAGAAACACAAGGCAGCAGCGCCAAAGCAGCGCGCCGGCGCAGGCAAAGGCGAGCACCCGGGCAAAGTTGTGAAGCGCGGCACCTTGGCGGCGGAGATACAGGTGGAACACCAGGGGAAAGACGAGGTAGAAGTGTTCCTCGATCATCAGCGACCACAGCACGCCGGTGCCGCTGGGCAGCAGCGACGGCCTGCCGAGCAGGTTGGTGTAGTTGTAGAAGTACGCGCTGACGGAAACCAACCCGAAGAGGTTGCCGGCCTCGGTCAAAAGCCCGCCCGCGCCCAGCGCGTAGCCCACCAGCAGTGTGATGTACATGGGCGGCAGAATGCGAAACGCGCGCCGGACATAGAAGTTGCGCAGGGACACCGCGCCGGTCTGCTCGAGCTCAAGGCGCATAAGGCTGGTGATGAGATAGCCGCTCAGAAAGAAAAAGACGGTGACCCCGAAGCCGCCGGGGACCAGGTGATCGAGGCCCGCGTGCGCCACAAAGACGAGCAGAAACGCGAGGGCGCGCAGGCCGTCCAGGCTGGGAATGTAGAAAGATTGCCGCGCTTCCGGCTTTGCCAAGTTGTGACCTCGTACCCAGAAATGTCAACGCTGGTGAGAGCTGGTGAGATCCGGGGTCAAAGGTCGAGCAAGGGTAGTGCGGCGCGATCGTGGCGAGCGGGAAAAAGTCGCGCTTGGGCGCAAGTGTACCGCAGGTTCACTCGAGCGCAAGCGGTAATTCGGCCCCTTCACCGCGCGTCAGGACAAAAGCAGCGAGGAGGATGAGGCCGCCGCCGGCCCAGGCCAGCGGTCCCAGGCGGTCGCCCATCAGGCAGATGCCCAGCGCCGAGCCAAGCGCTGGCTCGATATTGAGAAACACCCCGGCGCGCGACGCCGGCACATGGCGCATGCCCCAGTTCCACAGCAGGCTGGTGGCCGCGGTGCACAAAACTCCGGAGGCAGCGAGCGACCACCATGCCGCCCGGGGTACGCCGCGCACCGGCGGAAGTCCGTCGGCCAGCAATACGTAGGCCCACAGCATGGCGGTGCCGGCAAGCATGCCCCACGCGGTGACCTGCAACGCCGAGTGACGGCGCACCAGCGATTGGTTGAGCAGCAGCCAGCCGAGCGAGATCAGGAGGGAAAGCAGGATCAGCCCGTCGCCGGGGAGCGAAGGGTGTTCGCGCCCCGGCGCAGCGCCCCCGCCGCTGAAAACGATCAGTCCTACACCCAGGCTGGAGCCCCCCAGCGCCAGCCAGCCCGCAAGGGGCAGCCGCTCACCGCTGAATAGGGTCGCACCCAGCGCCAGCACCGCCGGCATCACGCCGACCATCAGCGCGGCGTGCGAAACCGTGGTGAGCGCGAGGCCGTGAAACTGCGTCAGGAACTGCACGGGGACGCCGAGCAGCGAGGCGGCCAG
>CAXTWU010000232.1:0-3760 GCA_964248025.1 uncultured Acidobacteriaceae bacterium | reverse complement strand
GAGCTGCTCCGCATCCGCGGCAAAGGCCGCAAGGAGCGCCTCGTCCCCTTTGGCCAATCCGTCTCCCAAGCCCTGCTTGCCTACCTGCCCACCCGCACCGAAGCCTTGCACAAAGCCCACCGGGATCTTGAGCCCGCAAGCCGAAAGCGGGCAGGGAAGCAGGCAGCCCGAAGTAAGAAGTTATCCGGTATAAGTCAATCGCTTGTAAGTGTTGATAGAACAAAAGGTAATGACGCAGTAAGAAATCAACCTGCCGGTGGAACAGATAAGTCCTCGCAGGAAAGCCAGTCCGAACCGGATGTGCCGCTGACCCTTCCCGCTCTCCTGGCGGCCAATCCAGGCCCGCTCCTGCTCCCCCTTCAAGTCGCCCCGCACGCCCGCTCGCTCCCCGAGAGCCAGCTCCCGCGCCTCACCACCCGCTCCATCGGCCGCATCCTCAAAGCCCTCGCCGTCGCCGGCGGCCTCCCGTCCGAGACCCACCCTCACACCCTGCGCCACGCCTTCGGTACCCACCTGCTCCAGGAGGGGGCCGACCTCCGCGCCATCCAGGAACTCCTCGGCCACGCCCGGCTATCCACCACCCAGCGCTACACCCAGCTCACCCTCGGCGAAGTCGCCGCAGTCTACGACCGCACCCACCCCCGCGCCCGCTAGCGCCCGACATCCGCAATACGCTCGGACTTCCTGCTATCATTCCAAGACGTCGGAACAGTACGCTAACCTTCTCCCGATTTGCCGGAGAGCATTGCCCGAACACTTGAAGAATCGTCCTGAGTCAAAGGCCGAAGTGGCGTTTACCGGGACCTCTCTGGCGGCCATGCTCTCATGGAAACCCGCGCAACGTCTTGCAGCATCGTTTTTGCCGCTCCATCTCGCGCAAGCGTCGACATGCCTTGAACAATGGCCATCGTCATGGCCGCCAAGGCTCGCGCATCCGTACCTCGCTCCAGGTGCCCTTCTCGGATGTCGCGCTCCGTCCGTTTCTGAAGGGCCACCCGGCTCCCCTCGCGAACATCTTTCAGAACCCTTTGCACGTTTTCCGACGATGCAGACCCGCTGGAAGCAGCACTGGCAACCAGACAACCCGCGGGAGCATGGGGCTGCGTGAACCAATCGGCAGCAAACTCCAGCAGATCCTGCGCGGCCTGACGAGCGGAGGGTGCTTCGGCGATGGACTGGACGGCCGTTTTAGGACCGGGGTTGGTATAGCGCTGTACGCATTCCAGGAAAAGCGACTCTTTGTCCCCAAAGGCGGTGTACAGACTCGGCGCTGTGATCCCCATGGCCGATGTAAGGTCGGCGACGCTCGTCGTTTCATACCCTGTCTTCCAGAACTGGTGCATCGCCTTGCCGAGCGCCTGGTCGCGGTCAAAAGAAAGTGGCCGCCCCGGACGTTTCCGCCCTGAAAGCTTCTTGGTGGAGGTATCGGGGTATTCCATAGGGAATAGTATGAAACCCTTGACGACCAAGCGCAAGAACAGCAGAATGTTTCGTAGTGGTCGATACGAAATGGGGTGTTCATGGATTTACGGTTGATCGGAAAGCGTGCTCTGGTCACAGGAAGCACCAGCGGCATCGGGGAACAGATCGCAAAGACGCTGGCTGGGGAAGGCGTTCGCGTGATCGTTCATGGAAGGCGGGGAGACGAAGCCCGACGCGTTGTGCAGGAGATCATGGCAGCCGGCGGAACAGCCCAGGCCGCGACCGGTGATCTTGGGAGCGATCAGGAAACGGCGCAGGTTGTATCCGCCGCAACGCACGCCTTTGGAGGCATCGACATCCTCATCAACAACGCCGGCGCCTTCCCGATGAAGCCCTGGCTGCAGTCCACCGCGGCTGAATGGGTCGATCTTTACAACGCCAATGTAGGTTCGGTCGTTCGGCTGGTCACGCAGATGGTTCCCGCCATGGTGGAGCGGAAATGGGGCCGCGTCATCATGATCGGCAGCTTTCTTGGACCCATGCCGGGCCCCCCGGTAGCCAATTACGGCACAACCAAGGCTGCAAACATCGCCCAGGCTGTTTCGCTGGCCAAGGAACTCGGGGCCACGGGCGTGACCGCAAACACCGTGAGCCCGGGGCCGATCCGTACGCCCGGCATGGAAGCCGGGGCTCGGGAGATGATGACCGCCCATGGGCAGGAGTACGACTTCAGTGCGTTTGAACAGTTTTATGTGCAACAGACGCGCTTGCCGATCGGCAGGATTGGCTCTCCAGCCGACATTGCCCATATGGTAGCGTTTCTTTCCAGTCCATTGGCCGACTTCATCACGGGTGCAAACTTCCGCGTCGATGGCGGTATGGTGCCCACCACCAACTAATCCAGCAGGAGAGCGGCGCAGCCCGCTCTCCTGCCGCTTCTAGATGGTTCTTTGATGTCGCCTTGTGTTGCGAAACGTCCCGGTGGCATCGGAACAGGACGCCTCAGCTATTCCGTTTCAACTCATTTCCCAACTATCGAAACGGGAACCACCCAGGAGCTGCACGCCGGCAACTTTTCTCCTGGCGTTCCCTAGCCCCGACTGTGATCCTTAGAAAAATCTGCGCCCAGCGAAGTCTCTTGCCATGCGTCCAGGTTCTTCTTCACTGTCTCAAGCTTCTTGTACGCAAGTTCCAACGCCATCTTCCCGAGCACCAGGCGCAGTGGGGGGTCGTCTGACTCCACTGCCTTGATGATCGCTTCCCCGGCTCGCACTGGATCGCCCGCCTGTTTGCCGCTGCCCTCGTGTGTCTGCTTTCGCCGTTTGCCTGCCGTCTCGTCGTAGTCCTCAATGACGGTCTTCGACTCCAGAATTGAAGCTCCCGACCACTCTGTACGAAACGGCCCCGGCTCGACCACGATGACCTTAATGCCGAGAGGCTCTACTTCAATCGCCAGCGATTCCGAAATGCCTTCCACCGCATATTTGGTCGCATGATAGTAGCCCGTGGCGCCAAAGCTCACCAGCCCGCCAATAGATGAGAAGTTGACGATATGTCCGCTCTTGCGCTCTCTCATGCCCGGCAGAACCAACTTCGTCAGCGCGACCAGCCCGAAGAAGTTCGTCTCAAACATCTTCCGGACTGCCTCATCCTCGCCCTCTTCCACAGCTGCTAGGTACCCGTAGCCAGCGTTATTCACCAGTACGTCGATTCGTCCAAACTTCCTGATTGCCTGCTCGACTGCTGCCGCAGACTGCGCCGCGTCTGTCACATCCAGTGTCACCGCAAGTGCATCGTCCTCATGGCCGGTAATCAGGTCCTGCACCTCTTCGACCCTGCGTGCCGTGACCACCGCACGCCACCCGCGAGCGAGTACCAATTTCGCGAGCTCCTTGCCGAATCCCTTTGAACATCCAGTGATAAACCAAATTGGTGATGCCTGCCGTGTCATCCTGTTTCTCCATTCATTCGAGTCATTTCAATGCATCTGCGTGTCATTGCGCTGACTCACCTACCCCGCAACCCTAAACGGTTCTCGGAAGTAGGCTCATCATCCAGCAATGAAGCACGCGCAAGGGCCAGAAGAGCCGACCTGCGCATCATAAATTCCGGCCGGTACGGAGATTTCGCATTGCTAGTCGGTAACGGGCTCGTAACAGCCACCCGGAGAGAACAGCCCTTTAAACCACCAGGCTTGCCGCTCCGCTATGCTGTGGTAACTACAGGATTCCTGCAAATAAAAACCGCGCCCATAGCAGACGCGGCTTCGATCACAAAGTGAACCTTACTGCTCGTAATACTCCAGCCCCAGATGCGTGATCAACTCCTCACCCATCAC
>CAXTWU010000231.1:0-3799 GCA_964248025.1 uncultured Acidobacteriaceae bacterium | reverse complement strand
CTCTCCTACAGCGACAAGTTCACGCCGCTGATCGAAATCAACGAGTACACCGGCCTCTTCTTGACCGTGATCCTCGGTCTCGGCATCACCTTTGAGCTGCCTATCCTGATCCTGTTTCTGTCGCTCTTCGGCATCGTCAGCCCCGGGTTTCTCTGGAAAAACCTTCGCTACGCCATCCTGATCATCTTTGTCGTCGCGGCG
Source organism: uncultured Acidobacteriaceae bacterium (assembly GCA_964248025.1). Taxonomy (GTDB): domain Bacteria; phylum Acidobacteriota; class Terriglobia; order Terriglobales; family Acidobacteriaceae; genus EB88. Next base: position 3,598 of record CAXTWU010000231.1, on the reverse strand, counting down.
ATCATCACGCCCACGCCCGACATCGTCACCATGTGCGTCTTCGCGTCGCCCATGCTGGTGCTGTATCTGCTTTCCATCGGCGTTTCGGCCGCCGTGCACCCGGCCTCGCGCAAACGGCGCGCGCTAGACGAGGCCTCATGATGTTTTCGCGCCAAGGGGTTTCGGTCCTCCTCGCAGTGCTGCTCCTGCTGCTCACACTGCCCGCGCTCGCCGCAGGCAGAAACACCTTTGACGGAGCAAAGGCACTCGCCTACACGCGCGAATTCGTCACCGAAACCGGCCCGCGTTTCAACGGCAGCCCGGGCCTCACGAAAGCCCAGGACATACTTCGCAGGTTTTTCGCGCACGACCAGCTCCAGGAAGACACCTTCACTTCGTCCACCCCCGCCGGCCCGCAGCTCATGCACAACTTCATCGTGCGTTTTCCCGGCAAAAAGGACGGCGTGGTCGTACTGGCAACCCACTATGAGACCAACTACTGGCTCAAGGACATCCCTTTTGTCGGCGCCAACGACGGCGGCGCGACCACCGGCCTCTTGATGCAGATCGCCAACGACCTCCGCGCGCATCCGCCCGAGGGTGCCAGTGTGTGGCTGGTTTTCTTCGACGGCGAAGAGTCGGTCGGCCCCCAGTGGACCGACTCCGACTCGCTCTACGGCTCGCGCCACCTGGCCGCGAAGTGGCAGGCCGACGGCACCCTCGCCCGGATCAAGGCTTTTCTACTCACCGACATGATCGGCGACCGCGACCTCAATATCCTGCGCGACAGCTCCTCCGATGCAGGGCTCGTCAACGTGATGCAAAGAGCCGCGGAGATCGAAGGCGACAGCGCGTATTTCTTCAAAACCACCAACACCATCAGCGACGACCACCTGCCCTTTGTCAAGCGCGGAGTGCCCTCGGTCGACATCATCGACATGGACTACGGCCCCAACAGCGCCTATCACCACACGGAAAAGGACACGCTCGACAAGCTGAGCGCCCGCAGTCTCACCATCTCGGGCTCAGTCATTGAAGAAACCCTTCGCCTGCTCGACGCGACCGCGCCCGTCGCCCGCAAGTAATTCGTGGGCACCCTTTACGCGGGAGCCTCCGTTTCTTTCTGGCTTGCTTTCCACGGTATCGTGGCGGGCCTGCTGGTGGTCGACCTCCTGGTCCTGGGCCGTGCCAAAAACCCCCGCGCCGGGGTGCGGCAGGCCTGGGCCTGGACCGCCGTGCTTGCAGCCGTCGCATTCTGCTTCGCGCTCTGGGTTTCACACCGGCAGGGGCACAGCCATGCCGTCGAGTTCCTGTCGGGCTACCTGATCGAGGGCTCGCTCTCGGTCGACAACCTTTTTGTTTTTTTGCTGCTGTTCCGCTCGCTCGGCCTCGATGAAAACGGCCAGCGCCTCGTGCTGCTGTGGGGCGTGCTCGGGGCGATCGTATTGCGCGCCGTCTGCATCTTTGCCGGGGTCGCGCTGCTGGAGCGCTTCGGCTGGATCCAGTACGTCTTTGCGGCGATTCTGCTCTACGCCGGGGTAAAACTGCTGCGGGCCAAACACGGCGACGACGATGCCGCCGAGCAGCCCGCCCCCCTGCGCTGGCTGCGCGCCCGTATGGGAGAAAGCAGCAAGGACGGCCAGCTCGCCGGTTCGGCCCTGCTGATGGTGATCCTCGCGGTCGAGTTCACCGACCTGCTGTTCGCGCTCGACTCCATCCCCGCCGTGCTCGCCATCACGCGCAACCCATTCATTGTTTACACCTCCAACATCTTCGCGATCCTGGGGCTGCGCTCGCTTTACTTCGGCCTGGCGGGCATGCTCGACAAGCTCCGCCTGCTCAACTACGGCCTCGCCGTCATCCTGATCTTTGTCGCGGCCAAGATGCTCCTCGCGCACTGGATCGAAATCCCGGCCACGGTATCGCTCACAATCATTCTCGTCATCCTGGGAGCGTTCGCGGCGGCCAGCAAACTGCTGCCCGAGCCTGCCGTCGCCGCGAAACACTAGCGACAAAGCAACCTCAGTCTATGCCTCGCAAATAGGTAGGAGAAGGGGGCAACGAGCAAACATCGCATCGATTGTGCGGTTGTCGCTCCAGGATATCCAGTTTGTCTTCCATGAGCGCGTATCCGCCGAGAGGAGTCCATTGTTCCTCTAAGTACTCAGGGATAGAAAGGCTTTTTCTAGCATCTCGGCGTAAATGTCCGTGTACAACGGGTGGATTCCTTTTTCAATCAGAAACTCACATTTACAATCAGGGCTATTGAGTTGAATCAGAAAGTCGAAGCCCGGCTCTCTTGCAGGGAGGTTGGCACCTCGCCGACCGTGATGATTCGAGGTAGTCCTCCACTTACAACTAATTTGAGGAAGTAGCGCTTCTGGCGTTGAGGTTGCGGGTATTTGCATGGGAAGCACCATAGCATTTCTAGATCGGGCCGCAAGCTTCTAAAGCTCGCGCGGCGCGAACACCACCGGCTCACGACCCACCACGAGCGAGTGCCGCGCGAACCGCGCGTCGTCGCGCCGGGGAAAGTCGTTCCGGTAATGCGCCCCGCGGCTTTCTTCGCGAGCCAGAGCGGAACGAGCGATCAGCTGGCTCAGGTCGAGCAGGTTGCGCAGTTCCACCCCAGCGCGTGTCAGCGGCTCATCCACCGGTGCCCCCTGCGACAGGCTGCGCAGCTCCGACACGCATTCCAGCGCACGCGCCAGCCCATCCGCATCGCGCAGCAGCCCCGCATCGCGCCACATTGCCGTCTGCAGCGTCCGGCGCAAACCGGCCGCCGTGCTCGCCGCGTAAGCCGGCTGCGTAGCTGGAATCGAAACGCGAGTCCCGGCCGTCGGCTCGCCCAGCATCGCTTCCGCCGCGCGCGCGCCAAACACCAGCCCTTCCAATAACGAGTTCGAGGCCAGGCGGTTCGCCCCGTGCACCCCCGTGCACGCCACCTCGCCGGCCGCGTACAGCCCCGGGAGCGAAGTCCTTCCATGCACATCCGTTTCCACACCGCCCATAAGGTAATGCGCCGCCGGGCGCACGGGGATGAGATCACGGCTCAATAACAGGCCATGCTTCGCCAGAAAGCCGGAGATCCCCGGAAAGCGCGCTGCGAGATCGAGCCCCGGGTGCTGCGCCGGGATGTGCCGCATGTCGAGATACACCGGCCGCGCCGCGCCGGACCCGTCCGTCGGCATCCCTTCGCGCGTGATCGCGCGCGCCACCACATCGCGCGGTGCCAGCTCCAGCAGTGGGTGGTAGCGCTCCATAAATCGCTCGCCCCGGTCGTTGCGAAGCCAGGCACCCTCGCCCCGCAGCGCCTCTGAAAGCAAAAAGCGCGGCACGCCAGGCAGCGAAAGCGCGGTCGGGTGAAACTGGTAAAACTCCATGTCGGCGACCGCCGCGCCTGCGCGCCACGCCGCGGCGATGCCATCTCCGGTCGCGACCGCAGGGTTGGTCGTATCGCTGTACACCTCGCCCGCGCCGCCGCTCGCCAGCAGCACCGCCCGGGCATGCGCGGTCCAACGGGTGCCGTCGCGGCCCAGCAGGGCCACTCCGCACACGCGGCCGTTTTCATCGAGCTCAAGATCGGTGCAGGTGGTCCACTCCAGCAGCTCGATCGCCG
>CAXTWU010000230.1:0-3823 GCA_964248025.1 uncultured Acidobacteriaceae bacterium | reverse complement strand
GCCGGAATCGTCGAGTTGCGCTGAATGATCTTCGCGACCACGCCGCCGAGCGCCTCGATGCCGAGTGAAAGAGGGGTCACGTCGAGCAGCAACATGTTCTCAGTCGCTGCCGAACCTCCGCGGAGAATATCGGCCTGCACCGCCGCCCCCAGCGCCACCACCTCATCCGGATTCAGCTCTGTGTGCAGCTTGCGGCCGCGCGCATCGAGTTCAAACAGCTCGCCGACGAGCGCCTGCACCAGCGGGATGCGTGTGGAGCCGCCAACCATCACAACCTCGTCGATCTCCGCGGGCGTCACCTGCGCGTCGGCAAGCGCCTGCCGCACGGGGGCAAGCGTCCGCTCAACCACCGGGCGGATCAGCCCTTCCAGCTGGTCACGCGTCAGCTCGCGCGCATAGGGCTCACGCCCGGGCAAATCCACCAGAATGCGCGCACTTTCCTGCGACGAAAGGGCGATCTTGGCGTCCGTCACCGACTGACGCACAGCCTGCACCGCTTCGGCGTCGGTTCGGAAACTCTGCCCTGTGGAACCGGCTATATCGTCGAGCGCAATCGTCAACAGCAGGTTATCAATGTCGTCGCCGCCCAGATGCGTGTCGCCACCGGTTGCAACCACCTCGAAGATGCCGTCCTGCAATCGAAGAATGGAAATGTCAAAGGTGCCGCCGCCGAAGTCGTACACCGCGACTACCCCTTCTTTCGCGCGGTCGAGTCCATAGGCCAGCGCGGCCGCCGTGGGCTCGTTGACCAGCCGCAAAACATCGAGGCCGGCCATCCGGCCCGCGTCCTTCGTGGCCTGGCGTTGCGCATCGTTGAAGTACGCCGGCACCGTGATGACAGCCTGGGAGACCGGTGCGCCAAAGTATCGCTCGGCATTGCGCTTGAGCTGCCGCAGCACCTGCGCCCCGATCTCGGGCGGCGTGTACTGGTGGTCGCCCACCTGGAGCCGGATCACCTCGCCGGGCGCGACATCTGCAGCCACCTGGAAGGGAAACAGCTTCAGTTCTTCCGCAACGTCCTCGATACCTCGACCCATGAGCCGCTTGGCCGAGTACACCACCCGTCCGGCCGATTGGCTCAGAAAAGGCCGGGCGGCATTGCCGATCGCCACTCGCCGAGCGCCGGTTGCCGGGAACGCGACGACCGAGGGCACCAGATTGAGTCCGTCCTCGCCCGGAATCACGACCGGATGGCCGCTCTGCATGAAAGCAACGAGCGAGTTGGTGGTGCCGAGATCAATGCCGACGACGCGATCAGCTGGGCTGCCGGTCGCGGACGGGCTTGGGTCTTCACTGGCCATAGCTTCAGTCTAGCCGCTCAGGCTCCCAGCGCCTCGCGTACATCGCGGACGAGATTGCGAACGTAACGCCGCTTATCCAGCAGCGCGGCCATCCGTTCGAGCGCCTGCCTGTCTTGCGAGGCATCCCAGGCAGCCCACTCGCGCTCGATCGCGGAGCCGACAGCCACTAGTTGATGCTCAAAATGCAGGCGCGCCTGTTCCAGGTCGGCGCGCAACCGAGGGTCGCCCTCGCCCATCCGCATCTCTTCCAGGTGCATGTTGAGTTCGAACACCTCGGCCAGCAGCTCCGGGGGCACGTTTTTTCTGCCCTGCGTGCCGGCGGCTTCCGCGCTCTCAGCAGAACCGGCCGGCGTCACGCCCTCGAGCCTGAGCAGGTACTCGGTGCGAGCGATTGGGTCTTTGAGCGAGCGGTACGCGTCGTTGAGCAGGGAGGTTTGTTCAAGGCTCCATTGTTGCTGCTGCGCGCCGGCGCGGGCGAACCGGTCCGGGTGTACTTCGCGGCTTCGCTTATAGAAGGCGCGTTCTAGTGCCTTGGTATCGAGCGCGAGCCGGTGGGGCAGGTCGAACACAGAAAAGTAATCCGCGCCGGCAGGCGCGGACACCGAGCTGGTTTCGGATTCGGCCGTCATGCGGAGAAGGACGAGCCGCAGCCGCACGACTTGGTCGAGTGTGGGTTGATGAAGTTAAAGCCCTGCCGCATCAGCGTTTCTTCATAATCCAGCACCATGCCATGCAGGTACAGGAACGACTTCGGATCGACAAAGACGCGCACGTCGCCAAACTGGTAGACCCGGTCACGCTCGCGGGGCTGGGTGTCGAAGCGGATGTTGTATGAGAGCCCGGAGCAGCCGCCGCCCTGAATCCCGAGGCGCAGGCCGCCTTCTTCCGGCGCCACGCCTTCTTTCGCCATTGCGATGCGGATGCGGGCCAGCGCGCGCTCGGTGACCTGGACGCCTTTCTGGTTCGCGGACAGATTCTCGGGTTGCAGGACTGCGGGAAAGGTGCTCATAAAGTCCTAGCTATGATTGTTCATCCGTGCCTCAAGGTGCGACACACGATCCGTAAGTTCGATAACTTTGCCGGTAAGCAGATCGATGCGTTTGCCCAGTTCAGAAATGCGACCGTTGATGTCCGACCGTAATGCGTTGATCTCACTTCGAAGAGCGATTGTGTCCTGCCGGTTGAAAAGTATTCCAAAAAGAACAGCAAGCGTGGGTACAGCAATAATCCATGTGTCGTGCATGAACATCCCTCATTCGAACGATTTCAGGATACGTTCGCATAGCCACACCCTTATTTTGCTTAAGCTGTCACTGCATTCGCTTCCGTCGTCTCCGCGACATTATTCTTGGCCTTCCAGTCCCCGATAGCCGCCCGAATCGCATCTTCCGCAAGCACCGAGCAGTGAATTTTGACCGGCGGCAGCGCCAGCTCTTTCACGATGTCAGTGTTCGAGATCGTCAGCGCTTCGGAGACAGTCTTGCCCTTGACCCACTCGGTCGCGAGCGAGCTCGAAGCAATGGCCGAGCCGCAGCCGAAGGTCTTGAACTTGGCTTCCTCAATGACCTGCGTCTCGGGGTTGACCTTAATCTGCAAACGCATCACGTCACCGCACTCCGGCGCGCCGACAAGGCCTGTACCGACCTCGGACGAGCTCTTATCAAGGGTGCCTACGTTGCGGGGGTTGCTGTAGTGGTCTACGACCTTGTCGCTATACGCCATGTTGTTTCTCCTTCAAGCGCGAAATCTGTTCATCGTTCGCCTGACACACCATTCATTTTGAGTCGTACGCTTGCAGCACCGGCTAGGCTAGTGCGCGGCCCATTCTATCTTGCTCAGGTCGATGCCTTCCTTGACCATCTCGTACAAGGGCGACAGCTCCCGAAGCTTCAGCACCACGTCGATCAGCTTGTCGGCCACATAATCCACCTCGGCCTCCGTGTTGAAGCGGCCCAGCCCGAACCGAATGGAGCTATGGGCTACATCGTCGCCCAGGCCCAGTGCCTTCAAAACATACGATGGCTCCAATGTCGCCGAGGTGCATGCGGAACCGCTCGAAACCGCGATATCGTTGATGCCCATCAGCAAGCTTTCGCCCTCGACGTACACAAAACTCATGTTCAGGTTGCCGGGCAGGCGCTTGCCCAGCTCCATGGTCCCGTTCACGTGCACGTAGTCCAGAGCATTCTCGAACTTCTTCTGCAGGCGGGTTCGCAGTGCCAGCTGCCGCTTCCCTTCCGCCTCCATCTCTTCGCGGGCGATCTCGGCGGCCTTGCCCATGCCGACGATTCCGGGGACGTTGAGCGTGCCAGAGCGCATGCCGCGCTCGTGCCCACCGCCGTTGATCTGCTCCGAAATCTGCACACGGGGGTTACGACGCCGCACGTACAAGGCGCCCACGCCCTTGGGCCCGTAAAACTTGTGCGCAGTCATGCTCAACACGTCGATGTTCAACGCCTGCACGTCCACGGGGATTTTGCCGACCGCCTGCACCCCGTCCGTATGGAAGATAATGCCGCGCT
>CAXTWU010000229.1:0-3857 GCA_964248025.1 uncultured Acidobacteriaceae bacterium | reverse complement strand
GCCAGCACGGATTCCGCCGACCCCGATCCCTCGTACAACAACTCATAGGCGCTCATCGAGGCAGCGAGCAGTTTTTCGGAGTTCGAAAGCACGCGCCGCTCCGCTTCGAGCTTTGTGTCTTCGTCCTCTAGCGGTGCGGCGGTCGTGATTTCTTTGTGCTGAAAGCTCCACAGGTCGAGCGCGCGCAGGCGGTCCTGTTCTTCCTCCACGAGCGAGCGCAAGCGCGCCTGTACGCCGCGCCAGTGCCGGTAGGCCGCGGCTACGGCTTCAGCCGAAAGCCCGGCATAGCGGTCGAGCAGCAGGCGCTGCTGTGCCTCATCGAAGTCGCCGCCGGTTTCAGACTGGGCGTGCACCAGCGCGAGCTCGGGCGCGAGCTGCCGCAGCACGCCGACCGTGGCCGGCTGGTTGTTGACAAAAACTCGTCCCTTGCCGGTCGCAAGCACTTCGCGCCGGAGGATGACCTCGGTTCCCTGCCCGTCGAGTCCGTTTTCTTCCAGAATCAGTTCCGCGCCGGGGGTCGCTTCGAAGACGCAGGCCACCACGGCCTTGTCCGCGCCATGGCGCACGATGTCGCTCGAGGCTTTCGCTCCCATCAGCAGCGCCAGCGCATCGACCAGGATGGACTTGCCCGCACCGGTTTCGCCGGTCAGCAGATTGAGCCCCGGTCCAAAGGTGGCGATCGCGTGGTCGATGACGGCGTAGTTCTCAGCGCGCAATTCGAGCAGCATAGGCGGTCTCAAGGGTGAGCATAGCAGTCCTGTTAAGCCCGGGCGCCTTACATCAGTCATGTGGCGGTCCGTTTTCCGGGCACTGCCTTGGACCGGTCGCGGGCGGTCTGCTAACTTGAAAACTGCCGATCCCGCTCACGCATGACACCTCTTCCAGCCCTTCTCGCTCTTTTTCAGGCCGACGCCGACCCAGGCGCCGCGCCTCCGCCCGCCCCTGCCGCGCACGGTTCGGCGATCCTCGAGATGCTGTCGAACTCCGGCCCGGTCGCGCTCGCCGTTCTGGCGGTGTTGCTGCTGGCCAGCCTGTACTCGTGGGCGATCATCCTGGGCAAGCTGGGCACGTTTCGCAAGGCGCGGGCGCAGAGCTCGCGCTTTTTACGCGCGTTTCGCAAGGCGCAGCGTTTGGGGGAGATCGCCACCGTGAGCGAGCAGTTCAAGCCTTCGCCGCTGGTCTCGGTCTTCGACGAAGTCTACGAAACGTACCGGCGGCAGACGGGCGGAGGCGGACCGCCGCGGAACATCACGGCGCTGGAGCGCTCGGCGCAGACGGCCTCGAGTGAATCGCTGACCGTGCTCGAAAACCGGCTCACCTGGCTCGCCACCATCGGAGCCATCTCGCCATTTATCGGGCTTTTCGGCACCATCATGGGCATTGTGGACGCGTTCCACGGGCTGGGCACGGCCGGCGCGGCGACGCTGCGGGCGGTGGCACCGGGCGTATCGGAGGCGCTGATCACGACGGCAGCCGGCCTGCTGGTGGCGGTGCCGGCAGTGATCGCTTACAACCAGTTTACGGCGCGGTGCCGGGAGTTCGGCGCGCGCAATGACGACTTCGCGCGCGAGCTGCTGAATTCGCTTGAAGAAGTCCAGCTGCGACCGGGACAAGACCCCCGTCAGGCCGGTGTCGACCCCCGTCAGGCCGGACCCGACCCCCTGGGAGAGCCCGCGCGTGGCATTCACCACTAGAGACGGCCACACCCGCACCGCGCTCGCGGAGATCAACATCACGCCGCTGGTCGATGTGGTGCTGGTGCTGCTTGTCATCTTTATGCTGACCGCGCCGGTGTTGCAGTCGGGGATCGAGGTGGCGGTGCCGAAGACGCACACGGTGCACGAGGCGACGGAACAGCGGGCCGTCGTGACCATCGACCGGCAGCAGCGCGTGTTTCTGGGCGACCAGGCGGTAAACCTGGCGGAGCTGCCGGCGAAGCTGCGCAGCCCCAGTGCCGACCCCGCACATCGGGTGATTTATCTGCGAGCCGACGAAAAAGTCCCGTTCGGCGCTTTCGCCTCCGTCATGGATGCGGTCAAACAGGCAGGCATTACGAACATCAGCATCGTGACCCAGCCCCTCGAGCAGAAGTAAATGGCCCTGCGCTCCCCTGAGATTCGCTTCAGCCAAGACCCGTTCAAGCGGCCGGCGCTCGGCTCCCTGCTGCTGCACGTCGCGATCTTCGGATCGCTGATTCTGTACGCCGTGATCATCGCGCATATCCACGGCAATGCCTGGGGCAATCGCAGCGACACGCAGGGAGCGATCCAGGCAACCATGGTTTCCTCCGCGCCGGCCATTCCGCTGCCGCGAGACGAGCAGCCCACCAAGGAAGTGCTGGCGACCCAGACGCCGAGCCCCGCGCCGGCTCCGCCCGCGCCCAGGGCAAGCAAGGCCGAGGAGCAGGACTCGATCCCGATCCCGACCAAGCAGCCGGTGAAGCCGAAGCTGGAGCCGAAAAAGCAGGTGGAGCAGCAAAAACCGGTCAAGGTGCCGGTGCAGCATGTGCCGCTTGTACCCGCCTCTCGGCTCAACCAAACGCGTCCGACCAATCGCGCCAGCTATGGCGAGGCCGCGCCGGCGGCGGTGCCGCGCTCGATGGCCCAGGCCACGCCCGCGGCGCAGGTCAACGTGCAGGGCGGCAACTTTGGAGCGATGTTTCCCTGGTATGTGGACCTGATCAAGCGGCGCACCGCGCAGAACTGGTACAAGCAGGAGGTGGACCCGAGCACCCGCGAGGGCGCGCGCGTGTATCTGACGTTTGTGGTGCACCGCGACGGCTCGCCCAGCCAGGTACAGGTGCAGCAGTCAAGCGGCTCGCCCACGCTCGATTCTTCGTGCACGCGGGCGGTGCAAAGGGTTGATTCGTATGGTCCGCTGCCGAGCGGCTACACCGGTTCCACGCTGCTGGTGCAGTACTATTGTGAGCAGTCCGGGCGCTAGCGACCTTCGACTCGGAACCCAAGGAACTCCATGCGCAAGCTCTTCGCCGGCGCGCTTTGCGCCGTGCTCGTCTCCGCTCTTGCTCCTTTCGCGCAGGCCCAGGACTGGGTTCGCACAGGTACCAACCTTGGGGCGCAGCGCATCCGGCTGGCCGCTGCGAACTTCAAGTCCGGCACGGTGAGCCCGCAGGAAAGCACGCTCAAGCAGGTTTTTGACCAGACGCTCTACAGCGACCTCCAAAATGCCGGGATTTTCGACATGGTGTCGAAATCGATGGCGCCGCCGCTGACGCCGGGCTCGCAGGGCGATGTGCAGCTGGCTGCCTGGGCCGCCGCGCCGTCGAGCGCAGAGATGCTGGCCTTTGGTACGCTCTCCGTCGCTGGCGGCCAGCTCAAGGTATTCGGTTTTCTGGACGACACAAAAAATCCGCAAAGCCCGCAGGTACTAGGCAAGCAGTACGCCGACACGGCCTCGGACGCGAGCGCGCGGCATATCGCGCACCGGTTCGCGGACGAGATCATCGAGCGGCTCGGCGGCCTGCCAGGGATCGCGGAGACAACGATTTACTATGTGGCCGCGCACAACGGCGACAAAGACATCATGGCGATGGACTATGACGGGCAAAGCCCGCGGGCGATCACCCATCTGGGGACGATCTCGCTGTCGCCGCACGTTTCGCCCGACAACTCGCGCATCGCGTTTTCATCGCTGGGCAAGCAGGGCTGGTCGATCCGGATGTATTCGCTTGAGCTGAACCGTCCGGTGGCCTTCAACTCGCCCGCCGGCACGACGCTTTCGCCGGCCTGGGCCAGCAACGGATCGCGGATCGCGTTTTCGTCCGACCGGCCGGCCGGCGACTCGGAGATCTACACCTCCGACCCAAGCGGCGGCGGCGTGCAGCGGCTGACAAGCTT
>CAXTWU010000228.1:0-3944 GCA_964248025.1 uncultured Acidobacteriaceae bacterium | reverse complement strand
TTCCGCGTGGGCGAAAACGCAGCCGAGACAAAACAGAAGCGCGACGAACCAGCGGGCGATTTTCATGACAAGGCCAGTGTAGAACCGCCTGCGCGGCGTCGGCTCGGTTTCGAGCGAGTGCCGGCTACTTCAGGCGCAGGGCGCTAACGTGGCGTGTTCTTGTGGACTCCGCAAGGCACGCCGCGGCGGCCCGCTCGTTGGTCGGGGCTGGAATGAACTAAGGCACCTGGCCGCCGCGAGCGACCACCGCCTGCTTTAGCCCGCGCGCTTCCGGGTTGTTTGGGTCGAGACGCAGGGCAGCCGACACCTCACCGGCGGCCGCCGGCACTTGGCCCGCCAGCAGCGCAAGCCGCGCCAGCACCAGGTGCGCCGCCGGGTTGTCGTGCAGTGCGATGGACCGCTGTGCCAGCTCCCGCGCTGCATCGCGATCGGCCGTGCGCTCGCGAATGCGGGACAGGCCCGCGTACGCCTCCGCCGAGCGCGGGTCCACGGCTAGCGCCCGGTTGTACTCGCGCTCACTCTCCACCAGCAGTCCGGCGTTGGCGTAGCGGCTGGCTTCGCCCAGCAGGGTCGCCAGCCGCTTGGCGGGCGGGTCCGTGGCCGCGCGCAGGGCTTCCATCTGCTCCAGCTCAAACGCGGCCTGGCGAAATGCGGCCTCGTTGTAGGAACGCTTGATTCGCTCCAGCGGCAGGTTCGACTGCGCGGAACCTTGCGGAACCGGTTGCCCGGCGGCAGGAGGTGGGGGCAGAAAACCCGGCGCATGCAGGTTGTTCGCAAACGTCTGGATCTCCGTATCGTTCGGGCGCAGCTTCAGCGCTTCCGCCGTCTCTTTCCCGGCGTCCGCAGCGCCGCCACGCCGGGCATAGGCCAGTGCCAGGTTGAAGTGGTAATCAGGGTCTTTCGGGTCGCCGGTGATCGCCTGCTGAAACAGCGGGGCCCCATCCTTGCCGCGCCGAGCCGCCGCTACTCCCTGGTTGTTCACAACCTCCGGCAGGGGCAGGCGCGTGCTTACAAAGGCAAACGCGTCCTCCGCCGGCAGGTACTTGCCGGTGTAGAAGTACGCCAGCCCGCGATGGAAGTCGGCCTGCAGGGCGTTCACGTCGTTGCGCGTCAGGTGCCCGTAGGCCACCGCCGCCTCATCGTAGTTCTGCGCCGCAAACAGGGCGTCGCCCAGCGCGAGCCAGGCCGGGCCGTTGTTCGGGTCCAGTCGCACCGCGTCGCGCAGATGGCCGATGCGCTCTTCTGCCGAGCCCTGCACCAGTCCGCGCACATAATCTTCAAACGCGTCCAGGCGCAAGTTCGAGTCGGCTGCGAGAAACGTCTGCTCGGCGACCGAGTACGAAGGATCCAGCTGCCGCGTCACCCGCCAGGCGATCGCATTGATCGCATCCGGCAAGCGGCTTAGCTCCGCCGACTCCGTAATGGGCGCGCCTTCGCGCAGGTTGGTGATGTCCAGCACCCGCGCGGTGGCCGTGATGCGCGTGCCGTCCACCTGGTAGGTGCCGAACACCACGGAATCCGCATCGAGCGACTGTGCCAGGCGCAGGGTGCTGGCGCGGGTCGGCCGGAAATCCGGCGGCAATCCCAGGTGGTCGAGCGCGTAGGCACGGTCGTCGCGGCTGATTGGCAGAAAGCCGGCCGCCACGAAACGCCGGTTCAGAATTTCGGGAAAAGCCGCACCGATCCAGTCCACGCCGGCGTTGCTGCCCGCATTTTCAAACGGCAGCACCAGCAGCAACTCGCCATGCGCTTCCGCAGCGGTTGCAGCCGTCACAGGATCGGCTGGCTGCGGACGCCCGGTGGTCGAGGGTTGCGGGCTTTGCTGCGCGTACAAGAAGGAACCGAGCAGCATGAAGGCAAGGGCGGTAGGAATGCTTCTGGAACGCAGGGGCGGGCTCCTGGCAGGGGAGCGCGGCCCCTGGCATATACGGGCGATTATAAAAGCGGGCGAGTTGCGGGTGCTCAAACCGCAGCACAGCGGCCCACTCGGCGCCGCGCCGCTCCTGCCACTCGACCGTGCCTCCCAACAGCCCTGCCACGGCTGCCGGGGTCAGGTCATGGTGCAGATTGAAGTAGCGCTCCTCGGCCTTTTCGTCAAACGAGGGAAGTGCAAAGCCGCGCGGCTCATACTTGGTTGAAAACACAATGGCAGTGGAGAAGCCCTGCGGCGCGCCGGCCAGCGCCTGCAGCGCGGGCAGCGAAAAGTTGTCGATCGCGACCACGGGCACCGGGGCCGAAACATAGCCCAGCTCCGGCTTGCGCAGCGCATCGGTAACGGGCCAGGCCGACAGCACGGTGCTGTGCGGGTAATGCTCGCGCACAAAGCGGATCGCATCGCGCTCCGTAGCAATCGCGTCGCGGTAGGCCAGCGTGTCCTCGGGCGCGATGCGGTAAGGGGTGGGCAGCCATAGCGCGGCTGCGAACGCGGCAACGCCCAGTGCCGGAAACCATAGCCAGTTTTGAAAACGCGCCCGCACCCCGGCGACAGCCAGCAGCAGCACCAAGGGGTACACGGGCAGCAGGTAACGGCACAGCAGCGCGCCGCCCAGGATGGAAAACAGCAGTGCGTTGGCGACGATGACGACCCACACACGCCGCTGGAGAGCGCGGTCCATCTGTTGGCGGACCGGCGGCAGAATCAAGCCGGCGAGCGCGATCAGTAACGGTACAAACAGGTTCAGATACAGCGACAGGTGCATGGCCCGGTGCGCCAGCGCCGCGAGAAACCGAGCAAGCGACAACGTGGAGGTTGCGTTGTAGCGCAGGTATTCGGGGTTGCCGAAGAAAAAACCTGCACGCCACCGGTGATAGGCAAACCAGCCCGCAAGCGGCAGGAGCGGCAGCAGGAGCAAAGCGGCGCGCCGGAGGGAAGTGCCCGCGTCGCCTCGCTTGCGCACCAGCAGAAACAGCTCGTAAGCAGCGAGCGCCAGTGGTGTTCCCACTGCGATTTCCTTGCTCAGTGCCGCCAGGGTGAAACAACCTGCAGCAGCCCACAAAGTTTTTGTGGTTTGCGCAGGCGACCACAGAAAAACGAGCCCCCAAAGGGTCGCGCTGGCGGCGGCCATGTCGGCGTGGGCCAGCGTGCTCTGCGTAAACCACACTGGGTACGCGGCGGTGAGTAGGGCAACGGCAACCGCGGCCTTGCGCTCCGACAGTGCCACGCGGGTCAGCCGGTACACGGCGCACAAAGCCAGCGCCGAAAGCAGGCAAACACTCAGCCGGGTCACCAGAGGGCTGAAGCCGAACACGGTCCAAGCTGCCGCCAAAAACAGCGACAAACCAGGCGGGTGCGCGTTGGTCAGGGTGGAAAAGGGAACCAGCGTGCCGGTGCGTAGCAGATCAAAGGCGGATGGGATGTAGTAGCCGGCTTCGTCCCAGTAGTAGGGGAGGCGCAGAAGCGTTGCATGCGTGAAAACCTGAAGCGCAAAGAAGCCGATAAGCAGCCCGGCAAACCGGAGCGAGGGTGAATGGACGAGGCCGGCTCGCCCCTGTTTGCGGAGGTTCAAACGAAGAACAGGGCTACTGGACAGGGCGAGGGCCGAGCGGCTCGAGCGCGATGGGGCCGAAGGTCTGCTCGTACTGGGCCAGGTTCTGTCCCAGGATGTTGAACAGGGCCTTGGCCTGCTGCGGGCTCAGATAGATGCCCTGCTGGTTTTCAATGACGACGTCATCGGGCGAGGTGGGGTGCGCGAGGCCGAAAAGCAGAAAGATGTCCCAGACGCTGACGCGAACCTGGACGCTGTTGGCGTAGGTTTCGCGGTAGTTGGCGCCTTGGGTCACGGCAAAAGTGGGCTGGTTGGGTGAGGAACTCATAGTGCCCCTAGACTACACTGCCGGGCGTCCGGAACGCTTTCAGGTTTGGTGCGAAAGGGGGGACTTGAACCCCCAAGGGTTGCCCCGCCAGATCCTAAGTCTGGTGCGTCTGCCAATTTCGCCACTTTCGC
>CAXTWU010000227.1:0-3969 GCA_964248025.1 uncultured Acidobacteriaceae bacterium | reverse complement strand
GCAACCTGCTGCATGGCACCTGGCTGCACCAGCCGCTCCACGCCATCCTGGTGGAGGTCCCTGTCGGCTCATGGACGGGCACCGTGGTGTTTGACACGATCGCCGCGATCTCGGGCAGCCGGGCCATGGACACAGCCGCGGACGCGACCAACATCCTGGGGCTTGTAGGCGCGCTTGCGGCCGCGACAACCGGCCTGAACGATTGGGCCGACACCACGGACGAGGCCCGCCGCATCGGCGCCGTCCACGGCTCGCTGAATGTGGTCGCCCTGGGCCTGTTTGGGGCGTCATGGGTTGCGCGGTTTAGGCCGCAGTCGCGTAAAACGGCCAGGGTGCTGGCGGGCATCGGCTTTGTCACGGTCGCACTTTCATCGCACCTGGGCGGCAACCTGGTGTATGAGCACGGCATCGGCGTGCAGGACAAGCAGCCGCTACGTTAACGCAGGAGCCGGCGCGGCGGGGACCGGCAGCCCGACGGGCAGCCTGGCCCGCACCACGGTACCGCGGCCCAGCTCGCTTTCGATCGCGATAGAGCCGCCCGCCCGGCTGCAGATAGCTTTGCAGATGGCGAGACCCAGTCCCGTTCCGCCGCCCAGGCGGTCGCGCGCGGGGTCGGCCCGGTAGAAGGGTTGAAACACATGGGGCAGCGCTGCCGGGTCGATGCCGTCGCCGGTGTCGCGAACCTCGAGCAGAGCATCCGCATCCCCCGCCAGCCGGACGCTCACTACCACTCGGCCACCCTCCCTGCTGTGCCGCACCGCGTTTTCGATCAGGTTCACACAAAGGAGATCGCAGTCGCGAGGCGAAAGCTGCGCCCAGACCGGCGCGGCACTCCCTTGTTCCTTTTGGAGCCGGACACTTCGCAGCTCCGCCATGGGCCCGAGCACGCGCAGGGCCTCGGCCACGCGCCGGTGCAGGTCGCAAAGCTCGTCTGGAGCGGGTTCCGGGGCAGGTTCTGACCCGGCCGCCCACCCGGTCCAACGATCCGCGGGACGGCGCGCGCGCGCCAGCTGCAGCATCTGTCGCACGGTCTCTTCCATCCGGTCGCAGTCGCGCAGGCTCACCAGGAGACCCCGCGCGTATTCTTCCGCTGAACGTTCGCGTAGCAGCAGCAACTGAAGCGACGATTTCACAATCGCCACATCGGTCTTGAGCTCATGCGCCGCATCGCTTAGAAAGCGTCCCTGCTGCTCAAAGGACTGCTGGAGCCGCTGCACGGAAGCAAGGATCGCGGCCGACAAGGGTGCCAGTTCGGCCGTGTGGAGAGCGCTTGGGGGCGGCGAAAAGTTCCAGCTTTCCACGGAAATGCCGCCGGCAGCCTGAGCCAGTTCGTGCAGCGGAGCCAGCGCGCGACGGAGCAGGATGGCAAGCAGTGCGGTGGTCAGCAGGAGCACCGCGCCGACTGCCAGCGCATAAAAGCGGACCGCTACCCGGATCTCTTCGCGCAGGTGCCAGGCGGGCGAGCCGTACAGGACGGTGATTGGGTGCGGTTTGCCGCCAGCCTCGCCGGGGTCCACCACGCGGGTGCCCCGCAGCACCACAAAGCGGTAGGGGCGCCCGCTCGCCTCGACCGAAACGTGGACGGGGCCGTCGTTCCGAAGCGCTGCCCTCGCCGCCTGGCCCGGCGAATCGGGCGTGTTCCAGTTGGGAGACTGCCCCAGCACGCGCCCGGGCCCCGCCCCTTCCACGACCTGGTACAGGTCGCCGGCCGGAATCTCCAGCCCGCGTGGATCGAGCACGACATTGTCACCGGGGTCGTCCGCGTCGCCGACTGCGCCCAGCAGCGCGGCGGCCCGGCCTTCAAGCTTGTCGTCAAACGCCCGAAAACGGGTGTGGTGTTCGTAGGCGCCGGCCGAAAGCAGCAGCAGGGCGGCCGCCAGGCACTCAATCAGCAGCACGGCCACCAGCGCACGTCGCAGGATCGACTGCCTCTTCACCCGGCTCCCCTTCCGTCCGCTGAATTACTCCCAGCCGGATCTTTCGTCTCGGCCCTTGTTTCGGGCGAAACCGACAACCGGTAGCCCCGGTGCCGCAGGGTTTCGATCAGGGGAGTTGCGCCGTCGCTGTGCAGCTTGCGGCGCAGGTTGGACATGTGAGCCTCGATCACATTGGAGTGGTGTTGCCAGTTGAAGTCGTAGAGGTGCTCCAGCAGCTCCTGCTTGGACACGACCGCGCGAGGACGGTGCGCCAGATAGGCCAGGATGCGGAACTCGGTCGGGGACAAGTCCACCGGGCGGCCGTCTCGATCCACCGTTTGTTCGAGCGTATTGACGGACACGTCGCCGGCCCGCAGGATGGGATGGGCGATCCCCTTGCCGCGCCGGATCAGCGCCTTGACGCGCGCCAACAGTTCACCCAGGTCGAACGGTTTGCTGAGGTAGTCGTCCGCCCCGCTGTTGAGGAGTTCAATGACCGACTCGGCCCCTTCGCGCGCTGTCAGGATCAGCACCGGGGTGCGGTCGCCACTGGCACGCAGATGGCGCAACACGGCAAGGCCGTCCTGCCCGGGCAGCATCAGGTCCAGGATCACCAGGTCGTAATTGGCGGTCAGGGCCAGCTGCTCGCCCAGCAGGCCGTCCTTGGCGCGGTCCACAGCCATGCTGCCGCTTTCCCGCAGGGCAACGGACAGGTTTTCCGCGAGACGGTCTTCATCTTCCACCAGCAAAACCCGCATGGGTGCTCCCGCTCCGCGCCGTTTCTATCCTAATCGGCAAGACGGAAATCCCGTTGTTGACGGCTCATTGCCCCTCGGCCAAGCCGGTGCCGACGGGGAGCCGTCGCATGGGTCGCGTGGGCCGCATCTACCGAGGGGGAGTGCCGGGGTGTAACCTTGGGCTGCAATAGTGTAGCGTCCATGTTTGCTCCGAAAAGTTCTGACGTAATGAAATCCCTTTTGCCGGCTGATGCGTTTCATGAATAAGCAGCTCACCAAACAAGGGTCGCCGGAAGGCTTCCCCGAGACGGACGGCTCCCTGCTGCAAGGGGTGCGCTCGGGCGACGAACAAGCGATGGTGGCGCTGTTTGACCGCCATTCTCCGCTGGTCTACGCGGTGGCCCTGCGGGTGCTGGGTGACCCCGCGAGTGCCGAGGATGTGGTGCAGGAGTTATTTCTGCGCATCTGGCGTAAGCCGCCAACGGCTGAAACGCCGACCGGGAGCCTGGCCGGCTGGTTTGCGGTGCTGGCCCGCAACCGTGCGATTGACCAACTCAGAAAACGACGGCCTACCGAGTCCCCGGATGATGTGATTCTGCTTTCCGGGGCGGATGTAGGGGCGGATGGGGAACACAACTTATTGCTGGCTCGCGCGCGCCACCTGATGGACGCCTTGCCGGAGGAGCAACAAACGGTGTTGCATCTGGCGTTTTTTGACGGTCTCAGCCATTCGGAGATCGCCCACCGGCTCGGCAGCCCGCTCGGCACGGTCAAAACCCGGCTCAGGCGCGCCGTGCTGACGCTGAGAAAGGCGGCGGGCGCGTGAACGAACATATTGAAGTGGAAGACTTGGCGATGTACGCGCTGCTGCTGCTGCCTGAGGAGGAAGCCGCCGCCGTGCGGGCGCACCTGCGAGCCTGTGCCCTGTGCCGGGAGGAGCTGCACCATGTGCGCGAAGACCTGGCCACCTATGCGCTTGCGGTTGAGCCGGTGCCCTTGCCGGCCGGGGCTCGCGACCACTTTGTGGAATCGCTGCCGGATGCGGCGGCAGCCGGGGGGGAACAAGGCAGGCGAGTACCGCCCGAAGGAGCTGCCGAGGGGATTTCAGCTTTAGGGACAGGCTTGGGAACAGCTGGGGGACGGGGGACGGCGTTGTCCCCGGCCTTGGCAGCCCCGTCCGGGGCTGAAGGGGGGTCCGAAGCCGGTTCTGGATCTGAGTCCGGGTCTGGGTCCGAGTCCAGGTCTGGGTCCAGGGCTGGGTCCAGGTCCAGGGCCGTTTCCATTCTGGGCTGGGCCGGGTGGGGCGTGGCGGCGGC
>CAXTWU010000226.1:0-3978 GCA_964248025.1 uncultured Acidobacteriaceae bacterium | reverse complement strand
TCCGCCGGCCCAAAGGCTCACAGCCCACGCATGAAACCGAGCACACCTGGTGGCGCGTGATGTGCCTGACCGGCGTCGACTATTTTTCGACGCTGGGCTACCAGCCCGGTATCGCGTTTCTGGCAGCCGGCCTCTTGTCGCCGGTCGCGACGCTGGTGCTGGTGGTTGTGACCCTGTTTGCGGCGCTGCCGCTGTACAGCCGCGTGGCCGAGGCCAGTCCGAATGGACAGGGCTCCATCGCCATGCTGGAGAGGCTGTTTCCGGGCTGGCGCGGCAAAGCGTTTGTGCTGGTGCTGCTGGGCTTTGCCGCTACGGACTTCATCATCACCATGACGCTTTCCGCGGCCGACGCGGCGGCCCACTTCGTGGGCAACACGTATGCGCCGCACGCGCTGCGCAGCCCCATGCTCATCACGCTGCTGCTCTTGGCAGCGCTCAGCGCGATCTTTCTGAAAGGATTCAAGGAGGCCATCGGGGTCGCCGTTGTCCTGGTCGGGACTTACCTTGCGCTGACAACGGTAATCACCGTGGTCGCGATCCAGCAGACCTCCAAGCATCCGGAACTATTCACCAGCTGGAGGCATGCCTTGCTCGCCCAGCACCCATCCGTGCTGGGCATGATCGGTGTTTCGCTGATCCTGTTTCCCAAGCTCGCGCTCGGTTTGTCGGGGTTTGAAACGGGCGTCGCGGTGATGCCGCTGATCAAGGGCGGAGCGCCGAGCGACGAGGGCGGCGAGCTGCCGCTGCGCATCAAAAACACACGCAAGCTGCTGGGCACCGCTGCCATTATCATGAGCGTGTTCCTCATTGCGACCAGCTTCACGAGCACGTTGCTGATCCCTGCAAAAGCCTTTGCCGAGGGCGGCCCTGCGAATGGACGCGCTATGGCATACCTGGCACACCTGTATCTTGGCAACGTTTTCGGCACGGTTTACGACATTTCCACGATCCTGATCCTTGCATTCGCGGGGGCGTCGGCCATGGCCGGGCTGCTCAACCTGATCCCGCGCTACCTGCCGCGCTTCGGCATGGCGCCGGAGTGGGCGCTCGCGTCGAGACCGCTGGTGCTCGTGTTTATGGCGGTCGCCGTTATCGTGACAGTGTTGTTTCACGCCAATGTCGATGCGCAGGGCGGCGCATATGCGACGGGCGTCCTGGTGCTGTTTACCTCGGCTGCGGTGGCGGTCACCATCGCCCTGTGGCACCGCCGCCTGCGCTGGGCCTACCTGCTGATCACCGGCATTTTTGTGTACACCACCGTGCTCAATATCTATGAGCGGCCCGAAGGACTGAAAATTTCTTCATTTTTCATCGCCGCGATCATTCTGGTTTCGCTGCTGTCGCGCGCACTGCGTTCGACGGAGCTCCGAATTACCGGGGTCGAGTTGTCGGCACAGGCGCTCGCGTTGCTGGCCGAGGATGAGGACCAGGTGATCCGTGTGATCGCCCGCTCGCCGCGCCCCAACTGGACGAACGAAACAGCCGGGGAGCTGGATGCCATCGATCGTTTTGTACGCGAGCGCTACGGATTGACCCCGGATGAGTCGCTGTACTTTTTTGAGATCACGCATACCGATGCCTCCGATTTCGAACACACCTTGTGCGTGGAAGGGCGGCGTCTCGGCAACAATAAAATCCTTTACGCGAAAAGTCCGGTAATCGCCAACTCGGTCGCGGCGCTGCTGGTTGAGCTCGAGCAACGCACCGGCAAGGTGCCGCACGGCTACTTCAAGTGGAAAGAAGGCAACCCGGTGATGAATGTGTTCAAGTTTCTTTTCCTGGGCGAAGGCGACACGGCCCCTTTGACGCATGAGGTACTGCGCCGGGCCATCCCGGAAGCGGCGCGACGCCCGATCGTGCACGTCAGCTAAGGCGTTTGCGCAGGCTCAAGAATCGTGTCGCACATCTGCTCGGCGTAGCTGGACCGCATAACGCTCCATCCGCAAAACACGTGCGTTTCCCTGTAGCCATGCGCCTCAAAAAATCGCGCGAACCCATAGCCGTCGCCTCGCAGGAAGGCTGGGTCCGTGGGTTCGGCCGGCTCCCAATCGCGGGTGATCTCGCCCTGCGGGCCGCCCTCAAATGTGCCCACGACCACGAACGCTGGATGCTGAGCCAGCGCGGCCCACACGGTCGGGCTCGGCTCGGCGCTGCTCCAGAACCAGTACCGGTGAGGCGCCTGGTTGGAGTAGATGTTGCGCGGAAAGTACAGGAGCGGCCCGATGCTGAAATAGCCGAAGCCGGCGACCAGCGGCCCGGGCAGGCGGCCCACACCTTTTTCCTTCAGGTAGTTCGCTGCGGCGGCATCGGGAGCGTACGGAAGCCTGCGTTCGGCGAGGATCGCATGGGCGCTCCAGCCAATCTGTTCCGCGCACACTAGCGTAAACACAGCGGTAGTGACGGGCTGCAGCCAGGGCCAGCGACGGAGCCTGCCGGGAGGCGCGATCAACACTGGATCCGAGACTGGCCAGGTAAGCCACGCACTGACCACAAAGCCCGTCAGCAGGGTGCCCGCGTGGCGAGGAGCCAGATAAAGCGAGCAGAACACCAGTGCCATGAGCACGTAGGGCAGAAGGCCAGCCGCACGATGGGCGACCCATGCCTGCAGGCAAAGCAGGCCCACCAGCCCAAGCGCCAGCGTTCGGCTTTGCGACAGGGGAAAGGTGACGACCCCCAGGATGCGGGCCGCGCGGCTTCGCACCCTGGCCAGGCCGTGGCGAAGGTGGGGGTGGACCGGCGGCGGAAGGAGGCCGTTCATCGATTGGCTGATGACCGGCGGGGGGGCTGCCGGGTGCATGCCGATCGAGCGCTCGACTTTGCCGATGGATCGCTCGATGTTGTTGCCGGCAGCGTAGTTGACACTGGCAGTCGGGGCCATGGTGGCCACCGCCGCCAGCCAGAAAAGCAGGAGGGTCGCCACGGCAAGGATGTTGCGCGAGAAGCGCGCCCCCCACCAGAAGGCCGCAACCAGAGCCAGACCGCCTGAGAGCAGCAGTCCGTGCACCGACAGGTTGGCCATCAGGCCCAGCAGAACCGCAAGCATCCAGGGGCGGGGATGCTTCCCTCGCAGAAGAGCCGCCGCGGGAAACGCCAGAATGGCCAGCAGGCAGTAGGACCGCGCAATCACGGTGTCCTGGTAGAGCAGGAAGAATGTGAAGGGGAGCAGAAGGCGCAGGAATCTTGGAAAGGGCGCGTACCGGAGCAGAACGGCTATCGCCACGCCCTGCACACCGATCAAAGTCCAGCGCATGCCGCTGAATGGAACGTGCATGCCTTGCAGCAGCTTTAAACATGCATGCCACAAACCGCCAGAGCCCTCGTAGCGCAGGCTATGAACAAACAGGGTTTTCCAGCTGACGTCGGCGGCCAGCAGCCAGGCCTGTGCTTCATCGGCCCACGGCACGTGCTGCCACGTGGCGAAGGCGGCAACAGCGCACCACAGGAGCAGCGCAACCGTCTCCGCCCAACCCCAGCTTGGACCAGTTCTGCGATTCGCGGCTGCCTCATCGTTCATGCCTGGCCTGAAGTTGTAGCCTTACCCTGCCATGGATGGCTCCCTACGCAACCGGCTCTCCGCAGGGAGTGGACAAGGCTTTGGGACATCGGCTCTCCAAGCCGGACCGGACGCGCGCGCCTTTGACCGATTTGCTGTCGAAACGCGCGTCCCAAGCCGGACTTCGTCCAGGAACGTCTAGGTGCCTTCCGACCATCCGGCCAGGTACTCGACCTGTTCCGGGGTCAGCACGTCGAGGTCGACGCCCATCGAAGCCAGTTTGAGCTTGGCGACACGCTTGTCGAGGTTGTCGGGGACCGGAAACACGTCCTTCGGCAGGGTTTTGTACTCCTGCATCAGGTACTCGGCCGCCAGTGCCTGGTTCGCGAAGCTCATGTCCATTACGCTGGCCGGGTGGCCTTCGGCTGCCGCCAGGTTGATGAGCCGGCCCTCGGCCAGCAGGCACAGGGTGCGTCCGTCATGCA
>CAXTWU010000225.1:0-3986 GCA_964248025.1 uncultured Acidobacteriaceae bacterium | reverse complement strand
ACCATCGGCATCGGTTACGGAGGCAGCGTGACGCATGCCGACGTAACGATCACGATGACGCAGGCGCGCCACTCATCGGGCATCCAGGACGGCGGTACGTTTGTGTATGGCGGGGAGCCGGCGGGGTTTGTCTTGACCGTTGCGAACGGGCCGGTGCTGTACCACGCGGGCGACACCGATGTCTTCAGCGACATGCAGCTGATCCGCGACCTGTACGGGCCCAGGTTCGGCATGCTGCCGATCGGTGGACACTTTACGATGGACCCGCGCGGGGCGGCGCTGGCCACCAAATATCTCGGCCTGGATGTGGTGCTGCCCCTGCACTGGGGCACGATGCCGCAGCTGACGGGCACGCCGGACGAGCTTGAAAAGTACATCGGCAACACAGGGGTACAGGTGCTGCGGCTGGAGCCGGGGGCGACGGTGCGCTAGAAGCCGTTCATGAAGAGGGGAGACCGGCAGTTTGCGGCCCTCCCCCTGGGTATTGGCTACGTTCTAGCGAAGCGGATGAGCCGCTGGGCAAGCTTCGCCACTCATCAACCTGCTCAATAGCGCACCTCTTCGAGGTCGGCAATCAGCCCGGGACCAGCCGGGTGCCATTCAAGCTGTCGCTGTGTCAGCGCGCTCGAAGCCGGAATATCCAGCCCGGCGAACATGGCGAGCCATCCGAAATGAGCCTTGGCCTCCTCGGGCGACAGGCTGACGGCCGGTAGCTTCAAACCGCGGCCGATCGTCTGAGCGATGTCGCGGACCGGGATACCTTCTTCTCCGACCGCGTGATACCGGCTTCCGGCTTTGCCCTTTTCGAGCACCAGCCTGTAAAGACGGGCCACATCGCTGACGTGCGCCGCCGGCCAGCGATTCGCTCCGGCACCGACGTAGGCCGCCATTCCTTTTTCCCGGGTGACCTGGATGTAGGGTGTGATGAGCCCCTGCTTGACCGGATCGTGTACTTGCGCAAGGCGTACCACAAGCACCTTTACGCCACGTTCCGCAACCGAAGCGGCGGCTTCCTCCGAGGCTTTCCGCGGAAAGTTGAGGTCCACATTGTTTTCCTTGGCGGATTCGCCCGGCACAGTGTTCCCCATGCCGGTGCCGGAGGTGATCACCAGTGGCCGGTCCGATCCGCTTAGTGCGTCGCCGAGAGCCTGGATCGCGCGCCTGTCTTTTTCGCAGTTTTCCACGAAGTTGGCGAAGTTGTGATCGAAGGCTAGATGGATCACGCCGTCGGATTGAGACGCGCCATTGCGTAGGCTCTGCAAATCCTCCAGATTGCCGTAATGCACTTCAGCTCCGGCGCGTCGGAGCGCCGCCGCACCCGCTTCGGACCGTGTCAGTCCGAGGACCTGATGGCCCGCATGGATCAGCTCCGGAACAACCGCCGCGCCGATAAACCCGGTAGCACCGGTGACAAAGATACGCATGTTGAACTCTCCTTTTCGGGCAAGGGAACCTCCTTGCGGTTCTGATTGCCGCTCCATCTCGTTAAAGGCCATCGCCGCGCCTGTTCTGACTAGATGGGCCGCATGGCATGTACGATCTATGCTGAAAGTCTGTGTTACTGGTCTGATCGTCCTGACCTGCGTGCTGGACGTTGTGTGCTGGAGGCTGCATGGACCCACTGTCGGATGTGTTGTCGCTGCTGCAGCCGCAGAGCTATGTGTCGGGCGGCTTCGCGGTCGAGGGTGAAATGGCGATCCAATGGCCCCGGCATGCCGGCATTAAGTGTTATGCCATGCTTTCCGGCCAGTGCTGGCTGCGTGTGGAAAGCGTGCCGGAGGCTGTGCTGCTCACGGCTGGAGACTGTTTTCTGCTGCCGCGCGGGCTGCCTTTCTCGCTTGCCACCAATCTGTCCCTAACGCCGGTTGATTTTGAGATCGTTCGTTCCACGTGGAAGACGGGTCCCCTGGCTCCCGACCCTCAGATCGCGGGGCGTTACCTGGTCGGCGGCCACTTCCTGCTGACCGGCAGTCATGCCGACCTGTTATTGCGGTCGCTGCCGCCCATCGTGCACATACGCAGCGAGTCGGACAAAGCCGCGATGCGCTGGTCGCTGGACCGCATGGGACAGGAGCTGCGCAACCCGCGGCCAGGCGGCTCCCTGATTGCCCAGCAGCTTGCCTATGTCATGCTGGTGCAGGCGCTTCGGCTGCATCTGGCCGAGGGGACGAGTGGAGGTGTCAGCTGGCTTTTCGCGCTGGCAGACAAGCACATAGGCGCGGCGCTCACCTGCATGCACGACGACCCCGGGCATCCGTGGACAC
This sequence comes from uncultured Acidobacteriaceae bacterium, assembly GCA_964248025.1. Lineage (GTDB taxonomy): Bacteria > Acidobacteriota > Terriglobia > Terriglobales > Acidobacteriaceae > EB88. The sequence continues at coordinate 1,722 of CAXTWU010000225.1, read as the reverse complement.
TGCAAGCCCTGGCGGAGCGTGCCGGTATGTCAAGATCGATGTTTGCCTGTCGCTTCAAAGAAAGAGCCGGGCAAGCACCCATGGAATACTTGACCCATTGGCGAATGATGCTGGCCGGCAGTCGATTGAAGAACACAGACAAGTCTGTCGCCGAAGTCGCTTTTTCGCTCGGCTACCAATCTGAAAGCGCCTTCGGCAAGGCCTTTAAAAGGGTAATCGGCTGCTCGCCGAAGCAGTTCGGTCGTGCACCGGTCGCCGCTGCGCGTCGTTCCACCGCCTGGAAACTGCGTTGAACAACGAGCTGGAACCAGCCGCGGTTCGATGAAGCCGCATAACGTCGATTTATTGGGCATTTCGGGTTGTGGGCACGATAACGGCGTTTGTTTCAAGCGGCGCAACCGATAAAGTCGCGCTCATGGTGTGAGCCGCGCCGGGAGCGAGCGTGACGGCGTCCGAAAGGATGTTGGCGGCTTCCACGCAGCACATGGTTCGCCATTCTTCGTCGCCGAGGTCGGCGAGCGCGGCCGCCGCCTCCTGCCAGGGATTCCAAACCACCGTGGTACGCGATCCCGACTTGAAAGTCTGGAGGCGTCTTCCGGCAAGTGGGTCGTGCAGGGTCAGCGGCATCGTAATGGCGAGATAGGCATTATCGGTTGGGCCCGAGATCGCGACGGAACCCGCTTGTCTTTTCTCGCTGTTGCCCGCATTGTTGTCGAGATAAGCCGTGCCGTCAAGTCCTTCAACCCATACTTTCGAGACGTCGCTGACGCGGAAGTATGTGTGCAGCGCTTCTTCAAACCGCAGCGGCTCGGAACCGGTGTTTTCGACCGTCAGCGCAAGCCCGAGTCGAGCCCCGACGGTGATGCCGAGGGTCGCGCGGAACTCGTAGGGCCACCACCGACGGGTGTGCTCGTCGCTTTCAAGCTGCAGCGCGACGACAACCGCCTCGGTATTTTGCTCGATGCCGAGCAGATTCCAGGCACGGGTGCGGGCAAAGCCGTGGGCCGGAGCCTTGAGGTCGTCTGCCTTGCCCCGGAACCAGGGAAAGCAGACCGGGATGCCGCCTCGAATGGCACGGCCGGGCTCCCAGCGCGAGTGTTGGCTGAGGAAAAGAACCTCCTCGAAGCCGGACGGGTGCGCACCCGGTGTGCTGCGGGGCTTCCACGATGTGACCTGGGCACCGTGGAGGTAGATGTCGGCCTCGGCCTCGGGAGTGGTGATGCGGATCCTTGGAAGGCCGCCCTCTCCGGGTGCGATGGCGGCGACGCCGTCGATAGCGTAATGCCGCAGGGCTTTGATCGAACCGCTGAGGGGCATGGGTTTGTTCTCCATTCTTGTCAGCCTATTCATCGCCGCGGTCGGAGTCGTGGAGGGCGCGCATGGGCATGTTGGCGGCTTCGACGGCGGCGGGCGTACGCCGGGAGGGCGCCGTGCTGGCCGCGCGACTTTCAAAACGGCGAAGTTCATGGAGGATGCCGGTCTTGTCTCGAGCATAGTCCGACGCGAGTCGCGTCAAAGCGTAGGTCACGATATCGGAATGGTGGAGGTTGGTGAAGGACGGGTCGCGCGAAATGTTGAGCCACAAACGGTGTACCAGGTGCACGTCATCGCCGCCGAGTTGCGGAGCATGGGGACCGATGTGAAAGTTTGTCGCCTGCCCTTCGGGCGTGACGATGACATAGGTGAGGTGCTGCTTGGGCTCCGGCAGGTTCTCCCAGGCGT
>CAXTWU010000224.1:1438-4009 GCA_964248025.1 uncultured Acidobacteriaceae bacterium | reverse complement strand
GAAACATCGCGTTGTCGTCAAAGGTCAGCTTGCAATCGAGCGCCAGCAGCTTGTCGTCCTCCGTCGTGATAAACGGGTTGATCTCGAGCAGCGAAGCATCCGTCGCGAGAAACACGTCATAGAGCCCGCGCATAAACCGGACCGCGGCCTGCAGCTGCGACGGCTTGAGGCCCAGCGCAAACGCAAGCTCGCGCGCCTGGTACGGCTGAAAGCCCACCGCCGGGTCGATCGCTACCTTGCGGATCGCGTCCGAGTCCTTGGCCGCCACCTCTTCGATCTCCATGCCGCCGGCCTGCGACGCCATAAAGACCAGCCGCGACTGCGCGCGGTCCAGCACAATGCCCAGGTAGAGCTCGCGGTCGATGGCGGCTGTTTCCTCGATCAGCAAGCGCCCGACCCGCTGCCCCGAGGGCCCCGTCTGGTGCGTCACCAGCTGCATGCCCAGAATCTGCGAAGCGTACGTTTCCGCGTCCTCGAGCGTGCGCGCCACCTTGACGCCGCCGCCCTTGCCGCGCCCGCCCGCGTGGATCTGTGCCTTGACGACGACGCCCGTGGCACCGCCATGCATCAGCCGCTTTGCGACCTCGACCGCTTCTTCCAGCGTATTGGCGACTTCGCCCTGTGGCACGGGCACGCCGTGCTCGCGCAGAATGCTTTTGGCCTGGTACTCGTGAATTTTCATAGGAGATGACCGATCCGACCGCGACCGCTCGATTGTATAAGCGCCGGCACACGACTGTCAGAGGGGTGCAAGGCCGGCAAACGGCCCGCGTTCATCACGTGCAACGCTCCGCTACCATACGGGTGTGGAGACAGACCCGTTTCGCGCAATGGTGAAGGATGCGGTAGAAGGCCGGCGGCTGCCGCGGGCCGAGGCGCGCGCGCTGCTGACCGCCCTGCTGCAAGCGCCGGAAGCGGAGGCTTCCTCGGGCTGGCAGCTGCCGCTGGCCGCGCTGCTGGCCGCGCTCGCCGCGCGCGGCGAAACGGCCGAAGAGCTGGCGGGCTTTGCCGAAGCCATGCGCGCGGCGGCGACGCCGGTCCCGCTTGCGGCCGACGAGCGGGCCCGGCTGGTCGACACCTGCGGCACCGGCGGCGACGGCCTCCAAACCTTCAACATCTCCACCGCCGCGGGCCTGTTGGCTGCCGGGGCAGGCGCGTGGGTAGCCAAGCACGGCAACCGCGCCGTCACCTCCATGTGCGGCTCCGCCGATGTGCTCCAGGCGCTCGGTGTTCCCATCGACCTCGCGCCCGGGCAGGCCGCCGAGTGCCTGCGCGCGACGGGTTTCATGTTTCTGCTCGCCACAGGGCTGCATCCGGCCATGCGACGGGTCGCGCCGGTGCGCCGGGCATTGCCCTTTCGCACGATCTTCAACCTCGCGGGCCCGCTCGCCAACCCAGCCGGAGCCGCGGCGCAGGTGGTCGGCGTGTACGCGGAGGAGCGCATCCCGGTGATGGCCGAAGCCCTGCGGATGCTGGGAACGCGCCACAGCTGGGTGGTGCACGGGCGGGTGGAAGGCAGGAGCGCCGGTCTGGACGAGCTGACCGTGACGGGCGAAAGCCGCTGGTCGGCGGTCAAGGGCGATGCGGTGCGCCCGGGCGTGCTGTGGCCCGAAACCTACGGGTTGCGCCTGGCCGGTTTGGAAGAGCTGTGCGGCGGGGCCGACGCGCGCGAAAACGCAGCTTTGATCGAGGCGATTCTGCGCGGCGAAGACCGTGGTGCCCGGCGCGACATCGTGCTGCTCAACGCGGGGGCCGCGCTGGTGGTCGCCGGGCTCGCTCCGACGCTAGGCGAAGGGCTGGAGCGCGCAGCGGAGGCGGTGGACTCAGGCGCTGCCGTGGGCGTGCTGGCGAGGCTGCGAGCCTTTGGGTGTGCGCCGCAGAACGCGGAAACGAATGGTGGTGCACCGGTGTCTACCTGAGCAGGCGTGGAGGCAGTATGAGCGTAAGCAGGGCTTTGTTATTTGGTGTGCTTTTGTGTGGGACGGCACTTGCGAGCGCCGGGGCGCAGCAGGTGCAGGTCAGCGCGGCCAACCGGACCATCGCCGTCACCACCACCGAGGAAGCCGAGCGGCGCGCCGACACCGCGACCGTACACATCGGCTACCAGTTGTATGCGGCCACCTCGCCGCAGGTGACGCAGCAGGCGGCGACGACGTCCAAAGCGATCACCGACGCGCTTGCGAAAGCCGGTGTGCCGCACGAGGCGATCGAAAGCGAAGGGCAGGGCACCGGGCCCGTGCAGGACTTTCAGCCGCAGCAAAGCCCGGAGGAGCGGGCCGGGCGCAAGTTCCAGGCACAGCAAAGCTGGACCGTGCGCGTGGGCGCGGATGTTGCTTCAAAAACGCTGGCCGCCGCTGTCAGCGCAGGCGCGAACCAGAGCGGCGCCATCGATTGGTCACTGGCGGATGACACCTCGCTGAGCGCGGAGGCCGCGGGCAAGGCCCTGAAACACGCGCAGGCCATCGCGGAGCGGATGGCCTCGGGCCTTGGCGCGAAGCTGGGGCCACTGGTGTATGCGAGTAATGAGGCGCAATCGATGCGGATGATGAAGATGGCCTCGATTGGCGGCCC
>CAXTWU010000224.1:0-1338 GCA_964248025.1 uncultured Acidobacteriaceae bacterium | reverse complement strand
TACTACGGCGACATCGACGAGGAACGGTACGCGTCCATCAAGCCGCTCATTTACTTCTGGCAGATGTTTGACCGTTCGCCGGTCGCGCTTAATCACTGGCTCGGCTTCCGGTTTCGCGCCATGCTGGGCCGGCACATCTTCAAGCACATCGGCAAAAACGTAAAGATCTTTCACGGCGTCGAGTTCTCCTTCGGCTACAACCTCACCATCGAGGACGACTGCGTGATCCACCGCTACGTCATCCTCGACGACCGGGGCGAGATCGTCATCAAGAAGGGCACCTCCATCTCGGACTTCGCGGCGGTTTACTCGCACGCGCACGATCCCGTCGACGGTTCGGTCGTCGAAAACCGCAAAACGGAGATCGGCCCCGGTGCGCGGCTCACCTACCACACCGCCATCATGGCCGGGGTCAGCGTCGGCGAGGATGCAACCGTCGGCGCCATGGGCGTCGCGACCCGTCCGGTCGAGGACCACTCCATCGTCGGCGGCATTCCGGCGAAGGAGATCAAAAAGAAAAAGGAGGCCAGGCGTTTCGAGGACGCCGGGCAGGAAGGGCCGCCGCCCGGCAGTCGCCCATGATCGCGGCATGACAAAGGGAGTGACCTGTGGGCCGCCGGGCCGTCCAATCCAATGGCTGCCCGGAAACAGGCCGTGCTAGCATCAGCCTGCCTCGCCTATGAATCAGCAAGAAATCGTCCTCAAGATCTTCGAATTCGTTCTGCTCCTGTTTTCCTTGTCGCTCCATGAGGCGGCGCACGCCTGGACTGCTTCCCGCCTGGGCGATCAGACGGCGCGTATGCTGGGGCGCATCACACTCAATCCAGCCAAGCATATCGACCCCATCGGGACGGTGCTGCTACCGCTGGCCATGCTGTTTCTGGGCCCTTACGGGGGGCGGTTCCTGATCGGCTGGGCGCGGCCCACCCCGGTCAACACGCGCAACTTCAAGAATTACGTCCGGGGCGACGTGTTGACCACCCTTGCCGGGCCTGCGAGCAACCTGCTGATCTCCGTCGTTTGTACGGTCGCTCTGGTGGCGCTGGCCAAGGCCTCGCCCGCGGCCGAAGGGCTGGTGCGCGGCCTCGCGTACGGCGGCTTCGACCCTTCACTGATGGACGGCGCGCCCGCCATGTTTCCGGCCGTGATCCTGCTCTACATGGGCCTGACGCTGAACCTGTTTCTGGCGTTTTTTAACCTGCTGCCGCTGCCGCCGCTCGACGGCTCGCACCTGATCCGCCATCTGCTGCCCACCCGCGCCCTCCAGGTCTACGACCAGCTCGGCATCCTCAGCCTTCTGCTGATGTTTGTCTTTGGAGGCCGGCTGGTGAACCTGTT
>CAXTWU010000223.1:0-4009 GCA_964248025.1 uncultured Acidobacteriaceae bacterium | reverse complement strand
TACGCGTTGACGTTGGCCACGCCGGGGTCGGCCTTGATGACCCGGACGATCTGCTTGACCGAGTTGTTCATCAGGTTGAACGACGCGTTGTACGGTCCTTGCAGCCCTCCGAAAACGATGCCTGTGTCCTGCTCCGGAAAGAAGCCTTTCGGTACCCGGACAAACAACAATCCATTCAGCGCGATGGTCAGCAGCAGCACCACGATGGTGACGCCGGGGTTGTCGAGCACCCACATCAGCGAAGCACGGTAGATCTTCAGGATCAAGTCGAAGCCGCGCTCACTGGTGCGATAAAGCCAGTTGTGCCGCTCCTCCTTGGGGCTGTGTTTCAGCAGGTACGCGCACATGGTCGGCGTGGTGGTGAGCGAAACCACCATCGACACCAGGATGGCGGTCGACAGCACCACCGCGAACTCGCGAAACAGCCGGCCGACGATGCCGCCCATCAGCAGGATGGGAATAAACACCGCGATGAGCGAGATGGAAATCGTGAACACGGTGTAGCCGATCTCGCTGGCACCCTTGAGCGCGGCCGCGCGGGGCGCGTAGCCCTGCTCGAGAAAACGGGAAATGTTTTCCATCACAACGATCGCGTCGTCGACGACGAAACCGGTCGCAATGGTCAGCGCCATCAGCGACAGGTTGTCGAGCGAGTAGCCGCACAGGTACATGACGGCAAAGGTGCCGATCAGCGAAACGGGTACCGCCACCGCGGGGATGAGCGTGGCACGCGGGTTGCGCAGAAACACGAACACGACCCCGATGACCAGCACGATCGAGAAAAGCAGCGTTTCCTCGACGTTCGACACGGAAGCGCGAATGGTCGTCGTGCGGTCGAGCACGATGGTCGCGTTGATGCCCTGCGGAATGGAGGCCTGGAGCGACGGCAGCGCATCGCGGATGCGCTGGTTGGTCTCAATGATGTTGGCGCCGGGCTGCCGCGTGATGATGACGGTGACGGACTTGATGTTGTTGAGGTACCCGGCCGCGCGCACGTTCTGCGTCGAGTCCAGAACGTCCGCGACATCCTCGAGCCGCACGGCGGCACCGTTGTGGTAGCCCACGATCAACGGGCGGTACTGGTCGGCGCGCGAAATCTGTCCGTTCGTGACGATGTCGACCTTGGTGTCGCCGTTTTGCAGCTGGCCGCGCGCCACATCGGTGTTCTGCGCCGAAAGCGTCGACTGGAGGTTGGCAAGCGTCAGCCCGTACTCCTCCAGTTGCATGGGGTTGGCTTCCACACGCACCGCCGGCAACGCGCCGCCGCCCACGTTCACCAGGCCCACGCCCTCAATCTGCGAGAGCCTTTGCTGCATGATCGTCGACGCAATGTCGTACAGCTTGGCCGTGTCGTACTTGGTCGAGGTAAGCCCAAGAATCATGATGGGCGCGTCGGCCGGGTTGACCTTGCGATACGTCGGGTTGCCGGGCAGGTTGGCCGGCAGATAGGTGCGCGCGGCGTTGATGGCCGCTTCCACGTCGCGCGCCGCGCCGTCGATGTTGCGGTTCAGGTTGAACTGAAGGGTGATGTTGGTCGAACCGAGCGAGCTCGACGAGGTCATTTCGGAGACAGCGGCGATGTGCGAAAACTGCCGCTCCAGCGGCGTCGCGACCGAGGAGGCCATGATCTCGGCGCTCGCGCCGGGCAGCGAAGCCGACACGTTGATGGTGGGGAAGTCGACCTGCGGCAGGGGCGCGACCGGCAGCACCAGGTAGCCCATGATACCGGCAATGGCGATCGCGACGGTCAGCAGCGTGGTCGCGACCGGCCGGTCGATAAAGGGCTGCGACAGGCTCATGCGCGGCCTGCGACCTCGGGCGCCGGCGAGCTGTTTTGCGGCTCATTGCCCGTACGCGGCTGGGCCGGCTTGCGCCCGAAGCGCTGCGCTAGGTTGTCGAAAAAGATGTAGATGACCGGGGTCGTGTAGAGCGTCAGCACCTGCGAAACCAGCAGGCCGCCCACCATGACGATGCCGAGCGGACGTCGCAGCTCGGAGCCCGATCCGCTGCCGAACGCGAGCGGCAGGCCGCCCAGCAGCGCCGCCATGGTCGTCATCATGATGGGGCGAAAGCGCAGCAGGCTGGCTTCGTAGATGGCCTCGGTCGAGCTTTTGCCGTGGAGCCGCTCTGCTTCCAGCGCGAAGTCGACGATCATGATGCCGTTCTTTTTGACGATGCCGATCAGCAGAATAATGCCGATAATCGCGACCACCGACAGGCTCTGGCCGAAGAGCATCAGCGCGAGCAGCGCGCCGACCCCGGCCGACGGCAGCGTGGACAGGATGGTGATGGGGTGGACAAAGCTCTCGTATAGCACGCCCAGCACGATGTAGACAACGATCAGCGCCGCGAGAATCAGCAGGCCTTCGTTTGAAAGCGAGTTGCGAAACGAAGCCGCGGTGCCCTCGAAGTCGGCCTGCACGCTGGCCGGGAAGTGCAGCTCCTGCACGGCCTTGTCGATCTCCTCAATCGCGTCGCCCAGCGCTGCTTTCGGCCCCAGGTTGAACGACACCGTGGCCGCCGGGAACTGGCCCTGGTGCTCGATCGACAAGGCCTCGCTGCTCGGGGTGATAGTTGCGAATGTGCTCAGGGGAATCTGGTTCTGCGTGGCCGTGTTGGCGGTGGTGTTGGTGTTGCTCGCGGTCGTGGCAGTGGTGCCATTGGGGGAAAGCGAGCTGGCCGGCGCCGACAGCACGCCCGAACTGGGCGTGTACATGACAGAGGTGGTAGTCGCCGCCGAACCCGCCGACGATGAGCTCGACGAAGCGTACGATTGTGTCGCACCCGCGCCCGAGACGCCCGAAGACGAGCCGGCCTGCAGGTAAAGGTCGTTCAGCTTGTTGGGGTTGCGCTGGAACTCCGGCTGCGTTTCAAGAATGACGTGGTACTGGTTCAGCTGCGTGTAAAGGGTCGAAATCTGACGCTGGCCGAAGGCGTCGTACAGCGTGTTGTCGACCGTGGTGGGCGCAATGCCGAGCCGCGAAGCCGTGACACGATCGATATGGATCATGGCCGCCAGTCCACCGGTCTGCTGATCGGTGGCCACGTCTTCCAGGTCGGGAAGCTGCTTTAAACGATCCACAAACTTGCCGGTCCACAGGTTCAGCTCGGTCTGGCTCGGGTCTTCCAAGGTGAACTGGTACTGCGTCCGCGTCACGCGGTCGTCCACCGTGATGTTTTGTACCGGCTGCATAAACAATTCAATGCCTTCCACCTGGCCGACCTTGCCCTGCAGGCGGCGAATGACGTCGGAGGCGGTGATGCTGCGCTCCGAAAACGGCTTGAGATTGATCGAAAACCGGCCGCTGTTGAGCGTCGTATTCGTACCATCGGCACCGATGAATGAACTGAGACTTTCCACGGCGGGGTCGGCCAGGATGACGCGCGCCAGCTGCTCCTGCTTTTGCGCCATAGCCTGGAAGGAAATGGTCTGCGAAGCCTGCGAAATGCCCTGGATCACGCCCGTGTCCTGGATGGGAAAAAAGCCTTTGGGAATCACGACATAGAGAAACACCGTCAGCGCAAGCGTCGCGACCGCGACCAGCAGGGCTACCGGCTGAAAGCGCAGCACAAAGCGCAGAGTGCGCCCGTAAAAGGCGATCATATTCTCAAACGCGCGCTCGGAGGCGCGGTACAAGCGACCCTGCTGCTTCTCCGGCCGGTGCCGCAGGATCCGCGCACACATCATGGGCGTAAGCGTGAGCGAGACCACGGCCGAGATGATGATCGTCACTGCAAGCGTGACGGCAAATTCGCGAAACAAGCGCCCCACCACGTCGCCCATGAACAACAGCGGAATGAGTACCGCGATCAGCGAGATCGTCAGCGACAGAATCGTGAAGCCGATCTGTCCCGCGCCCTTAAGCGCCGCCTGCATCGGCGGCTCGCCTTCTTCCAGATAGCGCGAGATGTTCTCGATCATTACGATCGCGTCGTCAACCACAAAGCCGGTCGAGATGGTCAACGCCATCAGCGACAGGTTGTCGAGCGAGTAGCCGAGCGCGTACAT
>CAXTWU010000222.1:0-4010 GCA_964248025.1 uncultured Acidobacteriaceae bacterium | reverse complement strand
CCGGTCTCGCTAAAAGCGTGGTCTCGTCAGCACGCAGGGCGAGGTTTATGGGTCGGTTCCAGCATTTCAAGCGAAGTGCGTACCTCGATCCCGCCAATGCGTCGACAACTTTCCCTCAGCTCCTCGATCAGGTCCTCCAGCCGGGTCCGCGTCCGGTGGCCGAGGGCCGGAAACTGCAATCCCAGCTCCTGGTTCGGCCGGATTACCTTGACCTGCCCACGCACCCGGAACGGCAGCTGGTTCACGCTGAACAGGATTTCAACAAACTGGTCAGGAGCCACTGTGAGCGGTTCCATCCACGGTTGCTGGTCCGGCGCTTGCAAGATCAAGAGGCAACCCTCCAGGCTCAGGTTCAGAACCTTGGCAGGGCAGGGAACACCATTGACCTCGAAGTGAACCTCACCGGAACCGAAACAACGCAGGCGCGGATGGCGCCGCTGCTCTTCGCTCACAATCATGCCATTTCCTCCTGTCGCGCAGGGCACCCAAGGCCGATTCGCGCTTGCACTTCTTTCATCGGCGATTCTGCCCAAAACCTGAACACCGGCTTGCCCCCTCCAAACGAAAGTAATGGAATGCGTATCTTTTGGCCGCGTCGTCATGCCCCATTCATAGTGCATGTCGACCATGGAAACCAAGGAGAAACCCGTATGTGGCAGGGGAGACAGATCTCATATCTGTGGCAGGACGAAGCGGCAGCTGAAAGTTATATCACCGGAGTATCGCTCCACAGCCATACCAACCAGTCCTGCGAAACTCTCGACTTTATCGCTGCCCTGAGCCATCGCATCCCCGGCCTGGAGCGCGTGATGCGCCGGGTGGAGCACAGCGCCCGGACCAAACACCGGGTCGCCGTCGACTACGCCCAAAGCTACTGGACCCCGCCGCTGACCCCGAAACTCGCCTTTGACCTAGAAGGGAGCCAGATTGAGAGGCTCGGCCTTTGCCCCCTGGTTTCACTGACGGACCACGACAACATCAACGCGCCCATGCTGCTGCGCACTGTCGCTTCCTCGCGCCACATCCCGGTTTCGGTGGAGTGGAGTGTGCCTTACGGCGGCGATCAAAGCTTCCATCTCGGGATCCACAACCTGCCGAGCGATGCCGGGCCCGGCTGGATGGAGTGTTTCGCCGAGTTCACGGCCGGGGCCGCCGCCATGCCCAACCCCAGCGCGCGCCTCACGGAAATCCTGTCCGCCCTCCACGCGCTGCCCAATGTTTTGATCGTTTTCAATCACCCCATGTGGGATCTGTACCTGGTCGGTGCGTCGCGCCATGCGGAGCTCGTTCGCCGCTTTTTGGCTGAAAACGGGGATTATCTCCATGCGCTCGAGCTGAATGGGCTACGCGGCTGGCGCGAAAACCGTGCCGTCCGCGAGATGGCCCGGCAGTCCGGCCGGCTGCTCATCTCGGGCGGCGACCGTCATGGCCTGGAGCCGAATGCCAACATCAACCTGACCAATGCGACCAGCTTCACTGAGTTTGTGCACGAGATTCGCTACAAGGGGCGCAGTCACATCCTCTTCATGCCCCAGTACGCCGAGCCTTTCAAGCATCGCGTGCTCCGCTCGACCCTTGACGTGATCCGCGACTACCCGGAGTTCCCGCAGGGCTCACGCCGCTGGGACGAGCGCGTTTACCACCCCGGTGCCGACGGCTTGCCGCAGCCCGTGGCGACCCTGTGGCCCAAGGCGGCTGCGCCCGCCTATATTCGCCTGGTGCTCGGGGGGGTGCGGCTCCTGGGTTCACGACCTGTCTCCCGCGGGCTGCGCCTTGCATGGTTTGAGGGCAGCGAACTACATCTGGCGCTGGGGGATTAACAGGGGGCTAGACTGGTTGGCATGACCGGCCTGCGGACGCCCCGAGTCGCCTTTTTCCCCGACTCCTTTCACGAGGTCAATGGCGTCGCGCATACCTCGCGGCAGTTTACGGAGTGGGCTGCGCGTACCGGCAAGCCATTTTTCTGTGTGCGGGCGGGCGGGGTTCGCGCGCAGGCCACGCCGGGCAGCCTGCAATTGCCTCGTGGCTTTGCCTCGTTCGCCCTAGACAGGGACTTGCGCTACGACCCGCTCTTTGCTCGCCACGGCGCGGCCGTGCTCGAGGCTCTTCGACAGTTCCGCCCCGATCTCATCCACGTCACGGGACCCAGCGAAGTCGGCATGCTCGGTGCCGTCATGGCTCGACGGCTGGGCGTGCCGCTTGCGGCCTCATGGCACACCAACCTGCATGAGTACGCGGCCCATCGAGCGGGCTGGGCCTTGCGGGTCTTGCCTGCCGGCGCGCGCGCGCCGGCCGCTGCCCGCTTGCAGAACGCGGCTCTTGGGGCGACGACCCGCTTTTACCGGCTGGCCCACGCGTTGTTCGCGCCCAACCCCGCGCTTTGCGACCTGCTCGGCAAGGCTACCGGCCGACCTTGCCGGCTCATGACAAGGGGCATCAACGCGAGCCTGTTTACCCCGGCGCGTCGCACCGTACCTCCACCTGGCGAAAGCAACATATGGACCCTCGGCTACGTGGGAAGACTGTCTATCGAAAAAAATGTCGCGCTTCTGCCCCGCATGGCTACGCAACTGCGGGCGCGCGGCTTCGGCAACGTTCGCTTCGTGGTGATCGGCCAGGGGGCGGAAGAGCAGGCCCTGCGCCGGGCCCTTCCCAATGGCTTTTTCCCGGGCGTGCTGCACGGCGAAGCGCTTGCCGAGGCTTACGCCAATATGGACTGTTTCGTTTTTCCTTCGCACACTGACACCTTTGGCAATGTGGTGCTCGAAGCCCTGGCTTCTGGCGTCCCGGCCGTGGTCACGCCCAATGGCGGCCCGGCCCACCTGATCCGCGCGTCTGGCGCGGGCCTGGTGGCCGATGACAACGAGTTCGCCGATGCTGCGATCGCCCTGCTGGTGGGTCCTGACAAGCATCAGTTCCTGCGTCGCGAGGCCAGGGCCTACGCTGCCAGGGCCAGCTGGGACACTGTGTTTGAAGACGTGTATGCCGGCTACCAGGATCTGTTTGAAAGGCAATAAAGAAGCGACCCGCCGGTCGCTGATGTCACGGGTCGAACTGATTGGTGCCGAAGAGAGGACTCGAACCTCCACACCCTTGCGAGTACATGGACCTGAACCATGCGCGTCTGCCAATTCCGCCACTTCGGCACTGCCTGCGCCTTTCCCTCGTTGCGCCGAGGTACTGGACCACTTCCAAGTCTCCCAAAGCAAACTCTCTCTGTCAAATGCTCAGCCGCCTGCATCGAATGGGACGGGGCTCAAGGAGAAATAGATGAAGGAAACAGAGGTAGGCTGTATCCCCGGCGGTCACGCGGCTGAAATCCGCCGCCTGGTGCATGACTTGAGCAATGCCCTTGAGATCATCGTGCAGACCAATTACCTGCTGAAAATGGGTAAGTTGGACGAAACCTCCCAGCAGTGGCTCTCAATGATGGACGCCGGTGTGAAACAGGCTGCTGAAATCAGCACTAATCTGCGCCAGTACGTGATTCAAAACGCGGCCGGTAAATAGGCTGTCTCCCAGACAAGGCCTTGAGGCAACGCGGCACTTGGTTGCCTTTGCCCGGTAGTTACACCAGCTTCGCATCCAGCGTCAAGTTGGTGTTGTTCGCGAACAACTTCGATATGGGGCAGCCTGCCTTGGCTGCCTGAGCCGCCTTTTCAAACGCGGCTGCATCCGCGCCCGGAATCTTGGCTTCGGTCGTAAGGTGGATGGCCGTGATGGCAAAGCCGCCTTCCACCTTGCCCAGAGTCACCTTGGCAGCAGTTTTGATCGACTCCGGCGTCAACTGCGCTTCTCCCAATTGCGCACTCAGGGCCATCGAGAAGCAGCCCGCGTGCGCTGCGGCGATCAATTCCTCCGGGTTGGTGCCCGTGCCGTTCTCAAAGCGTGTTGAAAACGAGTACTGCACCTCCTTGAGTGCCCCGCTCGCAGACGAAACTGTGCCCTTGCCTTCCTTTAAACCACCCTGCCACTCCGCCGATGCTGAACGATCCATTGCTTTTCCCCTT
>CAXTWU010000221.1:0-4014 GCA_964248025.1 uncultured Acidobacteriaceae bacterium | reverse complement strand
ACGCCCTCGACGATGTGCGCGACCTGCTCGCCGAACTGCGCGGTGATCTCGGGCGTGGTCACGGAGGTGTCTTCAACCGCGTCGTGCAACAGCCCGGCGGCGATGGCGGTCGAGTCGAGCTTCATCTCGGCGAGCACGATCGCGGTTTCAAGCGGGTGGAGCACATAGGGCTCGCCGGAGGCGCGCAGCTGGCCGCGATGGTGGCGCAGGCAGAACTCCCACGCCTTGCGGATGATGGCGGTGTCGTCGGTCGGGCGGTTGCGCCGGACGGTGTCGATCAGCAGGTCGTAGCGCGGTCCGGTGACGGCAGCGGTGTCCGCGTCGTACAGCGCGAGGGCTTCGGGTGTGTAGGCACAATTCTGCTTTTTCCCGGGCGCGGCGGGGGCGCGGCGTGGGTCGGGTTGCGCGGTATGCGCGGTAGCCATGTCTGATTATAGAGGCGTTTGCAGGAGGCGTGAATGCTAGACTGAGGGCCACAGAGTCAGCTCACCGCCGACACAGACGAGGCAGCCCATGGCGACCCAGGCGCGCGCACCCATCATCACCCTTGAAGAATACCTCGAAACGTCCTACCGCCCTGATCGCGAATACATCGATGGAGAAATCAGGGAACGCAACGTGGGCAAATGGGAACACGCACGACTGCAATACAAGCTGGCAGCATGGTTCAGCAATCACGAGGCCTCATGGTCCGTCATGGGATCGACCGGGCAGCGGACCTTCGTCGCCCGCACCCGCGTCCGTATCCCGGCCTGGTACTGGTCCGCGTGGAAAGCCAGCCGCCGGTGCTCGTCAAACCGCCGGTGCTGGTCGTTGAGATCCTTTCGCCCGATGATACCTTTTCAGAGATGCGCGAGCGGGTCACGGATTACCAGCGAATGGGAGTCGAGACGGTCTGGATCATCGACCCGCAAACCAGAACCGGACAGATGTGCACCGGCGACACCTGGACCGCCGCCGGCACGCTGACTGTGCCGGGCACGCCAATCCACATCGTCCTTGACGAGCTTTTTCGCGCACTCGATCCCGCTTGAAGCGGGCTTACCGCCGCGCCAAGATTGCCTCGATCTGCGCCTGCATGCCGGCCCAGGTCCGGTCCCAGGAGTTGGTGGCCAGCTTCGCTTCGACCCGCTCGCGCCACTCGGGCGGTGGTGGTTGCAGTGCCCGGTCGATGGCAGCGGCGAACTCTTCCGCGGTCGCCGCGATGGCGACCAGGCCCTCATCGCCGTAGCCGCTCACCACGTCGTGGATGGGTGTGGACACTACGGGCTTGCCGGCGGCCAGGTACTCGGGGGTTTTGGTGGGCGAGATAAAGCGGGTGGACTCGTTGCGCGCGAACGGAAGCAGGGCAACGTTCCAACCGGCGAGATAGGCCGGCAGTTCGGCATAGCTTTTACCGCCCAGGTAGTGGATGTTGGCGGCCTGCGGCAGGGCTTCGGGCGCGATCTTGACGACGGGGCCGATATAGATGAAGTGAACCTCGGGGCGCAGGCGCGCCAGCTCCGCGGCGAGCGCGATGTCGAAACGTTCGTCGAGCACACCGTAGAAGCCGGCGCGCGGGTGCGGGATGGAGGCCTGATCTTGGGGCTCGGCAGCGTTTTCACGCGCGGCGCGAAAGTGCGGCACGTCGATCGAGCTGGGAAACGCGTGGACGTTGCCGTGCTGCCGGCACTTGCTTTCATACAGGCTCATGCCGCCGGTAAACACCACGTCGGCGCGGCTAAACAGTTCGCGCTCGCGCTCGCGCAGCTCCGGCGGCGCGCCTAAAAAGCCGGACAGCTCGTCCATGCAGTCGTACACGGTGGCACGGGGTGTGAGCGCGCCGGTAAAGCACAGCGCCATGGGCGTGTAGTACCAGGCGAGTGGGCGCTCGATCGCGAAATCGGCAAGCAGCCCGGCGAGTAGGTCGCGCTGCAGTTTCGCGGCATCGGTGCCGGGCGGCAGATGCGGCTGCACAACCCACAGCCCCTCGCCTTCCTTGAGGATTCGCAGCGTCCCGGCGTCCGGTGCGCTTGCGTCCTCGATGGGCTCTTCCCAGTAAAAGACCCGCCGGTCACGCGCGGCGCGCTTGAGCAGGTGCTGCGGCCGCTGGGTGACAAAGTGCCAGCGCAGGTGGCTGAAGCAAAGGAGGTCGGGTGTGGGGACGGGGGGAACAGGCGACGTGCTCGGCAAAGAATCCTCGTTTCGGCTCCGTCAGTTTATGCCAGCGGGGTGAGATGAAGCGACAGCTGATCCATGTTGGGCTGCGTTGGGCTGCCAAGCGATGAAAAGTTGCTATTCTGGCCCGGTATGGACCCCCTGGAACGCTTTATCTCGGCCCAGCAACCGGTCTACGCGCAGGCCCTGGCGGAACTGCGCGCAGGCCGCAAGCAGACCCACTGGATGTGGTTTGTGTTTCCGCAGCTGCGCGGGTTGGGCTCGAGCGCCATGGCCGAGCATTACGGCATCGACGGTCGCGCCGAAGCGGAGGCGTACCTGCGCCACCCCGTGCTGGGCCGGCGGCTTCGGGAGTGCGCGGCAGCGGTGAACGCGCTCGAAGGCACCACCGTCCCTGCGATCTTCGGCTCGCCCGACGACCTGAAGTTTCGCTCGTCCGTGACGCTGTTCGCGGCCGTCGACGAACCGGGGGGCGTATTTGAGGGGTCGCTGCGGAAGTATTTTGCAGGAGTCGGCGACCAGCGCACGCTGGGGCTGCTTGCATGAAAACCCTTTGTCGCGCGCACGGGCAAACGGCGGAGCTCGCGTTACACTAGAGGCTCGCATCCATCCCTATCCAGAGAGTGTTGACGCCCTTTGAGACAGCTCCAAACCGCCCGCCTCGCTAAAAAGCTCCTGCTGTCCGATGTAGCCCAGTGCTTCCACCTTGAGTTCGCGGTGGACGAACTGCCGGCGTTCCCGTTCAAAGCAGGCCAGTTCGTGTCCTGCGTCGCCGACGACCCCGCGACCGGCAAGCAGCAGACCCGCGCTTATTCGATCGCGTCGGCGCCGCGCGAAAACATGTTTGACGTGTGCGTCAACCGCGTGGAAGGCGGATTTTTCTCCAACCTGCTGTGCGACCTGAACGAAGGGGACACGGTGAAGTTCCACGGCGCGCACGGACTGTTTACCATGCGGCAGCCGCAGGTGGACGGGGTGTTTATTGCGACCGGCACCGGCATCGCCCCCATGCGCGGCTTTGCGCAGTACCTGTTTCCGGAAAACGGCCCGGACCGCAGCGAAGGCAAGGACTTCTGGCTGGTTTACGGCACGCGCTACGAGTCGGACATTTATTACCAGGACTACTTTGAGCAGCTGGCCGCCAGGCACTCAAACTTCCATTACGTGGCTACCCTGAGCCGCGGGCAGGAAGGCTGGAACGGGCACCGAGGCTACGTGCAGGAGCATGTGGCGCGCCTGGTGGCGGCGCGTGCCGAGCAGCGCGTGCCGGTGGGTGCGGGCGGCGCGAGCGAAGCACCCCCTGAGACCAACCCATCAGGGCCGTTCGATATTTACGCCTATATCTGCGGGCTGAACGACATGGTTTCAGCCAGCCGCGACCGGCTGGTGGGTATGGGCTGGGAAAAGAAGCAGGTCGTGTTTGAGCGGTACGACTAGCCCCTGCGCCGGAAGACGGTGGAGCGGGTAAGTGCAGTGGGGCTGGGCCGGTCCGCAGAGCCTGGCCCCTTAACGCTTGCGCGTAGGCTGCCGGCCGCCGGAGCGCGAAAAAAACATACCGGCCGCGAAAAAAAGCACGGCCACGGCCATGGCGCCCAATGTGCGGCCCGGCGCATGAAAGCGCAGCGAAAGCGCCGCGACCAGGAGCCATACGGCAGAGCCCACAAACCAGATTGCCTCGCCCCACGCCTGCATATACCTTTCTAGGATGATGCGGAGCTGCGCCGAGCATCGCAAAAGTTGCGCTATACTGGGGCGAGCGGCAGCCCTGCCGCGCAAACGCAGGCGCGTAGCTCAGTTGGTTAGAGCGCTACCTTGACACGGTAGAGGTCGCTGGTTCGAATCCAGTCGTGCCTACCA
>CAXTWU010000220.1:0-4039 GCA_964248025.1 uncultured Acidobacteriaceae bacterium | reverse complement strand
CGCGCCGGCCTGCGCGATCTGCCGGGGATCACCACCCACGCGGGCGAGCCCTGGGGCTATCGCAACCGCATACGGCTCCATGTCGACCCCGCTTCGGACCGCCTCTGCTACAAGCGGCGCGGCGCTCATGCGCTGCTGCCGGTCGAAACCTGCCCTATCGCCGCGCCGCTGTTGCAGCACGCCATCGCCGAAGTGAGCCGCGTTTTCGCGGCCCAAAAAGCAGGAACATGGTGCGCCGAAACCGAACTTTTCACCAACAACGACAGCTCGGCCCTGCTACTTTCCTTCGGCCTCGCGCCCGGCAAAACCGCCGCTCGGGGCACCGTTGAAAAACTCTGCGCCACCCTGCGGGGAAATATCCCGCAGCTGCACGGCGCCGCTCTATTTGCCCCCGCGCCGGCGCGCCCCGGCCGCCACACGCGCGGCGCAAAACCCACGCTGGCGAACGAGCCCGAAGGCATTGCCGCCGGCGGCCGCGAGCTGGCCCGATGGGGCGAGCCTTCCATCACCTGTCGGGTGGCCGGGGAGCTCTACCGCGTCTCCGCCGGTGCCTTCTTTCAGGGCAATCGCTTTCTGGTCGATACCCTCGTGCGTCTGGCCGTCCAGGGCGATCCTGGCGCGCTCGCCTGGGACCTGTTCGCCGGTGTCGGCCTGTTTGCCCGAGCGCTCGCCAAACAGTTCCAGACCGTCGTCGCCGTTGAAGGCGCGCCGGCTTCGCAGGCCGACCTGCGGCACAACCTGCCCCCGCACCCGCACCGCGCCGTCCACAGCAGTACGCTCAATTTCCTGCGCGACCACACCGGCAAAGCCCCCGACCTGGTCGTACTCGATCCACCCCGCGCCGGTCTCGGCCCCGACGCGACCGCCCTGCTGGCCCGCGTCCATTCCCAAAACATTACCTACGTGTCCTGCGACCCCGCGACTTTGGCCCGCGATCTCGCGATCCTGGTCCATGCTGGTTACACGGTCACCGCGCTCGACCTCGTCGACATGTTTCCGCAAACGTTTCATCTCGAAACGGTCGCGAAACTGCGCCTCAGGTAAGCCCCGGCGACCGCGCACTCCATGGCGGCCACGCTTTCCATCCCGCAAACGCAGGCGCCCAGCCGGGCTGTCGCGAAATCGCGCCCGATCCACCACGCCGCCACGCCGCTTGCCTTTGCAAGCGCCCCCGCGCTGCTGCCGGCATGTGCCTTCGCGCTCGGCATCGCGCTCGCCGGGCGATGCTGGTTGACTCCGGCCTTTCTTCTGCTCGGCACCGTCCTGCTTGCCTTTACAGCAGCCATCGCAGCTTCGCGCGCACCGCGCCTGCTGCTGCCGGCGCTGGGTGCATTGTTTCTGGCGCTCGGCTGCCTTTCGAGCGAGCTGCAAAGACCCGTCGACCCGCAACAACAACTCGCCCTGATCGCCCTCGAAAACAAGCCGCAAACCTTTACCGGCGAGGTGGTCCGCGTCGAACCCGAGCGGCAGACCACCTATACGCAATTTTTCCAGCACACTACCCGCGACGAAACCTCGCAGCGCATCGACCTGCGGCTCAGCAGTGTCCACGCAATCGGCAGCCCTCAAAGCCGGTCCATCACCGGCGGCATCCGTTTGACCGTCTACACCGCCGCAGGCACGCCCCTGCCGCCCCTGCGCTGCGGCACCCGGCTCGAAGCCACACTGGCCCCTCGTGCTGAAAGCCGCTACAACGACCCCGGCGTGTGGGACGCCGGCGAGTACCTGCGCGGCCAGGGTATCGGGGCGCTGGGCTCGACCGATGCCGCAAAAGTCCGTATCCTCGGCGCGGCCCCGCCCCCCTTCCCGTGTACGCTTCACCGTCTGCAAACCGAAGCCAGCGGCCGGGTCGTCACTCTGGCCGCCATGCCTGCCGCGCGGCACCTCCCGGCGTTTCTCCAACTCACGCCCGAGGACGCCAGCATGCTGACCGCCATGCTGACCGGCGACCGCTCGTACCTCCAGCGTCGCACCCGCACCGGTTTCGAGCGCACCGGCTCCTTTCACCTGCTGGTCGTCTCCGGCATGCACCTGGCCATCTTTTCGTCGGTCGTCCTTCTTCTCGCCCGCCTGCTTCGACTTCCACGTGTGGCCGCGACCGCGCTCACCATCGCGACCTCGTTTGCCTACGCCCTGTTCACCGGCTTCGGCGAGCCCGTGCAACGCTCGTTCTGGATGGTCATGCTGTTTCTTCTGGGGCGGCTCTTGTTTCGCGAGCGCCACGCCCTCCAGGCGCTCGGCCTCGCCGGCCTCTTGCTCATGGCCGCCAACCCCCGCGCACTCTCCGGCTCCAGCCTGCAGATGACCCTGCTCACAGTGGTCGCCATCGGCGGCCTCGCCGCGCCACTCGCCGAGCGCACCTTCGCGCCTTACCTCCACGCCTTGCGCGATCTTTACCTCGTCCCGCTCGACGCCTCCATGCCCCCGCGAGTCGCGCAATGGCGGGTGTCACTGCGCCTCCTGGCCGCTCACCTCGAACCCATCGTAGGCCGCCGCATCGCCCGTAGTTGGACTCCGAACATCATCGCCTTTCTGCTCCGCGCGCTTGAACTGCTTCTCGTGTCCTGCCTGGTCGAACTCGTCATGGCCCTGCCCATGGCCTTGTACTTCCACCGCATCACAGTGCTGGGCCTCCCGGTCAACTTCCTGATCGTCCCGTTTCTCGGCCTTTTGCTGCCGGCCGCCATGCTTTGCTTCGCCGTCCTGCTCGTCGCTCCGTCACTCGCCGTCGTGCCTGCGGCCGGCACCGCGGCCTTGCTCCATATCGTCTCCGCCATCGTCGACGGCTTCGCCCGGCTGCCGTTCGGCGACTACCGCCTGCCCCCGCCGCCCAACCCTCGCATTCTCGCCTGGGTGGTGCTGCTCGCCCTCGCCGTCTTCCTCATCCGCCGCCGCGAACGATGGTCGCCTCCGGCCGCCGCTACCTGCGTACTCCTGGCCGGCATCCTGGTAGTGCTGCCGCAGCCCGTGCGACACACCCCAGGCGTCCTGCAGATCTCCACCATCGACGTCGGCCAGGGCGACGCCATCCTGGTCATCACCCCCGACGGCAAAACCATGCTCGTCGACGCCGGAGGCATTGTCGGTGCTCCGCCCGGCAGCAACTTCGACATCGGCGAAGAGGTCGTCTCGCCCACTCTATGGGCGCGCGGTATCCAGCGGCTCGACGCGGTCGCCATCAGCCACGCCCACGAAGATCACATCGGCGGCATGTCCGCCGTCATGGCCAATTTCAAGCCGCGCGTCCTGCTGGTCGGCAACAACCCAAAATCCGCTCACTACGCCGCGCTGCTCGCCCAAGCCGCCGCCGAGGGCATCCCGGTCGAAGAGCACCGGCAAGGCGACCGATGGGCCTTCGGCGCGAACACTGAAGTGCAAACCCTTTGGCCTTCGCGCGAGTACGTCCCCAAACCCGAGCCCGGCAACAACGACTCCCTCGTGCTCCGGCTCAGCTATGGCCACACCTCCGCCCTGCTGGAAGGCGACGCCCAGGCGCTCGCCGAAGCCGGCATGGTCGCCGCCGGCCTCCCGCACACCGACCTGCTGAAGGTCGGCCACCACGGCAGCCTGTCCTCCACCATCCCCCAGTTTCTTGCGGCACTCTCACCGGCTTTTGGAGCCATCTCCTGCGGCCGCCACAACTTCTACGGCCACCCCCGCCCCGCCACGCTGGACCATCTCCAAGCCGCTCACATCCGCACCTTCCGTACCGACACCCTGGGCGAAGCCGACTTCCTGCTCGACGGCCACGGGGTCCTCGCGTCTCCATGGACCCGCGGCGCTCCCGTTCCCTGACCTCTACCCCCTGAAACAATCCGCATCCAAAAAGGAGGCACCGGGGAAAAGATCGGCGTAAGATTCACCGAAACGGAAAAGGAGACCACCATGGACGCAGGGCAATCCGACTCGCTCCCTCACGGAGGAAACGCCCTCCGTCCGACCGGGGCAGACGAGGATCTTCAGGAACGGCACAATCTCCGGCGGCTGCAGGTCATGATGCAATTGTTGCTCGCCACCATCCGGCAGGACCACTCCATCA
>CAXTWU010000219.1:0-4071 GCA_964248025.1 uncultured Acidobacteriaceae bacterium | reverse complement strand
CCCAGCAGCTGCCCGACGCGGCCAAGCTGCCGGCCTACGACGAAAGCCACCCCATCAACGCTGCGCCCCCGCCCGGCACCCAGGACGCCGGCACCGTAAACCTGGCTGCCTGGCGCGGACTCAAGGTCACAACGATCGAGTTCCGCGGTGTGTCGGCCGAGCGGATCGAGCCGTTGCAGGCCGAGCTCGCCCTGCAGCCCGGCAAGCCGCTCGACCCGGCGGACCTGCGCAGCAGCCTTCGCCGGCTGTATGCGACCGGGCTTTACACCACCATCGATGTCGCTGGGGTCCGCACCGGCGACGACGTCGCTATCCTGTTCGACGGCACGCCCCAGCTGTTTATCGGGCGTGTCAATGTGAACGGTGTCAGCAGCGAAAACACCACCAGCCTGCTGCAGGGTGCGACCAAGCTAAGCCCCGGCACCCCCTACACCGAGAGCAAGCTGGAACGCGGCACACGGCTGATTCAAGCCCTGCTCCAAAACGACGGCTACTACCAGGCGCAGGTGATCGTGGGTCACTCGGTCGATGTTGTCAACCAGCAGCTCAACGTAAGCTACACGGTAACGCTGGGGCCGCGCGCCCGCGTGGGCGAAGTGACGCTGACCGGGCAAAGCGACCTGACCCCAGACAAGCTGCGCAAAACCGCCAAGCTCAAGCGAGGCGCCCGCGTGTCCCGTGACACGGTCAACACGGCGCTTGACAAGCTGCGCGCCCACTACCAGAAGCGGCAGCAGCTGGAAGCCAAGGTCAAGCTCGACAGCAAGCAGTATGAGCAGCCTGTCAACCATCTCAACTATAACTTCAACGTCAACCAGGGTCACCGGGTCGATGTGGTGGTTGTGGGCGTCAAGATGAGCAAAGGCAGCATCCGCAACCTGGTCCCGGTCTATGAGGAAGGAGCGGTGGACGAGGATCTTCTGAACGAGGGCGATCGCCGCATCCGCGACCTGTACCAGCGCAAGGGCTACTTTGCCATCCAGGTGTCACACAGCACGACCCAGGCTCCCAACGGCGAAACCCTGATTACATACCACGTGGACCTGGGCAAGGTGCATGACGTGGACTCAGTCACCATCACCGGCAACCGCTACTTTGAAACCAGCCTGATCGCACCGCGGCTCAACGTCAAGGCCAACAGCATCTTTGTGCCGCGCGGCCTGTACAGCGCGGCCCTGGTGGCAACCGATGTTTCCACCATCAAGGCCATCTACGAAGGAAGCGGCTTTGAAAAGGTCGAGGTCAAGCCGGTGGTCAAGAGCTCGGACCTCGACAAGCACGGTCGGCCCTCCAAGGTGGCTCATATCTCGGTGACCTACAAGATCACCGAAGGGCCGCAGCAGCGCATCGGCAGTTACAAGTTGGTGGGCAACCTCCAGGTGCCCAACGCCGACCTCCTGCCCTTGCTCAACACGCAGGTGGGCCAGCCTTATAACTCGAACAACCTGACCGGCGACCGCGACGCGGTGCTCACCTACTACCTGAGCCACGGCTATGACCAGGCTCAAGTGAACCTGAAGCAGGCGCCGGATCCTCACGATGCGATCCTCACAGATGCCACGCTCGAGATCACCGAGGGCGAGCAGATTCACGTCAACAAGGTACTGATCACCGGCCTGCACCATACCCGCTTGCAGACGGTGGATCCCCATATCCTCGTCCACCCCGGCGATGTGCTCAACCAGACTGCCCTGATCGACTCGCAGCGCCAGCTGTATGACCTGACCCTGTTCAACGGCGTCAATACCGCCGTACAAAACCCCAACGGGGAAGAGCTGCGCAAGGATGTATTGTTTCAGTTCACCGAGGCCAAGCGGTGGGACGTGACCTACGGCTTCGGCTTCCAGGCACAAACCGGCAACCCCGGCTCCTGCAACGTCGCCCAGCGTCTCCGGGAGGGTCTTAGCGCTACCGGTTATTGCAACCCAAACGGCGGATTCGGTGCGGGCGGTCTTGTGTCGCTCAATGTTTCGCGCATCAATCTGCGAGGCACCGATAACACGGTGTCTCTGAGAACAACCTATGGCACCCTTGAAAAAGTAGCCCTGCTGACCTTTACCGATCCGCATCCTCTCGGCAAGCGAACCTTCTCCCTTTCGGTAAGTGGGGGCTATACCAACGAGCAGGATGTAACCACCTATGCGGCCTCGCGCCTGCTGGCCAACGTGCGGCTGACCGAACGCGCCACCAAGGCCACCACCTGGATCTACGGCTACCAGTTCCGGCGAATCAAGGTCGACCCGGATACGGTGCAGGTCGCGCAGGACCAGATCCCCCTGCTTTCGCAGCCCGTGACCGTCGGCGGCCCCAGCGCCACTTACATCCGCGATACTCGCCGGCCTTCTGCGCTTAATGCCACGGGCGGCACTTACAACACCGTGCAGGAGTTTTTCTCAGACGGAAAGTTCGGTTCGGAGTCGAACTTCAACCGGCTGGATGCAACCAATGCGAGCTACTACCCATTCGGCACGGTACACCGGTACATCGTCGCTAGGCAGACCCGCATTGCTTACGAGCGGTCATTCGGCAACGGCATCACCGAGCTGATTCCCCTGCCAGAGCGCATCTATGCGGGCGGCGCGCAATCTCTGCGCGGCTTTTCGATCAACGCAGCGGGCCCCCGCGATTCGGTAACGGGCTTTCCCATCGGCGGTGCCGCGGCACTGGTCAACAATTTCGAGGTCCGCCTGCCGCCGCCCACGCTGCCGGTCGTCGGCAACAGTGTAAGTTTCGTGCTGTTCCACGACATGGGGAATGTTTTCGTCCGAGGCAGGGATATCTGGCCCTCCTTTCTGCGTTTCCGGCAGCCGGACCGTGCCGGATGCCGCGACCTGAACCTTGCCGACCAGTCCGCTCCCGCGTCCGAGCCCAACAGCATCGGGCTGACAGGGCGCTGTTCGGACAATTACTTTTCGCACGCGCTTGGCGTGGGTGCCCGGTACGCCACGCCGATCGGACCGCTCCGTGTGGATGCGAGCTACAACCTCAATCCTCCGATCTACTCAGAAATTGAGGACTACGACATCAGCAATCAGAACGCGCCGGCCAAGGTCGGCCAGGCCGGGCACTTCCACATCTTCTTTTCCATCGGGCAGGCCTTTTAGTGCGCCGCGTCTTCGCCTTCGCTTTGTGTGCCGCTGCCTCGGCCCTGCCTGCTGCCGCGCAAAATCCTGCTCCTGTGCAGAAGGACGCGCAGATCCATGTCGCCCCCGAGCAGAAAGCGCAAGCCGCCGCGCAGGCACAGCAGGCCAAGGCGGCCCAGTCCGGCGGCGGCACCGCCCCCCAGGGCACCCCCACCGTGCTTGACAGCGTGGTGGCCATCATCAACGGCGATGTGGTGCTCCAAAGCGACGTGGAACAGGAGCGGCGCTTTGAGTCGCTCCTGCTGCTGCCCCCGGGCGAAAACACCGATGCGCATGCCGCGGAACACCTTTTCACCCAAACCCTGATCCTCCAGCAGATGAAGGCGGAAAACCAGGCCGCGCCCAACGTTTCCGACGCAGAGCTGGAGAAGTCCCTGGCCGGGCTGAAAAAGCAGCTGCCCGGCTGCCCGGGCCGCTGCGACACCGACGCCGGCTGGGCTGCCTACCTGGCGCAGCGCGGCCTGGACCCGCGCGAAGTGGCCGCCCGCTGGCGCGAACGCCTCGTCATCCTTGGCTACCTCAACATGCGGTTCCGCGCCGGCCTGCGCGCGCCTGAAAGTGACGTGGAAGCGTACTACGACAACAACCTCGTTCCGCAGTTCCAAAGCAGGCACGAAAAGCCGCCCACGCTCAAGGCCCTCCGCCCCCGTATTGAAGAGATCCTTCTGCAGCAGGAGGTGAGCAAGCAGATTGACGACTGGGAAGCGACCCTGCGACAACAGGGAAGCGTGCGTATCCTGGTACCTGCCTACGGGCAAAGCAGCAGCGGTGCCAGCCAGCTGGAAGCGTCCGATAGCGGAGGAGGAGGCGCATGAGCACCACCCCGAGTTCCTTGTTCAGCCGTCGCGCCCCCCGCGGGGGGCCCCCCGCGGGGCGCCGCCCAACCCGGGGGCGGGGGAGTGGGGGGGGGGGGGTTGGTGGGGGGGGG
>CAXTWU010000218.1:0-4086 GCA_964248025.1 uncultured Acidobacteriaceae bacterium | reverse complement strand
TCATCGCGCTGCTGCCGACCAAGGGCATTACGCTGCCGTTTGTCTCCTATGGCGGCACGTCCTTGTTTATCACGCTGGCCTCGGTGGGCGTCCTGCTCAACATCACGCGGGAGCTGGAATGACGGCCCCCCTTCGCGTCCTGATTGCAGGCGGCGGCACCGGGGGGCATATCATTCCAGCGCTTGCCATTGCCGACGCCCTGCGCTCGGGTTTCGGCAGTGCGGAGATCCTGTTCCTGGGCACGCCGCGCGGGCTCGAGTCGCGACTGGTGCCCGAGGCCGGCTACCCCTTGGAACTGATCGAGGTAGGCCAGCTGAAGAATGTCTCGCTGGCCACCCGCGCCCGCACCCTGCTGGACCTGCCCCGTGCCGTGCTGCAAGCCCGTTCGCTGCTGCGGAGCTTTCGACCGCAGGTCGTGGTCGGTGTCGGCGGTTATGCCTCCGGCCCTGCCATGGCCGCGGCCATCCTGGCCGGTGTGCCCACGCTTGCGTTTGAGCCCAATGCCGCGCCGGGCCTTGCCAATCGGTTGGTGGGCAAGCGTGTCTCGGCCGCCGCCGTCAACTTCGCCCCGGCTGCGCGCTTTTTCCGGAATGCAGAGGTCACGGGGATTCCCGTCCGAGAGGCTTTTTTCTCCCTGCCGCCGCGCCCGTCCGATGCCGCGCCACACCTGCTGGTGTTTGGCGGCAGCCAGGGCGCACGGGTGCTCAACCGCACGATGCCACAAATATTGGCCGCTTTGCTCGCAACCGTTCCGGGCCTCACGATCCTGCACCAGTCCGGCGCCCGCGCTGCCGATGAAACGCGCGCGGCGTTCACAGCCACCGGGGCCGACCCCGCGCGCTGGCAGGTGCAGGCTTTTCTGGACGACATGCCGGCGCGCTTCGCTGCTGCCGACCTCCTGCTGGCCCGTTCCGGCGCGAGCACGGTCGCTGAACTGTGTGCCGCCGGCAAGCCTTCGCTGCTGATCCCATTTCCACTGGCCGCTGACGACCACCAGCGCCGCAACGCGGAGGTGCTGGCCGAAGCCGGGGCGGCCACCCTGCTGCTCGAGTCGGAGCTCACCCCGGAACGGCTGCTGCAAAGCCTGTCCACGGGCTTGAGCGACCGGCAAGGGCTGGAGCGAATGGGCACACAGGCCCGCACCCTGGCTCGTCGGGATGCGGCAGAGCGCATTGCCGAGACGGTGCGCAGATTGAGCGCGCTGGGCACCCGGGACTAAGTTCCTGGGCACAAAGAAAGGGCTGCGCCGGTTTGCGCAGCCCTTTTCCGAATGAAGCAGTGCGGCCGTGATGCAGCGAAAACCCTAGCCAGTGCGAGGTGGTTCCGCGGGCCGGGACGGGATGGTTGTTCAGGAAAAATCCCGTCACCCGATCGCGGGTCCACTACGGGTGAGCGTGACCCGCCTTTAGCGGTGCCCGCCGCCCCCACCATGGAAGCCGCCACCGCCACCGCCGTGGAATCCACCACCGTCGCCTGCAAAGCCGCCGCCATGGAAGCCTCCCCCGGCGTTGGACATGCCGCCGCCGTGGAATCCGCCGGCATTGGAAACTGTTCCGCCGTGAAAGCTGCCGCCTACCGCGCCGCCGCGGAAGCTGTTTCCGGCCACCCCGCCGGTGTATCCGCCGCGATCGCCCGCGGGGTATCCACCCCGATAGCCGCTATAACCGCCGCCATAGCCCACGCGACCGAGCCCGGCATAGCCGCCACGGCCATAGCCACCGTAGTAGCCATATCCATACCCGGGGCGGCCGTATCCATAGCCCCAGGGCCGGCCATAATAACCGTGGTACCAGGGCCCCGCGCCGATAAAGACTCCGCCCAGAAACCAGTCCGCCCCGTAATAACCGTAAGGCGCGCACGCGTAGGGGGCGTAGCTGTAGTAACCGTACGGGCAGACCGGGGCCGCATCCACATACTCATACGCGGGATAGCCGACCTCCGGGCCGATGCCGATGCCGACCGCCACCTGCGCCTCGGCAGGCCGCGCGGCGAATGAAAACGGCAGGGCCAGCAACGCCGAAACACCAAGTACACGCAAAAAGCTTTTCATTGTTGTTATCTCCTGTTGCGCCGCGAACCCCTTGCGTCCCGCGCTGCCACAGCCCCGTTCGAGGGGCTGCCTGATAGAACCCGTCCCCCCGCCACAAGTTGCGCCCGGTCAGGACGGCCCCCGGGGGTGACCCACCGTGCGGTACTCTGCTTTCAGTCTCCATGTTTGCCAAGGCACAACGCGTTCACTTTATCGGCATCGGCGGCATCGGCATGAGCGGTATCGCCCAGATCCTCCACACGCTTGGCTATGCCGTTTCCGGTTCTGACCTTCGCACCAGTCCCACCACCGATCGGCTGCAAACACTCGGTGCGACCGTGTTCGAAGGCCATGCTGCCGCCAATGTCGTCGGGGCCGGCGTGGTTGTCGCTTCATCCGCGATCGATGAGCGCAACCCGGAGATCGCCGAAGCCCGCCGCCGCAAAATCCCTGTGATCCAGCGTGCCGAGATGCTGGCCGAGCTGATGCGCCTGAAGTACGGCATCGCCGTTGCCGGCATGCACGGCAAAACCACCACCACTTCCATGATCGCAAGCGTGTTGGGCGCGGGCGGGCTCGACCCGACGCTGGTGGTCGGCGGACGCGTTGACACCCTGGGCTCCAACGCCCGGCTCGGCACTTCTCGGTACCTGGTCGCCGAGGCCGACGAAAGCGACCGCTCTTTCCTGAAGCTGTCGCCGATCCTTGCCGTGGTCACCAATCTCGATCGCGAGCATATGGACTGCTACCGCGACATGGCAGACGTAGAGGACGCCTTTGTTGAGTTCATGGACCGGGTGCCGTTCTATGGAGCCGTGGTGGCCTGCTGCGACAACCCGCGCCTGCTCGCATTGCTGCCGCGTGTGCGTCGACGGGTCTTTACCTATGGAACCAGTCCGCAGGCCGACTACATCGTCCGAAGTCTGCCGATGCTGCCCGCGGAGCGCACGGGCATGCCGGTACGCTCGCGCTTCGATATTGCTGCAGACGGGCAGGTGCTGGGGCCATTTGAGCTGCTGGTGCCGGGTGTGCACAACGTCCTGAACGCAACCGCGGCGGTCGCGACCGCCCACCAGCTGGAAGTTCCCCTAGCCGACATTGTCGCCGGATTGCGCCAGTTCCGGGGAGTCGATCGCCGCTTCCAGCACAAGGGCACCATACGCGGTGTCGCGGTGGTGGACGACTATGGGCACCACCCGACCGAGATCGAGGCCACGCTGAAAGCCGCGCATGACTGCGGCTACACCCGGGTCCACGTGGTTTTTCAGCCGCACCGTTATACCCGCACGCGCGACCTCCTGCCCGAGTTTGCCCGGGCTTTTACGCGCGCGCACTCGGTCGAGGTCCTGGACATCTATGCCGCGAGCGAGCCGCCCATCCCCGGCGTCGACAGCCCGGCCCTGGTGGCGGCCGCCGCTCATGGCTGTATGCGCCATGCCGGGAGCTTTGCCGAGGCCGCCGGGCAGGTGGCCGCCCGGGCCGAGCCCGGTGACGTGATCCTGACCCTTGGGGCCGGCAGTGTCTCGCAGGTGGCCGCTCTCATCCTTGAAGCCTTGAAAGCGTCTGTTCCGGCCGGAGCCTAGGGTGTGCCAAAACGAAGATTTCTCTTGACCGCCTGGGTACCGCACGCCTTACAATATCGGCGTAGCAAACCGCTCTGAGCTACGGGTGCAGCCGGTCTGCCGACCGCACCCGTAGGTTAGAGTGGACGTAACCGAGAAGCTTGCGGGCAATGTCAACAACCACGTCCGCGATCTTCAAGGCAAGCAACACGCCGTTCCAAAGTTCTAGCTTTGGAACGGACGGTTTCTGCAAGTGCATGCGAGAAACCCCTTTCTACGAGTGAGCCCCCGTTGCTGCGGGGGCTTTTTCGTTGTGTGGCCGATGGAAACTGTCCACTTCCTTTAGCCTAGGGGCGATCTGGGGAGAACGGAGCTCCTAGAATCGCCAACAACGTTACCAGCGTCAGCTTCCCGCAAATTTAGATCGAGAAACGCGAGAAACCGGCAGCGATCCGGGCTATAGTCAGGGTGGCGATTCTCACGACCTGGCTCGGG
>CAXTWU010000217.1:877-4132 GCA_964248025.1 uncultured Acidobacteriaceae bacterium | reverse complement strand
TTGCTGAGGTATTTGGGAATGTCGGCGAGCTCGTCTGGGGTGCCGTGGGCGAGCAGCAGGATGGCGCGTTTCGGTTCGGGCATTGGAGTCAAACCTTTCGCTGCGACAGGGTGCGGACGGTGCGAACCACGTGCTGGACGTGCTCGACCGGTGTGCCGGGCACGATGCCGTGGCCGAGATTGAAGATATGGCCCGGGCGGTTGGCGGCCTCGGCAAGGATTCCGGCCACACGGCGGTCGATGAGTTCCGGGGCGGCAAACAGCGTAATGGGATCGAGATTGCCCTGCACCGCGCACCCGTAGCCGAGCTCGTGCCAGGCTTTGCCGAGCGGCGTGCGCCAGTCCAGGCCCAGCACGTCGGCGCCGGTTTCGCGCATGGCGGGCAGAAGGGTCGCGGTATCGACGCCGAAGTAGATGACGGGCACGCCCATCGCCTGCACCGCGCGGACCAGCTCGCGCGTGGTGGGCAGCACAAACTCGCGGTAGTCGGCCGGGGCAAGCGCGCCGGCCCAGCTGTCGAAGATCTGGATCACGTCGGCCCCGGCGTCGACCTGTTGCTGCGCATAGGCCAGCAGGACTTTGACGAGTTTGTCGAGCAGCAGCTGCCAGGCAGCGGGGTCGCGGTACATCAGCGTTTTCGTGTGGATGTACTGGCGCGACCCGCCGCCCTCGATCATGTAGCTGGCCAGGGTAAACGGCGCGCCGCAAAAGCCGATGATGCCGAGCGCGTCATCCGTGTCGTCGTGGGTGCGGCCGGCGAAGTGGGACGCGACCTTTTGGATGGCTTCGGCCACGTAGCCGAGCTCGCCGGCACGATCCGTGCGGAGGGCATCGACGGCCTCGCGCGAGCGCACCGGCGCGTGCACCACCGGGCCCTCGCCCGCGAGAAACTCAAACGGCAGACCCATGCACTCGAACGGCAGCAGCAGATCGGCAAAGATAATGGCTGCGTCGACCCCGAGTTTTTCGGCCGCGGTGATGGTGACCTCAGCGGCCAGGGCAGGCTGTTTGCAGATCTCGAGTAGAGAGTGATGGCGGCGCACGGCCTGGTACTCGGCCATGTAGCGGCCGGCCTGGCGGAGAAACCAGACCGGGGTGCGATCGACGGGACGGCGGAGGCAGGCACGGACAAATCGGGAAGCGCCGGCCTGGGGAGCAGCCGGGGTGTACAGGCCGGAGCGGGCCTGGAGGTCGGGGCTTACATCAGCGACAGACCCGGAGAACGCCGGGCTGCCGTCCGGAGATGGTTTTGTCATAGAGATTGCCCTATCGCGAGGGTAGCACCGGGGCCGGCGAGGCTCAGGGTGGCGCCGAGGCGGATGTGGATCGGGCCACAACGGGGATCAAAGCTTGAGAAAGATGCCGCGACGGTAAAGCAGGGCCATGGGCAGCCAGCACAGCGCGACAAAGAAGAGCGCAAACAAGAGCGAGCCGAACGCCGGGGAGCCCACGCCCGCGAACCAGTGGGTATAAACCCAGCGCAGCAGCGGCCGGCCCTGCACCGGGATCAGAAAGCCGAGCCCGGCAAACAGGTCGGCTATGACATAGCCGCTGATGGCGTTTTTGCCGAAGACCAGCAGAGGTGCCCAGCCACGGCCACGCCAGCCGCGGACCTCACACACGAAGTAAAACAGCGCCAGCAGCAGCAGCGACCAGCCGCCGGCCCACAGCACGTAGGAGCTGGTCCAAAGCTTCTTGTTGATGGGAAAAGTCACGTTCCACAAGCCGCCGAGCAGCAGAGCCGCCAGCCCCGCCGCAAAGAGCCCGGCACACTTTTGCCCAACGGTGCGGCGGGTACGCAGCCAAAGCGCGGTGAGCATGCCGAGCAGCAGCGTGCCGAGCGCCGGTATGTCGCTCAGCAGCCCCTCAGGGTCGCGCGTGCCCTCGTACAAGCGACCGGGCAGCAGCCTGCGGTCGAGCATGGAGACGGGGTTCCAGTCCTTGTCGAGGAGCGGGAGGTCGCGCCCGGGCAGGCCATGGCCGGGCACGGGGACAAAGCACATCAGCAGCCAGTAGCCGCCCAGCACCGCAACAAGAACGGTCGCGAACACCACGACGCGGCCGCGGTTGTCGCGCGTCCATGCCAGCAGCAACGCGCCCGCGCCAAAGCACACCGCGATGCGCTGGAGCACGCCGTAGATCCGCAGGGTGCTCCACGGATACAGCGGAAAACCGTTGAGCAGGACGCCCAGGGCAAAAAGGAGCACGGTGCGGCGCAATGCGTGCCAAAGAAACTGCGAGCGAGACGCGCCCGAAGCTTCGCGCTTGCTGTAGGAAAGCACCAGCGACACGCCGACCAGAAACAGAAAAGTAGGGAAAACAAGGTCGGTCGGGGTAAAGCCATTCCACTCCGCGTGCTCAAGCGGTGCGTAGCCGACGCGGCTGTCGCCTGCGTTGTTGACCAGAATCATGAAAAAAAGCGTGAGGCCGCGAAGCACATCCACTGAAAGAACCCGCTGGCTGTTCCCGCCGCTGCTGCTCGCCTTCGCTGACACGGTTGCCTCCGTCGCACCCATCACATGCTACAGCGAGGGCGGACGATTTCCGTGACTCCCGCGTCCTCTTGTGCGCCGGCCTGCGGTCGCGAAGTGGAAAGGCCCGGGGAAACCAGCTGTTTCCACGAGCCTTTTTTCGCCGACCGCGCTTACCGGCTGTGCCGCTCGAGCCAGCTTTGCGCGTTGCCGCCCTGCGCCTGCCGAAACTCGACGCAATCAGCAATCTGCGCTTCGGCAACCTGGAGACCCAGCGCAGAAGCGTGGACCGGGTGCGCGGTAAAGAAGTCCTGGACCTCCTTCGCCTTCTCCTCGGTACAGAAGGAGCCGGCAGCGCGCACCATGTAGCTGCCGTTCATCTCGGTCAGCTGCGCCGACACAGCCGGCCAGTGACCCTGGATGTATTGCCATGCCGCATCGTGGGTCGACGGGTTGCCGAGCGCGCTGGCAAACAGAAACAGTGAATCCTGGTTGCGAACCTTGCCGGAAGCAGCGTAGTCCATCGCGCGATCGGTTAGCGCGGGCGACTCAAAGGAGGCGAGCAGGGCCAGTTCCTCCTCGGAGCGCTGCGGGTTGGTGTCGGTTTGCGAGGCGGCCTGCATGCGGTCAAACAGGGCGGAGTCGCCGTTGGCCGCCGCGAGCGAAAAGGCGGCGCGCTCGATCGACGGATTGACGTCATCGGAATGCTCCAGCGCTTGGAGGGTCAGCCGGTGCGCTTCGGCGATCGTTTCCGGGTCGCGCCCCTGGGAGCCGACCAGCGAGAA
>CAXTWU010000217.1:0-867 GCA_964248025.1 uncultured Acidobacteriaceae bacterium | reverse complement strand
CCCCCACCCGCGACAACCGAGGGGCGCCCTGGCGGGACCGATCCGGGCTGTCGCCGGCGGCCGGGGGTCCAAGCTTCGCGAGCTCCGGCTTGTAGGTGCGGCGCACCCAGGCTGCAAACTGCCGGTGCTCCTCAGGCGTGGTCAGCAGGCGCGACTCAATCGTGCTGAGCTGGCCTGCAACGGTGCGCAGCACTTCGGGACTCGGATCGGCGTGGGTAGCCTCGGCCAGATCGAGTGAGCCGGCCACGCTTATCTTGCCGGCTCGAACCTGGGCCCACTGGTCGCCCAGCAGGGAGATGCGCTCGACGGGGGTCAGCGAGGACTCAACCCCGGCCGCCAGGCGCGACTGGATGGCCGGGGGATACTGGCTGCGGTAGTAGCCCTGCCCGCCCGAGTTGGCGAAAAACAAGGGCGACGGCGGGACAGACAGGGTGCCGCCGGTGGCCGTCAGCAGTGGACAGTCCCCTGCGGCTGCGGAGCCTGTGGCAGCGCCTTTGAAGCAGACGGGCACGGTCCAGGACTGGGGCTTGTCGGCCGCGTGGGCACGCGCTGCCGACGGGCTTAGGAAGAAGCGCGCCTCCGTGACGGCTACCGTGGCGCCCGAAGGCTGGGCAAACTGCAGCAGGGGTGCGCCGGGCTGGCCGATAAAGCTTTCCATGATCTTGTCGACCGGCTTGCCGCTTGCCGCGGTTTGTGCGTTCCAAAAGTCCTCGGCCGTGGCATTGGCAAACAGGTGAGCTTCCAGGTAGCGATGAACGCCTGTGCGGAACTGCTCCTCACCCAGGTAGCTCTCGACCATGCCCAGGATCGCACCGCCCTTCTGGTAGGTGATGCCGTCGAACATCTCGTTGATCTGGTCCGGCGTGT
>CAXTWU010000216.1:0-4133 GCA_964248025.1 uncultured Acidobacteriaceae bacterium | reverse complement strand
GCATCAGGGTGTGGATCATGGCCGAAAGCGCGGCGGGGTTGGAGTTATAGCAGTCATTGAGGATGCGTGCGCCGCGCCACTCGATGATTTCGCCGCGCTTGTCGCCGGGGGTGAGCTCGGCCAAAGAGGCGGCGCTTTTTTCGAGCGAAACACCGGCTTGGAGGCCGACGGCGAGCGCCAATAGTGCGTTGTTCGCGTTGTGAGCTCCCAGGAAACGCAGTCGCACCTCGGCCTGCTCTGCTTCGGCCCCGGAACTGGCACGGACGAGCATGCGTAAACCTCCAGTGCCGAGTTCTTCCACCTCGAGGGCGCGTACCTGCGCAGCCTCTGTGCGCCCGGCGAGCACGCTTCGGCCTGCGAAGGTCTGCGCGAAAGCGGCCACCCGCCCGTCGTCGGCATTCAGAAATGCGATGCCGTGTTCCGGCGACAGCGCGTCCACCAACTCGCGCTTGGCCAGCGCGATGCCTTTGATGCCGTCGGCGAAGTTTTGCGCGTGGGCCATGCCGATGTTGGTTACGACGGCCCAGTCAGGTGCGGCGAGCGAGGCCAGCAGCGCGATTTCGCCCGCGGCCGACATACCCATTTCAATGACGGCATAGCGGTACTCGGGCTCGAGCCGCAGCAGCTGTAACGGCACGCCGAAGTGGTTGTTAAGGTTGCCTGCGGACTTGAGCACGGGGTACTTCGCCGCGAGCACGGCGGCCACCATCTCCTTGGTCGTGGTCTTGCCGGCGCTGCCGGTCAGCCCGACGACCGTGCCGCCCCAGTGTTGCCGTACGGCCGCGCCCAAGCGTTGCAAGGCGAGCAGCGGGTCGTCGACTTCGATGCGCGGGCTGTTCTCCAAATGGAAATCGGCAGCCTTCGCTTGTGACACAACGGCCGCTACCGCCCCGCGCGACAACGCCCCGGCAACAAAGCTGTGGGCGTCGTGGTTTTCTCCGGAGACTGCGAAAAACAGCTCACCGGGAGCCACCGTGCGCGAGTCGATGGAGTAGCCCTCTGCCTGCACTGAGCGCTGCCCAGACAGTTCGCCCCCCATCCACTCCGCGCAGGTGCCGAGTGAAAGCTTCATCGCGCGGCCTCCTTGTAGCCAATCTCCCGCAACGCCGCGGCGGCTTGTTCCCCGTCGTCGAACGGCAGCTTTTCGCCGGCGATCTCCTGCGTCTTCTCGTGGCCCTTGCCGGCGATCAGCACGATGTCGTGCTCGCGCGCCGTGGCCAGCAGGGCTCGGATGGCGAGGGCGCGGTCCGGCTCGACCACGAAGCGGACGCCGCTCTCGCGCAGGCCGGGCAGCACGTCTTCAAGAATCGCCTGCGGGTCTTCGCCGCGCGGGTTGTCGCTCGTCAGCACGCAAAAATCGCTGCCCGCACCAGCCGCCGCGCCCATGCGCGGACGCTTGGCGCGGTCACGGTCGCCCCCGCAGCCGAACAGCGTCAGCACGCGACCACCCGCAGGTGCCGCGAACTCGCGCGCGACCGCGAGCAGGTTGGTCAACGCGTCGTCAGTGTGTGCATAGTCGATCACGACGGTGAACGGCTGGCCGCAATCGACGGTCTGGAACCGGCCCGGTACATGGTCGAGCGCGGCTGCGCCTTCCGCGATCTGCGCCAGCCCCAGCCCGCGCGCCAGCCCGGCAGCAGCGGCGGCCAGCATGTTCTGCACGTTCACGCGGCCGGTTAGGCGAGAGTGAATTTCCTCAGCACCCCAGGGCGTTTGCAAGGTGAACTGCATGCCCGACGGCGTAACGAAGATGCTTTCGGCGCGGAACTCGCCCACGCCAAGGCCATAGGAGAAGAGCTCCGTGCCGGCCTCGCGCGCGCGGGTTGCCAGCTCCAGCCCCCGGTCGTCTTCCACATTGATGACGGCAACCCTTGGGGGCTGCCCACCGGTTGCCGTGCCGTCGA
This sequence comes from uncultured Acidobacteriaceae bacterium, assembly GCA_964248025.1. GTDB lineage: Bacteria > Acidobacteriota > Terriglobia > Terriglobales > Acidobacteriaceae > EB88. The sequence continues at coordinate 2,229 of CAXTWU010000216.1, read as the reverse complement.
ACAGGCTCCGTTTGGCCGCGAAGTATTTCGCCATCGTTCCGTGGTAGTCCAGGTGGTCCTGAGTGAGGTTCGTGAACACAGCCACATCAAACGGCAGCCCGTGCACCCGGCCCTGTTCAAGCGCATGCGAGCTCACCTCCATCACCGCCTCGGTCGCGCCCAGCGCCGCGCCCTCGGCAAACAGCCGCAGCAGGTCTCGGCTTTCAGGCGTCGTGTGCGGCGACGGGCGCACGTCGCTCGCGACATGGTACTCGATGGTACCGACCAGCACGGTGGCGCGGGCGGCGGCACGGAGCATTGCATCCAGCAAAAACGTTGTTGTCGTTTTGCCATTGGTACCGGTCACACCGGTGAGCGCCAGCAGCTCCTCGGGGTGGTTGTAGAGGTTGGCCGAAAGGGTCGCGAGCGCGCGCCGGCCATGCGCCACAAGCGCCATCGGCAGGCGCGGAAACTCCGCTTCGAGAGTGGCAAACGCCTCGGCGGCATCCGTGACGACGGCCACCGCCCCTGAGCGCACCGCATCCGCGATAAAGCGCGCGCCGTCGGCCGAGCCGCCGCGCATGGCGACAAACAGCGACCCGCGCCCCACCTCGCGCGAGTCGAACTCAATCGCGCGAACCTCGGCCGAGCCACCCGCCGGGCCCGCCCGCTTGGTGATCTCTACTCCATGGAGAACCTGTTCCAATCGCATCGGTGATCAGATTATATTGAGCTAAGACAAGCTCACAGCGATGACATTCTAAATTGAGAGTGAATGATAATGCTTCGAGGGTCTAAACTGATTTTCGTGAGTCACGCCGCAATCGACGCGGAAATTGCATCCGCGTTAAAGAAGTGTCTGGAAACGGTATTTGCTGGTTGCCAAGTGTTCGTATCAAGCGATCCCGAAGACCTTCCACCCGGAGAAGAGTGGCCGAAGAAAATACTGGAAGCACTTGAACTAGCTAATTGCATCTTGGTCATTGCGACAGAGCGAGGACTTAGCAGAAAGTGGGTCTGGTTTGAAGCCGGTCGCGCTTGGTTCTCTGGTGTGCCTTGGTTTATATGCTGTGCTGGCAGCATGCGTAAGACAAGCCTGCCTACCCCATCCTCCAATCGAATGGCGCTGAACATTGATGAACAATCTGATCTGGATTCCCTTTTGCAAAGCCTTGGGGGGCACCTAGGTGTCAGCCGGGTCTCGATTGATTTAGGCCAGCTTGCCAATAATATTGTACGTTGTGACGTGCGCGCGGAAGAAACAAGTTAGCTTAAACGTGATCCATTTACAGCCGAGATCCTTGACGATGTACGCAGAAAAATGAGCCAACTCGCTCCAGCACAGGTAGCGACCATCCGAGCATTTGCCATATACGAAACCCTAACCACAAGCGCTGCCAAACAGCATGCAACCCAATCTGGAGCAAACATGGAACAATGGACCGTGCCATGGGACCTAGTAACAAGAACTGGTTGGCTCATTGCAAGCCCGACGAATACCGAGGATGATTTGTTTGGCCACAACTCTTTCAGGGTTAATCCAACCATTAGGCCTTCCCTAAAGACGTACTTTCATGATGTCGACTCCAAGCAGAACAAGCCGCTAAAAGATTCTTAGAACAGAAGCGTCACCGCGAAAACCGCACCACGATCTCCGTCCCGGCGGGCACCCGCGTTCCTGCCGCGGGCGCTTGCGCGCGGGCAAGGCCGCTGCCGATCACCTGCACGCCCAATCCGGCGGCTCCAGCCCGTTCAGTGGCGGCGCGCACGGTTGCGCCGGTGAAGTCCGGAACCAGGATGCCCCCGCCGGAGGGGAGCACGACGCTGCCTTTCGCGACCGCGGGTCCAGTACCGGGCGAAAGAACAGGCACTGAAGGTTCAAGCGGAAGCGCGGCTAACTTCCTGGAAGTCTCTGCCGATCCGGAAACACGCGTCGGGAGGTCAGTCACCCCGACAGCCGGCACTCCGGCTTCAAGGGTTTGCGTTTCAGAAGGATCCCCCTCCCCGGCTGGCGTGGCCGGGTGGCGCAGGGGGTCGTCAGCCGGCAGGTCGTTCACGTCGGCGAACAGCGCGTTCAGGTCGCCGACCGGCTCCGACACATCCTCACGCGCGTCCGCAGACCGGGCGGCTTCAGCCTTCAGCTCGGGCGCGGACTTCAGCGGCTCGTCGTGCGATACGCCCAGGTACTCAAGAATCTGCTGGGCCAATTCCTGAAAAACCGGCGCGCTTGCTTCCGAGCCATGGTGGCCG
>CAXTWU010000215.1:0-4138 GCA_964248025.1 uncultured Acidobacteriaceae bacterium | reverse complement strand
ATGGCAGCCGCGCGTGCGCAGGTGGAGGCTCGTCCTTACCTGCTGACCGATGCCGTGCCGCTGCTCCAGAAAGTCAAGTTCGCCAAGTTCGACGAGACCGTCGACCTGACGCTGCGCCTGGGCGTGGACCCTCGCCATGCGGACCAGATGGTGCGTGGCACGGTTGTGTTGCCGCATGGGCTGGGCAAGACCAAGCGCGTGGCCGTCATCACGAGTGGCGATCGCTTGCGCGACGCCGAAGCCGCCGGAGCCGATTTTATCGGCGGCGAAGAGATGGTCGAACGCATTCAAAAAGAAGGCTGGACCGACTTTGACGCGCTGATCGCGACACCGGACATGATGAAGTCGGTCGGCCGGCTCGGCAAGGTGCTGGGTCCGCGCGGCTTGATGCCGAATCCAAAGACTGGCACCGTCACGAACGACGTAACAGCAGCCGTTCGCGAGATCAAGGCCGGCAAGATCGAGTTCCGGACCGACAAAACAGCCCTGGTGCACTGCCCGGTCGGCAAGATGTCGTTTCCGCCCGAAAAGCTGATCGAGAATGCCATGACCGTGATTGCCAGTGTCATGCGCGCCAAGCCGTCCGCCGCCAAGGGTAAGTACGTCAAGGGCATCACGCTGTCGTCGACCATGGGGCCTGGGATTCCGCTCGATGGTTCCGTCGCCGATACCGCCGCCAAGGGGTAAGCCAGTTCGTTCCTGAAGCAGGTGCCGGCCGTGCCTGCTTCCATATGGGAGCGCTCCGCCGCGGGTGAGAATCGCGGCTGGACACAAGCAATTGAGCCAGATCGATGGGGTTTCTGAAGCATGGCACTGACCAGAGCAAAAAAAGCACAAAAGATCGACGCGCTTGCGTCTGAGCTGCAAGGCTCGACCAGCGCGATTGTTGGTACGTTTACCAAGCTGACGGTTTCGCAGGACTACGATCTGCGTTTGAAAGTGCGGGAAGCGGGAGGCCGCTACCGCGTGCTGAAGAACCGGCTTGCCAGCCGCGCCTCTGAGGGTACCGGGATCGCCGAAGCCCTGCAGGGACTGAAGGGTGTCTCGTCGGTCGCCTACACCAGCGGCGACCCGGTCGCACTCGCCAAGGCGCTATCGGCCTGGGTCAAGGAAAACGCCGAGTGGACCGTTAAGCTGGGCATTGTCGACGGCAAGGTCATCAATGTCGAAGAGGTCCAGGCGCTGGCGACCATGCCGGCCAAGGAAGAAATCTTCGCCAAGCTCCTGTTCCTGATCAACGCCCCGGCACAGCGCCTGGCAACAGTCATGGCAGCCACCGGCCGCGATCTCGCGGTGGTCGTCAACCAGGCAGTCGAGCAGAACAAGTTCGCCAGTGGGGGCAGCCCGGCCGCGGCTGAGCCGGCGGCGGCAGCTGAACCGGTGGCTGCGGCTGAGCCCGTCGCTGCCTCGGAGCCGGTGGCCGCCGACGTGAGTTCGCCGGCAGAATCGGCTGCTGTCTCAGCCGCTGTCTCCGAAGCAGGCACGCCTGAACCGTCCGCCGAGGCCGGTCCTGCGTCGCAGGCCGAATCAGCGTCCACAGAAGCGCCGGTCGAAGGCTAACCGTTCACGGCCGGGCTGCCTTGCGGCCCCGCCTGATCCGTTTTTCCGGGTGGTCGACGTGCCACCCGGGCACAAAGAAGGGCGAGCAGGCAGGAACGGGGTGCTGGTCTGGGCACATCGGAAACCGGGTTTGCCGGAGTGAGCCGGCTGGGGTGGTACGTGGCCCTGGCAAGAAACAAGCAGAAAACGGGGCGACCCGAAAACCTAGTTAGGAAGTTCAAGGGAGAAGAAACATGGCGGATCTTGCGCAGTTGGAAGAACAGATCGTTGGCCTGACCCTGCTGGATGCGGCAGCGCTGGTCAAAAAGCTGGAAGAGCGTCTCGGGGTGTCGGCGGCAGCAGCAGCGCCGGTTATGGTAGCGGGCGGCGGTGGCGCGGCGGCAGCGGAAGCAGCGCCGGAGCAGACCGAGTTTACGGTCATTCTCAAGGATGCCGGGGCGAACAAGATCAACACCATCAAGGCCGTTCGTGAAGTCACCGCGCTCGGGCTGAAGGAAGCCAAGGACCTGGTGGACGGCGCACCCAAGCCGCTCAAGGAAAACATCAGCAAGGACGATGCGGAAGCGATCCGGAAGAAGTTCGACGGCGTCGCCACGGTCGAGGTCAAGTAGCAGTCCGCGAAACAGGGCAGGCTCGCACCTGGGCCGGGCCTTCCCTGATTTGTGGCGACTCACTTGCCGTGGCCCTCAAAGTGCAGTATGCTTTAGTTTGTGTCTGGGCTTTCCGAGCGGTCGCTTGGTGTCGTACCTCAAACGTCTGATCCCCATCTCCTCTCCCGCCACCCTGGCGAGCTAGAGGCTGTGTCTTTCCTGCGCGGGCCCAACTCGCCTGGAAAGCTTCGTTATCGATGCCGCATGCGGCAGGAAGCGATTCCCATATCGTACGGGACTTGTAGACCGTCTTGTTCGCGACTTGTGTGCTGTTCGGCGCACAGGTCCTTTTTGCGTTGCGGCCGATCAGGGCAGAAAGCAACGTAAGCTGCGAGTTTGGAGCGACTGAAAACGTCTGCATCCTGCAACGGTTCAGTCTGATCAACAGTTCGGCAGGGCGGTTCTCCGTTGAACGAGCAGCGGAAAACAGTGGTCGCCCGGCAAATGTCAGGTATGCGCAGGCTGCGGGGTTCCGGGCCGTCTGCTCTCCTCTCGTGAATCCGGGGCCAACCAGAGGAGCCATCGATGCCGAACGAGACCCGCGCCCTTCGCAGCCGACTCGACTTTTCCAAGATACCTACTCCGATCCAGATTCCTAACCTGATTGAAGTGCAGCGCCGCTCCTACGAGCGATTTCTTCAGATGGACAAGCTGCCGAGCGAGCGTGACGACAATGGTCTGCACTCGGTCTTTACCTCCGTTTTTCCGATCACGGATTTCCGCAACATTTCGCAGCTGGATTTCGTTGATTTCTCGATCGGGAACTGGGAGTGTAAGTGCGGCCACCTGAAGGGGCTCCATCACCTTCGTACAGCCTGCTGCAACTGCGGCAACATGGTCATCACCGACCCGTTCCATCCGGGCGACGTGCTGTGCCATAAGTGCGGCACCTACAACAAGAACACCCCGGACTTCTGTAACAAGTGCGGCGACCCGGTCGGCCTGCAACTGAAGTACGACCAGGCGGAGTGCGAAGAGCGCGGCATGACCTACTCCGCGCCCCTGAAAGTCACGGTTCGTCTCACCATCTACGACAAGGACCCGGACACGGGCGCGAAGTCGGTGCGCGACATCAAGGAGCAGGAGGTGTTCTTCGGCGACATCCCGCTGATGACACAGAACGGCACCTTTATCGTCAATGGCACCGAGCGCGTCATCGTGTCGCAACTCCATCGCTCGCCCGGCGTCTTCTTCGAGACCGCAAACAACCGCACCTACTTCCTCGGCAAGATCATCCCCTACCGCGGCTCGTGGGTCGAGTTTGAGTACGACCAGAAAAACACGCTCTACGTCCGTATCGATCGCAAGCGCAAGTTTCTGGGCACGATCTTCCTCCGCGCTCTCGGCCTGCGCACGGACGAGCAGATCCTGCGTGCCTTCTACACCGTCGACACGCTGACGCTGCGGGAAGGCAAGGTCTTCTGGACGCTCGGCGAAGACATAAACCAGCCGACCAACCTCCTTGGCGTCAAGCCTGCCAAGGCGGTCGAGGCAAACGGAACGGAGATCGTCGCGGCCGGCCGCAAGATCTCGCCGTCCATCCTCAAGAACCTGCGCGCCGCCGGCATCCGTGAGGTCGAGGTCGAAGGGGCGGACCTGGACGGCGCCATGATCGCCGCCGACGTGCTCGACACGGAGACCGGCGAGGTCTTTCTCGAAGCCAACCTCGAGATGACCCCGGACAAGCTGCACAAGATCACCCAGGCCGGCATCACCGAGGTCCAGGTCTTCTTCCCGGAGAAGGACGATGTCGGCAATATCATCACCAACACGCTGCGCCGCGATTCGGTCCGCAAGCCCGAAGAAGCACTGATCGAGATCTATCGCAAGCTGCGCCCGGGTGACCCGCCGACGCTGGACACCGCCACCGCGCTGTTTGAAGGCATGTTCTTCGACCCGCGCAAGTACGACTTTTCGCGCGTGGGCCG
>CAXTWU010000214.1:0-4184 GCA_964248025.1 uncultured Acidobacteriaceae bacterium | reverse complement strand
CAGCGATCCAATGGGAAGCGATGCGTCAGCCATGATGTTTTGCTCCTGTCCTGGCGGCTACTTCAAACTCGTAAGATACGCGGAAACCTGCTCCAACTGCGGTTCGGTAAGCTGCATGGGAGGCATCAAAGCCCCTTCCTTCATGCCGCTCGGGTTCCGGATCCAGCTCGTCAGGTTATCCATGTTGTTGATAATGGCGCCGGAACCCAGGGTTTCGCGGCTTCCGAAATGCGTCAGGTTGGGTCCGAAGCGTCCGTTGGCCGCCGTGCCCTGGATCGCGTGGCAGTTCATGCAAGCATTGGTAAGAAACACCTGCCGCCCGGCGAGGACCTCTGCGACCGCGGAGCTTTCCCCCGGCATGGGCGCGCCGACGGGTTTCGCGCCGCCCGCGGACGGGTAATAAGCAGCCGGCTGCACCCCGGCCTGCGAGGTCCCCACTGTTTCCCGCGGTGCTCCATCCTCAACCGCCGGCTGCTGCTGCTTGGTGATCCAACGCTGGAAAACGTCCGGGGTATCGACATACACGCGAATCAGCATTTTCGCGTGCTCGACACCGCAGAACTGCCCGCACTGGCCTACGTACAGTCCGGGCACCGTCGGCTCAATCCACATGTCGTTGATGTGATCGGGAATATTGTCGACTTTGCCGGCCAGCTGCGGTGCCCACCAGGAATGCCACACATCGGCCGACTGCAGCTTCATAAAAGTCGGTGTCGGGTGCCCCGGCGTGCTCATCGGCACGTGCAACTCGTTTGCAGTCACCACCCCGTACTTCGGGTAGCGGTACTCCCACCAGAACTGGTGGCCTACCACGGTGACCTCAAGGGCATCCTTCGGCTGTGGGTGGTCTTGGATCGCAAAGATCATGCGCGCGGTCGTCAGAAACAATACCACCACGATCAGCACCGGCACAATCGTCCAGGCCAGTTCAATCTGCGGCGACCCATGCACCTGCGGCGGCTCCGCATCGCTCGGGTCCGTCGAGCGGAACTTAAACACAACATATAGCCAGCTGCCGCCGACAATTACAAGAATGCCCATCGTGATCCCGATCACAAACATGCTCATCACGAACTCCTGATGAGCGGGGGTCGAGGTCGGGGCGAACATGTTGGGAACCGGCGAGGGTTTATTTTCGCCAAGGGCGTGAGCCCCAAGCAGCAGCCCAAGGCCAAGCATGGAAGCGACACGGAAACCGGAGCGCAAAGCAAGCCCGCGTGCTCGACGGGCGGTCTGCGGCAGCCGGGGGCTGCGATTCAACATAGCGGTGCGCCTTTCTTGCCTGCTTCCCGTCTAGCTTTGCAGGGGCCGGTGCAGTCTGCTTCCACCGGCCCGGCCACGTAGAATGAAACGCGGAGGCGGGAGGAGCAAGGTTCCCTCCCATCCTAGCAGCAGAAAACAAGCCCGGAGGGAGCGAGTGGCGCGATCCCTTCCCAAAGTACCTCCTGACTTCGACAGGGCAAACTTTCCCTCGATCCGCTGTTTCATCGGGCACATCTTCTCCCCTGCCCCTTCTTCAATCGCTGCGTGGAGGCCCTGCGATCCGTCCGGCCACTTGCAGCGCGCGCCCAAGCTGCCGCAGTGGCAAACCCTTGCTGTAGCTGTACAGAACAGCCGATGGCACAAGCGGCAGCCGCATCAGTTGAAAGCTCCGTGCCGGGTTCCGGTAAAAACGGTTGGCGGCTCGTTCGGCAAACTCAAGGTCGCTCCGCAAACCTCCTGTTGCCGCCGCGAAGCCCGCGTGCAGGGGCGCAGGGAGATCGACCTGCCTTTCACGCAACCTCGCGGGAAGCCGTTTTCGCCGCCTGCTTCTACCGATCGCTGTCGCCCTCCCCTCGCCAAGGGCCGCATCGATGGCTGCGGCAGCCGCTTGCCCGCTGCGGATCGCTCCATAGATACCCTCCCCGGTCAACGGGTCCACAAACCCGGCGGCGTCGCCGGTCAGCAGCACGCGCGTGCCCGGCTCAGGCAGGTAGGCCGCGGCGCCCAGGCCGAGGAACTGCCCTACCGTCCGGCTGCGCTCGCGCCCCGGCCCGCAACGCGCGGCGATGTATCGCTCCAGTGCTTCCCGGTTCAGCCCGCCGACCGCCGCGTCTGGAACATACAGGCCCACATTCACATGGTTGTCGCGCGGAAACAGCCAGCCGTAGCCGCCCGGCACCGGCGCAAAATCGAAGAGGAGCGGAAACCGCTCGTCCGGCCGCGCATGGGCTACGTTGGCTTCCAGCGCGAACCCGGTCCGAAACCAGCTCGCTTCGCCCAGCAGCGCGCGCACCCGGCTGCCTACTCCGTCGGCTCCTACTACGTAACGCCCACGCAGCGCCGACCCGTCCGCAAGCCGTAGCTCGACCCACTCCGGGCCCTGCACCAGCCCCGCCAGCGCCGGAATCCTTCGAAACACCGCCCCGCGCTCGACCGTCCGCGCCAGGCAAAACGCATCCAGCTCTTCCCGCACCGTCATCGCGCATATCGGTTTGCGAGCGCTCACCGTCACCGCATGCGAGGGGTCCTGCTCCAGCACGATCCGGCTTTCCCACCGCCGCACCACCGGTTCAATGCTGTAGCGCAGCGCCCGAACGGCCTTCGCCGTCAGCGCGCCCGCGCAGGCCTTGGGCCGCGGGAACGCGGACCGGTCCAGGAGCAGAACCCGATGTCCGGCATCCACGAGGTCATACGACGCCGCGCAGCCGGCCGGCCCTGCCCCCACCACGATCGCATCCCAAACCTCGCGCTCCGTTTCAGCTGCCATGGCTCCCCGCCTTTATTATGGAGGGGCCATCCTTGCCCGCGCCCCGGCATGGGTCCGCTTAGAACGGCATACGCGCCGTCGTCACCACTCCGTGGTTGAAGCCGTGATAACTGCTGGTCGCCAGCTGCATGCCCGCGCCCAGCGTCACCCCGATACGGTTGTGCAGCTTCCAGCGGCTCACCACACCCGGCGTGACGAAGTTCTGAACCCGCCCGTCATTCGGGCCGCCCTTGTAAAACGTCGTATTAAACTCCACCTCCGGCCACCAGTGCGGGTCGCGGTGGTATTGCAACGCCGTGTTCCACGCGATGGGCCGGCCCACCCCGTTGCCGTTGCGCGTCGGCAGCGTCGCGCCGATCGTTGACTGCACATCGACCGGTCCCCAGCCTTTGCCGACGGCGAGGGTCGGCGTCACGGACGCATCGCGCGCGCCATTCAGGTACGAGCCCGTTGGATACGTGCCGCCGATAAAGCCCGTCACGATCGCATTGCCGTGCTCCTCGTTGCGGGCAAAAAAACGGTACTTCAGCAAAAAACTTACGTCGCCAAAGCCGTCCTTCGCCGTCGAGTTGTGCTGCAGATACGGCGGCACGTTGAAGACCAGCTCTGTGCGCCGCGTCGGAATCAGCTCCAACCCCTTGCCATTGCCGTAGTTCCACAACCGCGTGTGATTGCGCTGCGGCTGCGACAAAAAGTCCGTGCGCAACTCCTGTTCCAGCCTGGGCGTCACCGTCACCAGCGGGGTCACCCAGTGCGGCTGCTCGGCCTGCGTCGCGCTCACCCGGTTCAGGTACGGCCCCACAAAACCGGGGTGCTGCGCCAGCGACGGCGAGGATGACGCCGCGGCCGAGGTCTGGGCCGAGGTCTGGGCCGCAGTCTGGGCTTGGGCCTGGGCCTGGGCATGAAAGGAAAGCAGCAGAATCGCGGCCGACGCAAACAACGAGCAGGGGGATTGCTGAAGAAACATGAAACGGGGGTCCTTACATCTGAAATACGAATCCATACCTTTCGATTCGTTCTTCCTGACTATACCGTCCTGCTTTCCCGTGCTTCGTCCGGGATGGGCCTGCCCCGCGTCTTACTCTGGACAGGTATGGGGGAGACGGCACAGATTCTGGCGCTTTGGCGGCGGGCGCAGGCTCGCGGCGAACGGGTGTGCCTGTGCACCGTGGTGGCGGTCCAGGGCTCGTCATACCGCAAGCCCGGCGCGCGCATGCTGCTGACCTCGGGCGGCGAGCGCGCGGGCACGATCAGCGGCGGCTGCTTGGAGGGAGAGGTAAGCCGAAAGGCGTGGTGGTTGACCGCGAACGGTCCAGTGGTGGAACAGTACACAAGCTCGCTCGAAGAAGACGGTGCCGGGTGGGGCCTGGGCTGCGGCGGTGTCGTATCGGTCCACCTGGAGCAGGAGCCCCTGGAGGTGCTTGAAGCGATCGCC
>CAXTWU010000213.1:0-4191 GCA_964248025.1 uncultured Acidobacteriaceae bacterium | reverse complement strand
CGAGCTCCTGCAGAAAGGAGGCCGGGTAGGAAAAGGAAAAGTCGAGCCCGGCGACAACCGGGGCTGAGCTGGCGGCGAGCGCAAGCAAGTGCGCTTCGATCTCCGAACGGAGTTGTCCTGGCTCGAGCGAGAGCTTGCCCGTCGCTCGCTCGCACACGGCGGCGCGGATGCCTCGGCGCTGCGCGGAGCCGGACAGCGCGCCGGACCAATCGACGGCCCAGAGCTGCTCCGGGATGGCGGAAACAGTCGCGTTCATAGCTCAGGGCTCGACAAGGAACACTCGATGATCAATCCGATGACCAGTTCAGCAGGCATCGCGGGTTCGGAGTCTCCCAGCGTTGGAGAGTCCAAGGCTCGCAGCTTCACCGTGCCCTACTCACCCTGGCCTCCCGGCGCGTCCAGGTCGATGCCCTCGACGGCCGCGAGCACGTTTTCGCCCGCGTTCCAGCGCTTGAGGATGCTGTACACGGCTTTCATGGAGAAGCCCGCGGCAATGAGCCGGCGCATCACACGGGCCGACTCTTTTTCGTTTTCGGGCCTGCGCATGCGCTTGCGTTCGAGGAACTGCCGGGCCAGCTCTTCTTCGTTCACGTTTTCGTAGGCTGCGTCCAGGGTGGTGGTGACGAGCTCGCCGTCGACGCCTTTTCCCTGGAGATCCTGCTGGACGCGGCGGCGGCCGAACTTGGCGCCTTCCTGCCGCAGGCGGGTGTAGTCGGCGGCAAAGGCGGTGTCGTCGAGGTAGCGGCGTTCCAGCAGGCGCACCAAGATCGCCTCCACGCGTGCTTCGCCGGTCTCCCCCTTTTCGACGCGGGTTTTGAGCTGGCGGCGCAGCTCGGCGACGGTGCGCATGCGGCGGCCGAGCGCGGCGACGGCGTACTCGTAAAGCCCAGCCTCGTCGAGCGGCTCGCGGATTTTGGGTGTTTTCCAGCTCATGCAAGCCCATGCTAGAGCAACGGTGGTCCGGGCCGCTCCCATGCCGGCTGTAAACGCTGCTTTGGTGGGAGGCGGTTCGAACTGCGTCGCTCCCGGCATCCAAAGAGAACGGTACCCGTCTGCCGGTACCCTGCATTTGCAACGACTGGGCAGCTGAGGGACCACGTTGCCCTGGGCCTTTTCACTTCAAAAAATCATTTCCAGGATCTCCATGTCTTCTGAAAACACTTTTTCTCGCCGCAAACTCGTCGGCACGCTGGGCGCCGGTCTTGCAGCCGCCGCCATGCCTTCCGCAGCCGAAGCACAATGTGCTCCGACCGCGCAGCCGGTGACGAACCCGACCACCAAGTATCCCAAGCCGCCTTATACCAGCCCTTTCCAGCCGTGGCCCGGGCTCGCAAGCAGGATGATACCGCCCCCGGACCATGGTGAGACCAGCTACAAGGGTTCGGGCCGACTGCTCAATCGCAAGGCTTTGATCACCGGCGGTGACTCCGGCATGGGTCGTGCCGCTGCCATCGCTTACGCTCGCGAAGGCGCCGACGTGGCGATCAACTACCTGCCGGCCGAGGAGCCGGACGCGCAGCAGGTGGCGGAGTTGATCCGCCAGGCGGGCCGCAAGGCGGTTTTGCTGCCCGGCGATCTTCGCGAAGAAAGCTTTTGCAAACAACTGGTCGCTCAAACCGCTTCACAGCTCGGCGGGCTTGATATTGTTGTTTCCAACGCCGGCCGTCAGCACCAGGTCGAGTCCATTCTTGAGATGACCACCGAACTGTTTGACTGGACGATGAAGACCAATATTTACGCGCCGTTCTGGATCATCCGAGCGGCCCTGCCCCATCTGCAGCCTGGAGCGACGATTATCGCCACCACGTCCGAACAGGCCTACGACCCTTCTGCCAATCTTTACGATTACGCGCAGACCAAAGCCGCGACGATGAATTTCGTGAAGTCGCTTGCGAAGCAGCTGGGCCCCAAGGGCATTCGCGTCAACGGCGTCGCGCCTGGCCCGATCTACACACCGCTGCAGATCTCAGGGGGTGCGACCGAAGAGCACTGGCGCAATTTTGGCGGGGACTACCCGCTGGAACGCGCCGGCCAGCCCGCCGAGCTTGCCTCCATCTATGTGCAGCTGGCCGCGCAGGATGCTTCCTACACCACCGGCAATATCTATGGCGCGGGCGGGGGCAAGGGTCAGCCGTAAAGCTAATGATGGCGTGCCGGGCGACGTGGGGGAAATGCGCCCGGCGCGGCGGCAGGGGATGCATCTTTCCGCTCGCCTGCGCGTTTAATAGGGAGAGGCTTCCATATGAGATTCCATCGCCCGTCGCGATTGCCCCTGCTTGGCCTGCTCGCATGCCTGGTGTCGACCCCGGCCCTTGCGCAGGTGTCGTATACGCCCATGCCGCTGGACTCGGGCTTCGGGCAGCTGGACCTGGCCGCGCCGCCGGTGCCGGCGCAGCAGATTATCGACCGGTTCACGGCGAAAGAGTCGGAGTTTCGCGTGGCCATGGCGAACTACACGTATGAACGCAGTGTGCGTGTGGACACGATCGACGACGACACCAAGAAGGTGGACGGCGAGTATTACCAGGTGACGAGCATCAGCGCGGACCCGGACGGACGGCTGTATGAGCACGTGGTGGAAGCACCGGAAAGCTCGCTGCAGCGCGTGATGATGTCGCCGGCGGACTTCCAGGATATTGAGCATCGGCTGCCGTTTGCGCTGACGCGCGAGGATGCGGGGCAGTACAACATCACGTACGTGGGCAAGCAGCCGGTGGATGAAGTGACGACCTATGTGTTCGATGTGAAGCCGAAGGTGCTTGAAAAGAACAAGCGCTACTTCCAGGGGCGCATCTGGGTGGACGCCGAGGACTACCAGATCGTAGTGACCAATGGCAAAAATGTGCCGGACGACACGCGCAAGGGGCATGAGGACCTGTCGACGCCGTTTATCACCTACCGGCAGCAGGTGGACGGCAAGTACTGGTTCCCGGTGTACACCAAGGGGGACGGGGTGCTGCATTTTGCGCCTGGGAGCGGCTACCTGAGCCAGGACGTGCACATGCGCGAGCTGGTGAAGTATACGAACTACAAGCACTTCGGCTCGTCGGTCAAGATCACGTTTGACGGGCAGGAGGTAGGCAAGGACACGCCGGAGGGTGCGGCACCGCCGGTGGCCAAGCCTTCTTCCCCAAAACCGCAGTAGAGCTGATTGATCGCCGGGCCGGGTGCGGGCGCGACACCCGGCCCGGACGGAGCGGTTTGCAAACCGGTCAAAGCAGAACCGGGCGGGAACTACGCGCCCCAGCGTTGCTGAAAGCGCGCGGCCGCGTTGCCGAGGATGGGCTTGCCGTGACCAAAGCACGCGTTGGCAAACCCAAGACCGGCGAGTTTGCGCAGCGAGCGCTTCCCTTGCTCGAGGTCCTCGTAGGCGATGCTCCAGTCCAGGCCCTTTTCGTTGGCGCAGCTGTCGGCGGCAAACAGGACGCCGCCGTGGGCGCGCCACAAAAAGGCGACCTGGCCCAGGCAGTGGCCGGGCGCGTGAACCGCGGTGATGCCGCCGGCGATGGGCAGCTCAGCCCCGTCTTCGATGCTCTCGTCGACCGGGCAGCCTTCGATCTTCATCTTGAGAACGACGATGCGGAAGTGGACCAGCGCGGCGAAGAGCCTGTTTTTGAGTCCGGGCGCGGGGCCCATGGGGCGAAAGCCTGCGCCGGCCTCGGTAATGGGGGTGTCGAGCGGGTGCATATAGGTGCGGGCGCCGGTGGTTTTGCGCAGGGCGGCGCTGCTGCCGATGTGATCGGCGTGGGCATGGGTGAGCAGGAGGTGGCGGACGTCGGCGGGCCGCTTGCCGAGGCTGGCAAGCGCGGCCAGGATCTTGCCGGCATTGCCGGGGAAACCGGTGTCGATCAGGATGCCGCCCGAGGGGTCGTCGATGTAGAAGGCGTTGACGATGCCGAGGGGGAGGCGATGGAGGCTGGGCAGGATCTGTTCCGGCTGCGAAGAGCTCATACAGGTGTCCGATGCGGGCCGGTGCCTGGGCGGTGCCGGGCGGCTCGCGAGTGGCGCTCAGTAGTACAGGTATTTGCGCCACTTTTGGTCGGAGTTGGCGATCATGCGCATGATGTGGCGCGAGGTGTGGAGGGAAAACGGGCGCGGCTCGCGCAGAAGCTTCATGCTGGTGAGCTCGCCCAGCAGCTGGTTGCCCTTGCGGCGGTTGCAGCCGTGGCAGCAGGCCACCAGGTTCTCCCA
>CAXTWU010000212.1:0-4242 GCA_964248025.1 uncultured Acidobacteriaceae bacterium | reverse complement strand
GGCCAGGCCCGCTAAACCCGCTAGCACCCCGGCTAAAACTAAAAGATGCGTTTACTGCGGGGTAAACAATACTGGGCAGCGGTTGCAGTGACATATATGGTTCGCTTACACCAGTTTTTATGCAGTAGGTCGTGCCACACGGGACAACCTCTGGGGGCACATGAGGATCGGCAGCGATGCCGCTGGCCAAACCGCTGTCACTGCCAGGGTCCCCAGCACCAATGATGCCCTCGCCGAAATCATCATCTTCCCAATCGAAATCGTCGCCGCAGCCGTCCTCTCCTGTCGGATCGCTCATGCTCAAAGGATTGTTCAGCGCATACGCATAGCGGTTCAGGCTCTGAGGATTGCTCCAGTCATAGCTGCCCGAGTAAGGATCGGGGCTGAGCCAGCGCCCGCCGGCGCTTGAGTACTCCCGGAACTGCGCGTGGTCCAGGCCGCTTTCGTAGTCGTGGTCCATCCCGGCGAAGTGATACGGGTCCAGGTCCGTGCCCTGGTCCGTGAACCCGTCGCCGAAGGGCAGCGACAGGTACGACCCGGCCGTGTGGCCCGCGCCGTCGGTCAGCAGCCGCTCGGTGCCCAGCCAGTCCTGATGCTCGAAGAACAGCGCCCCGCCCAGGTACGCCGCCAAAGGCTGCGTGCCCAGGTGCGTGTCTTCTTCCACCACCGACCCCGACCCCGCGTTCCAGATCACGACCTTCTGCCCTGTCAGATTGTAGAGCTCCTCGAACGCCCCGTTCCAGATATCGAAACGCACCCGGTGGTTGCTCGCGTCGTAGCCGTACTTCGCCGTCGAGCCCCCATCGACCGCCACCATGTTGCCCTCGGCGTCGTAGGTGTACGTGTGCGCTGTGTCGTTCTGGAGGTTCCCGGCGGTCCTGTTAGAAACATATCTGCAAGATGCACGAGGACAAGAAAGCCGAAGAGTTTGGACGCGGGCAGGCGAGGGATCGAGCGATGAGCAGAACGATGGACAATGCGGGGAAGACGCATCCGGAAGGGAAGCCGTGCGCGGCGTGCGGGCGGGAGATCGCCTGGCGCAGGAAGTGGGAGCGCGACTGGGACGAGGTGCGTTACTGCTCGGAAGCCTGCCGGCGGCGGGCGCGGTCGGCAGGGGCGGCCGGCGTGGATGCCGCGCTCGAAGCAGCGATCCTGGAGCTGCTGGCCGGGCGGGGCGCCGGCAAGACGATCTGCCCGTCGGAAGCGGCTCGGCGCGTGGGTGAGTCCGAGGAGGCATGGCGAGCCCTGATGGAGCCGGCCCGGGCGGCGGCCCGGCGGTTGCATGCCGCGGGGCGAATCGCGATCACGCAGGGCGGTCACCCGGTGGATCCGTCGCGTGCGAAAGGCCCGATCCGGCTGAAGCTGCTGTAAGCTCGGCGGATGGGGATTGAGCTTTCCTTCGCGGGCAAGGTCGCGCTGATTACGGGCGGCTCGCGCGGCATTGGGGCGGAGACGGTGCGGGTGTTTACGCGGGCAGGCGGGCGGGTGGTGTTCAGCTACCAGTCGGCCGGGGCGGCCGCGGAGGCGCTGGCGGCGGAGTGCGGCGGCTCGGAGCATTGCGTAGCCATCCAGCAGGAGCTGGGCACGGCTGCGGGCGGCCGCACGCTGGTAGAGCGCGCAGCGGCGGTGTGGGACCGGCTAGACGCACTGGTGGTGAACCATGGCGTGTGGCCCTCGCATGACGCGCCGATTGAAACCATGGCAGACGAGCAATGGCGCGGGACGATGGGAATCAATCTCGACAGTGTGTTTGGGCTGGTCCAGGCCGCGGTGGGTCGCTTTAAAGAGCGAGGCGTGTCGGCGGACCGGCGCGCGCAGATTGTGCTGGTGGCTTCGACAGCGGCGCAGCGCGGGGAAGCGTTCCATGCGGACTATGCGGCTTCCAAGGGGGCTCTGGTGTCACTGACCAAGAGCCTGTCGAGCGAGTTGGCCGGGGAGGGCATCCAGGTGAATTGTGTAGCGCCGGGGTGGGTGGAGACCGATATGTCAGCGCCTGCACTGGCGACTGACGCCGGGCGGGCAAAGGTGTTTGGGGCGATCCCCATGGGGCGGGTCGGGACAACGGCGGAGATTGCCGGGCCGATCCTGTTTCTTTGTACTTCGTGGGCAGGGTTTATGTCGGGTGAGATAGTGAACGTGAACGGCGGGGCGGTGCTTGTGGGTTGAGCGGTATGCTGGAGATGGAACCATGCGAGCCTGGACACTTTTGACGTGTGCGCTTTTGTGCTGCGGAGCGGCTTTGCCTCAGACTCCGGCTGCTCCTGCGGACGGCAATGCAAGCGACCCACAGGCCGTGACGCTGATGAACGAAATGGTTGCGGCCCTGGGCGGGGCCAAATGGCTTGCGATCCACAACGTGCTGGAAGAAGGGCGCACCTCGGGCTTTTACCAAGGCAAGCCGACCGGCGCAATCGGCGATTATCGCTCCCTGCGAACGATGCCGACCTCGCGCGCGGATGCGGGACTCGAGCGGGTGGAGTACGGCAAAAAACACGACGTGGTGTCGATCCTGCTGGCCGACCAGGACTGGGACATCACGTACCGGGGCAAGCGGCTGATTCCGGAGAACGAGTATCTGGAGATCTTTCGCCGGCGCGATCACTCGCTGGATGAAGCAGTGCGGGTGTGGTGGCACGAGCCCGGCACGGTGTTGTTTTTCGGCGGGCAAAAGATGGCCGAGAGGCACCTGGTGGACGAGATTACGCTGCTCGATCGTGCGAACGATAACATCGAGTTGCAGCTGGATGCCGATACGCAGCTGCCGGTTCGTGTGAGCTTTACTTGGCGCAACCCTTTGTATAAGGACAAGGATGAGGATGCGGAAGAGTTTGCCGACTATCATTTGGTGGACGGGATCGAGACAGCGCTGAACTTGACCTACTACCATAACGGCGATATGACATCGCAGCGTTACCTGGCGCACGTGACTTATAACATCACGGTGCCGCCGGACACATTCGATGTGGATGCGACGGCGGCGCGGCTGAAGCGTTGACAACCCGGTTGGGACGAGCAAGCGGCTGCGGATACTGTACCTTAGCTCGATGAGGCTTCGTATCCTGCTCCGTACCCTGGTATATATAGGCGTGCTGTGGTTTTCGTCGGGGTGGACGCTCGCCGGAGCCGCGCAGGATGTACAGACTGCGCCTTTGCAGTATGCCTGCCGGCATACGACCGGGCCGATCCGGATCGACGGCAGGCTTGAGGACGCGGCCTGGAAGCAGGCGGAGTGGACGAGCGATTTTGTCGACATCGAAGGCGCGGGAAAGCCGAAGCCTCGTTTCCGCACGCGCGTCAAGATGCTCTGGGACGAGAATTACCTGTACATCGCCGCTGAGCTGGAAGAGCCGGACGTGAAGGCGACGCTGACGCTGCATGACTCCGTGATCTTTCGTGACAACGACCTTGAGGTATTTCTGAAGCCGTTGCCGGCGACGCCGAGCTACTACGAGTTCGAGATCAACGCGCTGAACACGGGCTGGGATCTGTTTTTGCCGAAGCCATACCGAATGAACGGCAGACCGAGTAACAGCTGGGAGATTGCGGGACTTCGGACGGCGGTTGCGGTGGACGGAACGCTGCGCCGGGTGGAGGCGCGTTCCCCGGTTCCGGCTGGTGATCAGGACCGGGGCTGGACCGTCGAGATCGCGTATCCGTGGCGAGCTTTCGATGCGCGCCAGCCCGTGCCGCAACCGCACGCCGGAACGGAGTGGCGGATCAACTTTAGCCGGGTGGAGTGGAAGCCGGGGCAGGACCGTGAGGACAACTGGGTGTGGTCGCCGCAGGGGGTGGTGGATATGCATGTGCCCGAGCGCTGGGGGTGGTTGCGGTTTGTGCGATGAGTGGCTCGGTTGCAAAGTTCCGGTGGTCGCGTGAAGATGGCTAAACACGAGCGGAGCTGGTCATGGCGGAGTTCAAGCAGCGTCATCGCAGGCGAAATCATTCTCTGAGCGGTGCAATGGTACTGTCGCTACCGCTTGTCCAATCCCCATCGATCATAGTTACAGCAGTATGCACCGGGGACAATGGGACGATCGCGATGGAAGCGCAAGCTGTTTGATTCTGCGGGACAATCTCGGGACGCACCGGGGCGATTACGTCGGCGGTCCGCAGGGGGGGGAGCGGGCAGCTCCGAGTTCCGGCTGGTGAACCAGGTGGGCACGCTGCTGGCCAACGCGGACAGCGAAGGCAACTTCGTCGAGGGCTGCCTGTCGGGCCCCTTCGGCGACGGGCAGCTGTGCA
>CAXTWU010000211.1:0-4243 GCA_964248025.1 uncultured Acidobacteriaceae bacterium | reverse complement strand
GCGGTGGAGCTGTCGCTGGACCCCACGCTGCGCGCGCTGGTGGTGCGGATGGACGACGGCGGCTGGTACGTTTTGACCCTCCACGAGCTGGCGACGCTGGCACAAGCGCTGCCGGGCGACACCGCCCTTGAAAAAGCGCTTCCCGCCGAGCGCACCCCGCTGCTTTTTCCCGATCAGCCGCTCGATTCGGCGCTGCGGCACTTTTCCCGCTGGCCCTTGTTGCCGATCAGCAACCGCGCCGCCAAAGGCACCTTGGAGGGCATGGTGACGCTGGAAGAGGTGTTGACACGGTATCAACGGGGCTGAAAAGGCTCACGCATACCTGCAGCGCGCCTCGACCAAGAGCCTTCTACAAAGAGGGTGGCACGCCATGCAGCTCAGCCTCGTGGCGGGTGCCTACTTCAGGCTTGGTGATGGAGGGCGGCGGCGCAGCGGAAAGGAATGCGGCGGCGCAGACCCGCTTTTGCGCGCTCAGGAAGCGCGACCAGTACAAGCGCAACAACAAGACAAAATAGGCTCGGAGAACGGACCCATTGGCCTTGCTGCGGCCGCCCTGGCGCACTCCAAAGCAGAATGGAACTTCCCTTACTCGCGCCGGCTGCGCGCGCACCAGTATCTCCAGCAGGAGCTTGAAGCCGGAGCGCTGCAACTCCGGCAGGTCGCGCACCAGAGAGCGGCGAGTCAGGAAAAAGCCCGACATTGGATCCTTGACCATGCAATGCTCGCCCTGAAGCGGACGGCAGAGCATGACGGCGGCGGAGGAAAGGGCACGCCGAAGCCAGCGCCAGCGGCCGATGGTGGCACCGTGTGCATACCTGCTGGCGACCGCTACATCGGTTCCCTGTTGCATTGCCCGCCAAAGCGCGGGCAGAATTTCCGGAGGGTGCTGCAGGTCGGCGTCGATGACCCCGAGGGTATCGCCGGCGGCAAAGTTCCATCCATGGAGGATGGCCCCGGAGAGCCCGCGCTCACCTTTTCTTTGGACCAGCCGAAGCTGCCGGATTTCAAGTGAAAGCTCGCTAACGATGCGGGCGGTGCCATCGGAGCTGCCGTCATCCACTACAATCAGCTCAAACGGTATGCCAAGCTCAGTGAGAACGGCAGCGGTGCGCCTCAAGATCGTTTCAATCGTCGCCGCTTCTTCCAGGGTAGGCAGTACGAGTGACAATGCGCTTGCGCTTTGTGCTGACAAAACAGGGCTGACTGAGCCTCCGAACTCTTCTTCAAGGTTTACCAAATGCACATCCGCCGCTCAGGTTTCCGAAAGCCCCTGTTTTGAAGCAAGGAGCTCTTGTCTTTGTCACTATATGCCTTGCCGCTGCGTTTGCATTCTGTTTGCAAGGCTATCACCCGGGCGCGGAAGACGACGGGGTTTATCTTAGCGCCATCCACAAGGATTTGCAGCCCTATCTTTATCCGTACAACTCCGCGTTCTTCACTGTTCAAACACAACTGACGGTCTTCGACAAAACGGTCGCGGCCGCGTCGCGCGTGAGCGGGCTTCCGGCGAGCTACGTGTGTTTGCTCGGGCAGGTGCTTTCGATCGCTCTCCTGTTGTGGGGTTGCTGGCGCATCGCGGCATACTGCTTCCCGAGCATGGCTGCGCGGTGCGGCGCGGTGCTGAGTGTCGCATCTCTTCTCAC
The DNA here is from genome assembly GCA_964248025.1 of uncultured Acidobacteriaceae bacterium. Lineage (GTDB taxonomy): Bacteria > Acidobacteriota > Terriglobia > Terriglobales > Acidobacteriaceae > EB88. The sequence continues at coordinate 2,600 of CAXTWU010000211.1, read as the reverse complement.
GCTTTCCGTGGCCGGCACCGCTCTTTACATATCCGATGAACACCTTCACCCCAGAAATGTGGCGTCCTGCGCCATTGTGTTCGCGATCGACGCGACCCAGCGCGGCAGGGGGGCAAGGGCTGCATTGTTTCTTTTGTTCGCGATCGCCTTTCATCCGATCATGGGCGCGTTTGGGATTTCCTTTTGCATTCTGTACACGTGGGTTTTGCGTGGGACGCCGGGCTTCCGGGCGCTGCGCCCGCGCGCGCTTCGTATCGCGGCGGTTCCGGCCGGATGGCTGTTCGCACCGGCGACCCCTGCCTGGAGAACTGCGCTTGAGCAGCACAGCTATTATCGGCTCAGTGGCTGGCACTGGTACGAGTGGCTGGGCGTGATCGGTCCCGTGCCTATCCTGTACTGGTTGGCGCGCTTGAACCAGCGGAGCGAAAACACGCGGGCGTTTCGACTCGCGGCGACTGTGACGGTGTACAGCGTCGCGCAATTGGCGGTGGCCCTGGCCATGCTGCTGCCCCCGGGCCTGGACCGGCTTGCACCCTTCCAGCCCATGCGCTACCTCCATCTCACATTTCTGTTTTTGATCCTTCTTGGAGGGGCTTCGCTGGGCGAGTATTGGTTGCGTCGCCATGTCGGGCGCTGGCTCCTTGTTTTTCTTCCGCTTGCCGCCGTAAACGGGTTCTCCCAAAGGCTTCGGTATCCGGGAACGCCCAACCTGGAACTGCCTTGGACGGCGCCTGTAAACGCCTGGACAAAGGCCTTTCTATGGATACGAACGAATACGCCCAAAGACGCGGTGTTTGCCTTGGACCCTCAATATTTGTCGCTGCAGGGTGAGGATAACCACGGATTTCGGGCGCTGGCCGAGCGGTCCTCGCTGGTTGACGACGAAAAGGACGCAGCCGTGGCAACCCAGGTGCCGCAGCTGGCCCCCACCTGGCTCAGCCAGCGCGAGCTAGAGCGCGGCTGGTCCGGGTGGACGCGCAGCGACTTTGCGCGCCTGGCGGCGGAAACGCCCGTGCGATGGGTCGTGGTCGTGCCGCGGCAGGCCCTAGGGTTGCGGTGCCCCTACAGGAGCGAGGCTGTTGACGTGTGCCAAGTCCCATGATGGGCGCTTGCGCGCCGGGAACACTGCACTTACCCTGAAAGGCACGGGCAATGCTGACCATCTTTCAACGCATTCTGCTGGGTGGCTTGCTGCTGCTGGCCCTGCTGGCGGGCCTGATTCTGGCGGTGCGGCACACCTTTGTTTCGCTGTCGGCACTGGATGGCCGCAGCAAAGCCCTGGACCGGGCGGTCGCGAGCCTTGCGGCGGCGCAGGCTTCCGTATCGCGCGAGCAGATTCTGCTGGAACGCTCGCTGCTGCACCTGCCGCCAAATCCGGCGGCGGTGGCGCCTCAGGCAGCTTCTGAGCCGGCCAACGAACCGCACCGGACCGAGACCCAGCCGGCAGCCGCGGAGTTCCCCGGCGGGGAGCTCCGAAAAGCGAGTGAACAGGCCGATGAGCGGCTGTTGATCGCGCGCAATGCGCTGACCGGCTCAGGCGATGTGACGGCGCCTGCTGTCACCCTTGACAACGAGGTGGGGGCCCATGGACGCGTTTTGGCGCGATTGAAGCAGCTTTCTGCGACCGGCGCAGCCGGGCTGCCCTCTGCGCGGGCGCTTGAGCCCGTGCTTGAAACCATGAACGAAAGCCTGTCGCGAAAGCTTCGCGGGCTCGAAGACCGGCGCGCACGGCTTGAAGCCGACCTGGAGCTGGGGCGCGAAGGCCTGAGCGCGCGGCTGATCGCGATCTGCTTTACCAGCCTTTTGACGGCGGTGCTGGTGCTGGCCGGCATGCTGGTATGGACGACGCGGCCGCTGCGCCAGGCAGCGCGCGCGGCGCGGAGAATCGGCCAGGGCGACCTGGGGCAACGGATCGACTGGCCGCGCAGCGACGAGTTGGGCACGCTGGCGACCGAATTCAACCGCATGGCGATTCGCCTGCGCGACCTGCGCGACACTGAAAGCGGCCGGCGCGAGATGGACCGGCAGATGAGCGATGCCGTGGTGCAGTCGCTGTTTGAGCCCGTGATCGTGACAGACGGACGTGGGCAGCTGCTGAAGATGAACAAGGCGGCACGCGCGCTGCTGGGCGAGGCCGCCGATCGCATGATGGTGCCTGCGACGGCAGGCGGCGATCCGATGTTTTCAGCGATCCAGAGTGCGATCCAGACAGCAGTCTCTCTGCAGCGCACCGTCGGGGGTGAAGGCGAAGCCGCCGTGGCTCCGATGCGGATCGGCCAGACGCAGCGCAACTACCGTTTGCGGACCACGCCGATGCGTGACAACGAGGGGCACCTTTTGGGCGCGGTGACGGTGCTTGAGGACGTGACGGAGCTGCAAGCGCTGGACCGCTTCAAAACACGGTTCCTGGCCATCGCGTCGGGCAAGCTGCGCGATCCGCTTGAAAAGCTGCGGCTTGCCATCCATGCCCTGGCACGCGGCTACGCCGGCGAGCTGCGGCCCTTGCAGGCCGACGTGGTGGAGGGGGCCCAGAGTGAGGCGCAGCGCCTGGACGACCTGATGGCCGACCTGTTCGCGGTGGCGGAGCTGGACTCCGGCCG
>CAXTWU010000210.1:0-4254 GCA_964248025.1 uncultured Acidobacteriaceae bacterium | reverse complement strand
AGAAGAAAAGTCGACGCGCCTCCAGGTGCTGCTTGACCGGCAACGGGAGCTGCAGAGAAACAACTACGCGCGGCACCTGGGAGAGGTGCTGGAGGTAATGGTGGAGGGGCACACCAATGCGCGGGGCCAAACCACGGGGCGCACCACCCAGAACAAAACGCTGAACTTTACCACGGCGCAGCCGATCGCGCCCGCGCCCGGCTCGTATCTGCCGGTGCGGGTGACGGCCGCGTTCCCGAACAGTCTGGTCGGCGAAGCTGTGCTTGCGGGTGCTTAAGGAGCAGCGATGGAAGTTGAAATGAAAATACGCGGGCTGATGGTGGACCCCTCGACCCAGCAGCCCATCGTGATCCTGAAGGATTTAACAGGCAATACGGTGCTGCCCATCTGGGTGGGGCTGTTCGAGGCCAGCGCCATTGCGCTTGAGGTGGAAAAAGCCGCGACGCCGCGTCCCATGACCCACGACCTGCTTCGTAACATGATCCACGGGCTCAACGCGACGGTGGAGCGTGTGGTGGTGTCCGAGCTGCGCGACGATACGTTCTTCGCGGTGATCTGGCTGCGGCAGCAGGGCGAGGTGGTGACCGTGGACGCGCGCCCGTCCGACGCACTGGCGCTGGCGCTGCGCTCCGATTGCCCCATCTTTGTCAACGAGGAAGTGCTGCGCACCGCCAAGGTCATTCCTAGCCCGGCCGACCAGGCCAGCGCGGAGGATTTAAAGAACTGGCTTGAAAACCTGAACGACGAGGACCTGGGCCGCTATAAAATGTAGCGGACCGAACGGATCGAGACAGGACTGACACTGTAGACTCCGGCGCTCCCTGATTTCCCGCTGCCACCGGCCCGACCAGACAGGATGGAATGAGTCTCCGCCGCATTGCCAAGCTGTTTGCCGCGCAAAATGCCAACCAGGTGGTCGTCATTGTTCAGCAGCTCATGCTGCCGCCGGCATTTCTGCATATCTTCGGCACCAGTTTGTACGGACAATGGCTCGCGCTCAGCGCCGCCATCTCCTACCTGAGCACCTTCAACTACGGTCTGCAAACCTACACCAACATGCAGATGACCATCCACTACAACCGTGGAGAACTGCAGGCCACCCGCGAAGTGCAGTCAGCCGGGCTACGCATCCTCCTGGGCGCATTTGCAGGCGCCGCCATTCTGTTGTTTCTGGTATTTCTGCTTCCTCTTACCTCTTGGCTCAGGCTTAGCATTTCGGCATCGTCTGCACACTTAACCTTGTACCTGCTTGGCATGCAGATCATGGCCAGTATGCTTTTCGCGTTTTTTGCAGGATCCTACATGGTGTTCGGCGAGGCCCACCGAGGCGCGAACCTGGGCAACATCAACCAACTGCTCGGCACATTGACGCTGGTCGGACTGGTGCTGACCCGCCAGCCGTTTCCGGCGATCGCGGGCGGCCAGATCCTGGTGACACTGCTGATGGCCGCTTATGTCGGGCTGTTTGACCTGCCCCGTCGCTGTCCCGATCTGAAGCCCCAAATGCGTCACTGGCGTCCCGGCTCCCTGGGGTCGATCCTCAAGCCGAGCGCGCAGTACATGCTGTTGGCCAGCTCCAACCTGCTTGCTTATCAGGTACCCGTCATCCTGATGCAGCGGCTGCTGGGCCCGACCGTGGTGGTCGCCTACAACGTAACCCGCACCGTTTATTCAATGAGCCGGCGCCTCCTGTACCTGGTCACCAATTCGCTCAGTGCTGAGATTACATTGATCTACGGCCAGCGCGACTGGCCCCGCCTCCACAAGCTGTATGCCCTGTCTGAGCGCGTGATCCTGCTGATGACGCCACCGATTACCTTCGGCTCCATGCTAGCCACGCCGCTGATCCTGCAGCTCTGGCTGCACAAGGGCGCGCTGTTCCGGCCCGGTATCTGCATCACCCTCGGGCTTACGATCTCGATCCTGTCCATCAAGGAGCATAAGTACCAGTTCCAGTTTTCTTCCAACAAGGTCGACTCCATCTCCTGGCAGACGCTGGCGGCTTACGGGCTGACAAGCCTGATCTCGATCCCGCTGATGCCGAAGTTCGGGGTCCAGGGCTACCTGGTCACCTGGCTCATCTCGGAGACGCTCCAGCTCTTCTACCTGCTGCATTTGAACGACGAATTATTCGCCGGGCAGGCGCGGCTCGACCACAAACCTGTCTACCAGATGCTGGCCGTCATGGGAGTCTGTACGGCGCTGTTTTTCTGGCCGATCCTGCATATTCGCTCCGTGCCATACCTCTTACAAGGCGTCATGGCAACCGTCACAACCCTGGTGCTGAGCGCCTTTTGCTACTGGATCTTTCAGGTGGATGAGCTGCGAAGCCTGCTATGGGCAAAGCTGGCCGGGCGGGTACCGGCACTGGCTGGGAAGGGCGGGGCCGTTTGAACGGGTCAAGTCAGCAGCGTATCGCCGGCCCGATTCAACTCGCTCGCGACCCTTGGGGCGAGCGCTTCGGGGCGCAGATGGCTGTTCCACCAGGCCAGGCCTTGCGCTCGGAACTCTTCCAGTGCATCGAGGTTGCGGGCATAGCGCTCAAGAATGCCGCGAATCTCGCGCCAATGGTCCACAATCAGCAGAGGCGCCTTCGGATACAGGTACTCGTCCCTGGGCAGCGGGTTGGCCACTACCAGGCAGCCGGCCCGCAGCCCTTCAAATGCGCGAAACGTATCAGCCATGGACCCGCGCGGCGCAATGCAGATACGCGACTGCATCATCTTTTCGGAGTAGCTCCCAAAAGCAGGCACGTCCGTGTTCTCGGCCGCGACATCGCCGAGGTCCATGCGCCATTTGCCCTCCCTTTGTAGTTCGCGCAACACGGCCCACACCTGCTTGCGCGCCTGGATTTTAGAGGTGGAGGTATAGTGCTTGTAGCTGCCGGGGGGAATCGTTTCGCCGACCTGACCGGCGAAAAATGTATCAAGGGGGCGGTCCCGCATGGCGATCGGGGTCACCTCCACCTGGCTGTGATAGCCGAGCGGCAGCCGGATCACGGCCGAATCGGCCCGGACGGGAGCAGGCAGATACGCTGGAGGCTTTGCAAACGCTTGGCGCGACTTCAGACTGGTGTACCAGTCGCGGACGTATTCAAAGGTGAGCACAGCCTCAAGCCGTGTGAACGGCAGGTGCGGCCGGTACCCGAGAAATGGGCGTGACATCAGGTTGCGCAACACAGCGCGTACCTGCCGTCCATACACCGGCACCTTGCAACGCTCTTCCTGTAGAAGTACAACGACCACGTCGCGGCCATACTCCGGCAGAAAGTACGCCTCCTTGGTGAAGAAAAAGCGCAGCCCTTGGGCTTTCACCTGCGGAAGCGCCTGTTCCAGCACGTCGTAAGGGAAACGCAACTCAGCCGGGAGAGCATTTGTCCAGGGTGGCGGCGCAACCTCGCGCTGTTCGGTGCCGCCTGAGTAGGTCTGGTCAATGAAAAATCGGTGGGTCAACAGTAAGGATTCCTCATGCCACGACCGTCTCCGGCTGCCCGAGCCCAGGCAGTCGACACAAGGCGTCCTCATACAGCCTTGATTCGGCAATGCGTTCCACCGTCGCTTGCCCGGCCACGGCGATGGCCTGCCGGCGGGCTTCGTCCTCGTACAAGGCGGAGATGGCTTCAACGAGCGCATCGACACTGCCGGCATCGATGATCAGGCCGTCCACGCCATCTGTCAGCAACTCTGAAGCGCCGCAGTTGCGGGTCGCTATGGCAGGAACGCCGTTGGCCATGGCCTCGAACAGGGCCATTCCGAAGCCGTCGTCCATGCTGGGCAGTACAAACAGGTCGCACCGCGCGTAAAACTCGGCGATGTTCGGAATGTACTCGATCAACTCGACACCTGGCGTCGACTTCAGGATTTCGGCGAGCCTCGGAAATTCGGAAAAGTTGCTCGAAGAGCGGATCAAAAGCCGCGCGTTCGGCAGGTTGAGCTTACGCCAGGCCTCCAGCAGATAAAGGTAGCCTTTGCGCAAGGGATGGCCGCCCAGTACGCCGACCGTGAATGGGCTGTTTCGCTCAAGCCGGATGGCACCTTTAGCTTGTGCACGCCCCAGCAGAGGCGCCAAAACCAGCTTAGATTGCAGGTGCGGCGGAAAGGTACGGCCGCTATAGTGCGACGGTACAAGGATGGCATCGGCCAAGTCGTACTCGCGCAATTGCCGCTCGCGAAACCAGGCGGGCTCCGGGGTAAACGCCGCCCCTGTTTTCTCGGACTCTTCGCGCACCAACCGTTGCTGGAAATCCACGTGCGG
>CAXTWU010000209.1:0-4265 GCA_964248025.1 uncultured Acidobacteriaceae bacterium | reverse complement strand
CAGTCGATGGACCACCTGCTGGCGAACCTGCTGGCCGGAGCGAACCTGCGCAACCTCCGGATCGCCGAAACGGAAAAGTACGCGCACGTGACGTATTTCTTTAACGGCGGGATTGAAAAGGCGTTTCCCGGCGAGGACCGCGTGCTAGTGCCTTCGCAAAAGGTCGCGACCTACGATCTCGCGCCGGAGATGAGCGCTGCGGGCGTCGCCGATGCAGTGATCAAGGCAATTGAGGACACGGCATTTGACCTGGTGGTGGTCAACTTCGCCAATGCTGATATGGTCGCGCACTCCGGCCAGCTCGCGCCGACCATTCGCGGGGTGGAAGCGGTGGACGCCGCGCTGGGCCGTGTGTATGCGAGCCTCCGGCAGCGAGGTGGCCGCCTGCTGATCACGGCCGACCATGGCAATGCCGAGCAGCTGGTCGACCCTGGCTCCGGCGGCCCGCATACCTCACACACGACGAACCCCGTTCCGTTCGTGCTGGTCAGTGAGGACGCGAACCGGTATCGTTTGCGCGAAGGCGGCTCGCTGCGCGATCTATCGCCGACCATCCTGCGGCTGCTTGGGCTTGAAAAGCCGAGGGAGATGACGGGCGCGGATCTGCGGGTGCCGCTTAGCGCCGATCTGCCGCTCGAAATCTGACCAGGCTAAGACACCCGCTCTCAGAAGGGATCCTTGCCGAGCTGCTTCTGCCAGTGCGGGTACCAGGTGAGCTCACCCCACGCGGCCAGGTCGCGATGGCGGCCCGGCATGTAGAGGGGCGCTTCCCAGCGCTCGAACTGTCCGGCCAGGTGCACCTCCAGCTCGGGGACGAGACGCTTCACGATGTCCAGCCTATACTCGTCCTGGGTGGTGCCGCCCGGGGTAAACGCCGTTGAGTTTGGATCGGCAGGTAGCACGCCGGGGATGAAGTTCTTGTCCGCCTTGACGCTCCGGAAAGAAAACTGCGCCTGTTCCTGCGGTGTGAAGTGGTAGGTAAGCCAGGCCTGCTCGCCTTTAGCGTCCCGTCCGATCGGGTCGGTGTAAAGAAAGCCTTTATTCGTTGTGCCCTGCTGCTGCACAGCCTCGTAAAAGTAAAACTGCCCTGGACCGGAGACCGGATAGCCATGGCAGCGACTGGTCACGCAATCTGTGGAGGCGGCTTCCAGCCGCAAGTCCAGCGAGGGCGCTCCGGGAAAGTGCGAAAGGTAGATACCGGGATGAATGGCGGCCCGGCGTGGGGCGGAGATCGGACTGACATCGTCATGGGCGAAGGAGTCCGTGTAAAGCGTCACCCAGTCGCGCAAAAAGGGTAGCCGGTAGGTGAAGTCAAAGGCGCTGAAACGCGCGCCCGGGTCGAACTTGGAGAACTTGATGGCGTCGGTGGTACCGTTTGTGTCGACAAACGATCGTAGAAAAGTGTGGAGGTTGACGGGTTCGTGCCCCTTGCCGCCCCAGATTACGGTCCGCTCGAAACCCATCTCCAGGTTCTTTGTCGGGTGGATGCTGATCTTTTCGACGTGCACCCAAGGATGGTTCGGCTGGGTGTGGCCGCCCAGTGTGCCCACGAAAAAGTCATAGCGGATGGGGCCGGTCACGCGCCGCAGCAGCGGGACATACAAGGGCTCGACGCGATCAATCTGAAAGCTGTAGATGTCGTCTGCGTTGGTGCTCCAGGCCATGGCACCGCCCTGCGCCGGCCCCAGCCAGTGGTCGGACTTGCCGATCGAGAGCTCGTGCTTCCACAGGTGATAGGAAAGGTTAGCCTCGATCAGCCGGAGGTGAAAGACGGAGGAGATCGGTCCGACTGGGTCGGTGGCCTGATGGAGCGCCGGGTCGTACGGGATGTAGTCAAGAACTTGTGACAGATACCTGGCGAGCGCAAGCGAGTAGCCGGGCGCCCCGGACGCCCGTTGCAGTTCCGCGCGCACGTGGAGCGAGAACCGACCGGCCTCAACGCGCCCATCAGCGCCCGTCACGTTGTTGAGGCCGGGCTGAAAAGGCCGCCCATAATCGTTGATGATGCTTTGGCCCAAGTGAAAGCTATCGTTCAGGATGGGGTTCTTGATGTACAAGAACCGGGAATACACCCGGTCCAGTTCGGCATGCTCCCCAGTAAAGTAGATATCAGGCTCAACCTCCTCCAGCACGGCATGGTAGATCGCTTCGGCTTCCTGCTGTGCCGGGCCGTCGCCATCGGCCGAGGGCGCATCGTTGTTGTCGAGCATGTGAAAGACGCTGAGCCGGGTCCAGGGACGCAGTCCCAGGAAGCCAGTGTTCAGGTAGCCGAGCGCATGCAGGCGGTCCAGCGCCGGGTAGATCCAGCTGTCCATGGGTATATAAACGGAACCCTGCCCGTCGGGGTCCTCGACCGAATAAGCCTGCCGGTAGTGACGCGGCAGGTGGATCTCTGGTAACGGATCAGACGGGGTCTGGGCGCGTACTTCGGGCCCAGGGGTCGCCGGCTGCTGTTCGGACTGGGCCGGGCTTAAAATAGGGAACCCAAAGGCAGCCAGCAAACAGATCACGACGCTTGGTCTCACTCTCACCTCGAATGCGGCAGACGCTTCCCGATCTCCTTGCCCAGGTTAGCGCCCAAGGGAGAGCCTAGATGAAGGGCCGGGGGAGCACAAGGGTGGACTGCGGCACCCGGAGCTTATAGATGCGAAACCAGACCCGAAGTGGTCCAGTGTTCCAGAACGGGACTCAGGCTCCGCTGAGCTCGCGGATGAGGCGACGCTCCAGCCCATTACGCCAACTCGCGCCAAAAGCGCCACGCGCGCGCAGGGTGTTTTCAAGCCGCATCAGTGCGTCCGGCGCTGCCGGTTTGCGCCCGCGCGTGCGAAAGGGTACACAGGCCAGGTGACTGGGGCCGCCGCCAAGCCGGGCGCGCCCCATGCACTCAAAAGCGACCCGGTATACGGCCAGGGCGTCATCGCGGTCGACCGGGATGGTGGGAAGGGCCGGCGGTAGCTGGTCCGGGCCCGGGCTCGCAACCTCGGCCGTGCCGTCGGAGACAAACAGCAGCGGCAAGGCGTTCCGGGCCGCATGGCTCGCGAGCCCGGCCCAGGTTTCCGGCGGCTTGAACCCCCCTGCCCGTACCCTGGTTGCGGGTGCCGCTGCCGGGCCCAGTTCGGCGGAAGGGGGCAGCAGCGCCACCACCACCGTTTCCGCCGCACCATGCATGGCAGAGGCCGAGGCGCCCAGCACCAGGGCAGCGGCAGCCCCCTCGGTTTGAGGCAGGGTCAGCAGCCCCGCTCGCAGGTCGCGCGCCGGGCTCACGCTCTGCTCTGTAGCCGCGGCCCCGCGCAACACCCGCAGCGCCATGGCCCCACGATGAGGCAGAGCGACGAGGTCAAGCTCCTGGAGATTCGCTGCGAGCCCGGCCGCCACGGCTTCGGCACCCGAGAAAGCTGCCCTGCCGCCGGCTCCCGCACTGGACTGCGACCGCGCCAGCCGCACCCGCAGCACGCCGGCATACAGCTCCTGCAGCAGCCCGTCGCGAATCCGTGCTTCCTCTTCCTTGCTCACTCGCTCGCCCCATCCATCACGCAAGCGCCGGGAGCGCAAGCGGTAGTTTTCAACACAAATGTGAATAAAGCTGTGAAACTGCGATCCCGGGGCAGAAGAAGGGCCGTATTCACGCGGCTTTCACCTCCCTGCACTGGAAACGCGGCACCGGGCCAAAAAAGGGTCCGGGCTGCCAGCCTTGCCCGGCTACGACGAGTAGTCGGCGTTGATGCGGACGTATTCCTCAGTGAGATCCGTGGTCCAAAAGCGGCAGCGGCCCTCGCCAAGGTGCAGCTGGATGGACAGGGTGAAGCGTCGCCCCGTCATCGCGGCGTGCACGGCTCCTTTGTCAAAGCCGGCGGCCCGGCCGCCGTTTTCGCATACAGGCAGGCCGTTCAGTTTTATATCGATGGCGGCAGGATCGATGGCGACGCCGCTGCCCCCAATGGCCGACAGGAGACGTCCCCAGTTCGGGTCGCTGCCGGCCCAGGCGGTTTTGACCAGGGGTGAGTGGGCGATGGCACGGGCGACCGTCAGTGCTTCGGCGTCAGAGGGCGCACCTTCGATATCGAGCGTGACCACGTGGGTGACCCCTTCGCCATCCTCGACGATCGCAAGCGCGAGCTCTTCGCACAGCTCCCTGAGTGCCTCAGCAAAGACGGTGTCGTGCCCGGAGACGGCGACGCCGCTTGAGCCGGAGGCCAGCAGAAGGAGGGTGTCGTTGGTGGAGGTGTCGCCGTCGATCGAGATGCGGTTGAAGCTTTGCTCGGCGC
>CAXTWU010000208.1:0-4293 GCA_964248025.1 uncultured Acidobacteriaceae bacterium | reverse complement strand
AATAGGCTGAGAATACCAGCGGGAGGTCGCGCCCACGAGGGCAAGAAGAATCGCTAAAACCTGAAACTTCGCCCGAAAGCGAAGCATCGTAATGGTGCCATGAAAACAGCCTCGTTTCCACTTCTCCCGACATCGCGCGCTCTTCCCCTGGCCTTGGCCGTCACGCTGCTTGCCGGGGGTTGCAGTAAGCAGGCCCCCGAGACGGCAACAGCAACCACGCCCACCGCAGCCGGCCAGCAGGCTGCGGCGCCGGTACAGCCGGCACCTCCACCAACCCAGGCGGCAGCCAGTGGCTATGCCGCGCCCGTTGCCGCCCGTACCTACAGCAACACGCAGGCCGCCGCGCCTCGCGTGCCGGCGCCGCCGGCGGAGTTGACGATTCCGGCCGGGACGCACATACGCATCACTACGAATCAGGAGCTGGGTTCCAAGATCAGCCAGCCGGGCCAGAGCTTTTCGGCCACCGTGGCCAGCCCGATTATCGTGCGCGGAGTGACCCTGGTCCGCACCGGCTCCACAGCGAACGGCACAGTGATCGATGCCAAATCGCTCGGACGCTTCAAGGGGCAGGCCTTGCTCGCTATTCGGCTTGACAGTGTGCGGTCCGACGGCCGACGCTACCAGGTTGAGACCAGCACCATCGAGCGCGTTGAAAAAGGAAAAGGGAAGCGGACGGCGTGGTTTGCCGGCGGCGGCGGCGGCCTGGGCGCTCTGATCGGCGGCCTGGCCGGCGGGGGCAAGGGTGCTTTGATCGGTGGCCTGGCCGGCGCCGGCGGCGGCACGGCGGCCACAGCCTTTACGGGCAATAAGGAGATTGTGATTCCGGCCGAAACCAACCTCACCTTCCGTCTGGAGCAGTCCGTTACCGTGAGCCGTTAGCCCGCCTCCGTTCGCGTTTCAGAAATGAAGGATGGAAATAAGAAGGCAGGTACAAAGGCAAAAAGCCGTCTTGTACCTGTCTGTTAACGAGCGTCCCGATGCTCGCCTGGCCAGCATCTCTTTGCCTTACAGCAGTGTCTGCACGGGTTTCCAGCTCCTGCCCTGCGACGCTGCGACCGGCTCGCAGCAAAGTTCGCCTCCAAAGCTGTTGACTCCTTCCGCCAACCCAGGGTCTGCCGCCAGGGCCGCCGGCACCCCGCTCGCCAGCCGCTGCACGTATGGGAAGGTGGCGTTGGTCAGCGCCAGCGTCGACGTATTCGGCACTGCGGCCGGCATGTTGGTTACACAATAGTGAACCACCCCGTCGACCTCGTACGACGGGTCGGAATGCGTCGTCGGCCGTGCTGTTTCGATACACCCGCCCTGGTCAATCGCCACATCGACGATGACCGCGCCGCGCTTCATCCCGCGCACCATTGCAGCCGTTACGATCTTGGGGGCCGCCGCACCTGGTATCAGCACCCCGCCGATCACCAGGTCCGCAGCGCGTACCGCTTCGGTCACATTGTGGAGGTTGGAGGCGAGGGTAAACACTCGTCCGCCGAAGATATCGTCGAGCTCACGCAATCGATGGAGGTTTCGGTCGACAATCGTGACCTTGGCTCCCATGCCGAGCGCGATTTTTGCCGCATTGGTGCCGACAATGCCGCCGCCGATGATGCACACCTCCGCCGGTGGCACGCCGGGAACGCCGCCGAGCAGCAGCCCGCGCCCACCCTTGCCGCTTTCCAGGTACGCCGCGCCGACCTGCACGCTGATGCGGCCGGCTACTTCGGACATCGGCGTCAACAGCGGCAGAGTGCCCGCCGCGTCACGAACCGTCTCGTACGCGATGCCCGTTACCTTACGATCGAGCAGCTGCCCCGTTAACCCCGGCAGCGGTGCCAGGTGCAGATAGGTAAACAGGGTCAGCCCGGGCCGGAAAAGGATGTACTCCTTTTCAGTCGGTTCCTTGACCTTCACCACCATGTCGGCATGCGCCCAAACATCGGCGGCCGCACCCACGATCTCCGCACCGACGGCCTGGTAGTCGTCGTCCGGAAATGCCGAAAGCTCCCCTGCGTGCTGCTGGACCAGCACCGTGTGACCTTCGGCTTTCAACTCCTTGGCCCCGGCAGGGGTCAGCGCAACGCGCGTTTCATGATCCTTCACTTCCTTTGGAACACCGATAATCATGCCTCGATCATACCGTCCGGGCAGCCTTCGCTTGTGCCGCCGGCTGGTGCATGTGCAGGCGTGCCGGCCCAGAAATCTCGTCCGGCAGCGACGGGGTCGCAAACGCTTCAAGCGTGGGCTTTGCAAACAGGTACCCCTGGAACAGCTCGACGCCGAGGTCCTGGAGAACGGCTAGCTCGGACGGCTCTTCGATCCCTTCCGCGATCAGGCGGATTCCAAGATCTCGGCACATGGTCATCAGCGCGGCCACAATGGTCCGGCTTGCAGCGCGTTCATGGATTCCGCGGACCAGCGCCATGTCGAGCTTCACGATGTCCGGTTGAAAGCTGGCCAGCAGATCAAGTCCCGCAAAGCCCGCGCCGAAGTCGTCGATCGCGGTCTGCAATCCGAACCGCCGGTACTCCCGGAAGATGTTGAGCAGGTGCTCGCGCGAGGCGACCCGCTCGTGCTCCGTGACTTCAAAGATGATGTTGCGCAGCGGCATGCCGACCCGGTCCGCAGTTTCCAGTGTTTTGCGGATACAGGTTTCCGGCTTGTACACCGCGCCCGGGAAGAAGTTGATGGAGATCGTCGGCAGTGCCGCGGGCTCAAGAGCGGCCGCCAGTTCCAGTGCTTTCACCCGGCACGCCTGGTCAAACTGATACAGGTTTGTCTCGTTGACCTGCGCCAGGATGCTGCCGGCCGACTCGCCCCGGGGGCCGCGCACCAGCGCCTCGTAGGCGAAGACGCCGCTTGCATGCACGATCGGCTGGTATGCCATGGTGAAAGGAAAAGGCTGGGCCATGCCTTCCAGGCACGCACCGCAGCCCGATTGTTCATGTTCCCGGGCCCCAAGAATATTCACACAGTCCCCCTTTGTTTATCTCTGCCTCACACAGACTGCCGAACGTTTGTTTGCGCGGCAAGTGCCATCGGTACCCAAAACAGCGTTCCCATGCAAGATTCCCGTTTTGGTCCTGGCATGTGTGGCATCACGTTACTTCGGTGAGTCAAAGTAGCTTTGCCGTGACACCCCATTCAAGGAATCACGCTACTGTGGCAAGGGAAGGCGCTACAATCAGGTTACTTTCAGGGGAAATCGCCACCGCACCATGCCAGCTAACGGGTTTCACTCGCGGTCATCGCGCTCGCACGGTGTGCGATCGCTGTTCAGTGTGTTTTCAAGCGATCTCGCCATTGATCTAGGCACCGCCAACACCCTCGTGTATGCCCGTGGAAAAGGCATCGTGGTCAACGAGCCTTCCATTGTCGCCATCAATAAAAATACGGGCGAAGTCGAGGCGGTCGGCAAGGAAGCCAAGGAGATGCTTGGGCGCACGCCGGGCAACATCGTGGCGATCCGGCCCATGAAAGACGGCGTGATCGCCGATTTCAAGATCACCGAAAAGATGTTGAACTACTTCATCCAGAAAGCGCACAACCGTAAAATGATGGTGCACCCGCGCATCGTGATTGGCGTCCCTTCAGAGATCACGCAGGTGGAAAAGCGCGCTGTCGAGGACTCGGCGTACCGGGCCAAGGCCAGCGAGGTTTTTCTGGTCGAGCAGGCCATGGTTGCGGCCATCGGCGCCGGGCTGCCGATCACCGAACCGCAGGGCAATATGGTGGTCGATATCGGCGGCGGCACCACGGATATCGCCGTTATCTCCCTTTCCGGCATCGTCTACTCGCGCTCGGTTCGCATGGCCGGCAACCAGATGGACGAACAGATCATGAATTATCTGAAGCGCAAGTACAACCTGCTGATCGGTGAGCGCACAGCCGAGCAGATCAAGATTGAGATCGGCTCGGCCTACCCGCTTGATAAGCCGATGGTGATGGAGATTAAAGGACGAAACCTAATCGAGGGCGTGCCGAAGACGATTACCATTGAGGACTCTGAAATTCGCGAAGCATTGGCAGAGTCAATCTCCACTATCATGAATGCCATTCGCGTCGCTTTGGAGCGCACCCCGCCCGAACTGTCCGCCGACATCTCCGACCGTGGGATCGTGCTGACCGGCGGCGGAGCGCTGATCAAGAATCTAGATAAGCGCATTCGCGAAGAGACGGGGCTGCCCGTCTCGGTGGCCGACGACCCCCTGGCCTCTGTTGTCCTCGGTACCGGCAAAATGCTGTCAGATTTCCGGCTGTTGCGTAAGATCAAGATCGATTAGGAACGCCGGAACCTGGCATGGA
>CAXTWU010000207.1:0-4307 GCA_964248025.1 uncultured Acidobacteriaceae bacterium | reverse complement strand
CGGCGCGGAGCTCCCCCGCCGCCCGCCCCCGCGGGCAAAGTAGGTTAAACAGCCTCATACGCCCCCTTTTGTTCCACCCCGGCGCGAAAACCGTAAAACCGGCGGTACGTCACCGAATCGCTCTGAATCCCCAGCAGCACAAGGTTCACCGGGGCCCCCGCAGCGGAACCAGCCAGCAACCCATAGGCCCGGCGCAGCGCCGTGCGCGTCACGTGGGGCAACGTCGCCACCTGCACCGTAGTGTCCGCCAGCCCGGCCAGTACCCCAGCATCCGCCGTCTCGCCCAGCACTGCCGGCGCTTCGATCACCACCGCGTCAAACTGCTCCCGCAGCCGTGCCAGCACTGTCCGCATTGCGTCCGAGTCCAACAGCGCCGCTGGCCCCGCGGGCGTCGGCCCCGCCGGCAAAAGGGACAGTTTCGCGATCTGCGGATGCGCTTCCATCGCATCCTCCAGGGTCCCCTCGCCGCCCAGCACAGTGCTTAGCCCGCGATCCCCGGACAGCCGAAGGCTCCGCGCCAGCGCCGGATGCCGCAGGTCGGCCTCAACCAGCACAGCGCGCCGGCCGGTCTCGGCCCAACTCATTGCCAGCTCCATCGCAAACGCTCGTGCCCCGTCTCCCGGCGTCGCGCTCGTCACCAGCACCACCTTGTGCCGCGGTCCGCCCGCCGCCAGCCGCGATCGCACCACGTGCACCCCGTCTCGAAAAGCCGCGCCCGCGTCCGAGTTCGGCAGCAGTCCCAGCACCGGCATCCCCAGTCCTTCCGCCGCGTTCGCGCTGTGCAGCCGGTCGTCAAACACGTCCAGGCCCAACACCGCCAAGGCCCCCAGCACCAGCCCCCCGATCAGCGCGCCGCCCAGGATCAGCGGCACGTTCGGCTGCGCCGGCTGCGACGGTGCCATCGCCGGGTCCACCAGCGTCACCGTGTTCGACCGCAGCGCCTGCAGCACCCCGGCCTCTTTCAGCCGGCGCAGCAGGTCCTCGTACAAGGTGCGGCTTTCATCCGCCTCCTGCCGCGTGATCATGTACGCAATCGCCTTGTTGTTGACCGTGTCCGCTTTGCCCTTCAGCAATCCATAGGTCTGCGCCGCGTTCCCGTAGGTCTGCTTCGCGACCACGTAGTCATTCTTGGCGCGCTCGCGAATCCGGTTCGTCTCCGCCGCGATCGACTGTTCCAGCCCCGCGATGCTTGACTCCAGCTCCTGACGGTGCGGGTACGCCGGGCCAAACTTCACCTTCACCTGGTCCAGCTCGGCCTGTTGCACGGCCTCCTGCGCCCGCAGCGTTTGGATCGTCGCCAGCGCGTTGGTGATCGAGCTTTGCGATCCGCCCGACATGCCGTTGCCTGCCAGGCTCGACAGCATCTCCGCGTCCCCGGTTTGCGCCGCCTGAAAAATGGCCTGCTTCAAAATCCGGTTCTGCGCCGCCTCGTTCATCGTCGTCGCGGCACGCTGAAACTGGTCCAGCACCACCGAGTACGCCTGCTCGCGCCCCTGCGGGTCCGTCAACCCGATGGAGTAAATCCCCGTTTCCCGCTGCATGGCCGCCACCTGCGCCTGCATCCGCTCGCTGCGTGTTCGCAGGTCGGCCAGCTGCCGGCTCAGTGTTTCGCTCGCCTCTTCCGTCGCATGGAAGCGTGTCTCATAGCCGTAGTCCACCAGCCCCTTCACCAGCTCGTTCACCACCGCGGCCGCCAGCTTCGGGTCTGAATTCGCGTAGCTGATATTCAGCAGCCGCGTCCCCGGCTGCGGCTTCACGGCCAGGCGTTTGTGAAACACCTTCAGCAGCGCCGCTTCCCGCGCCGCCTTTTCTCCGTCCGGGTCCGCCGCGCCCTGCCGCCGCCCGAATACAGCCCGCAGCGGGGCTGTCACATCCGGCAGCCGTGGATGAAAGTCGCGCGAATCCCCCAGCTTCAGCGCATCAATGGTGCGCAAACCCAGCTGGTTCGATTGCAGAATGCCGGCCTGCGTCTGCAGCGTAATGTCGGCCAGCAATGCGTCGCCCGCCCCCGGCTGGTTCCCCATCAAGCTGTCGGGGCTCAACCCGTCCGCTCCTTCTCGCTCCACCTGCACCGTGCCGGTCGCCACGTAGCGCGGTGTGCTCAGGAGACAGAAAAGGACGGCCAGCAAAAATACCGATCCCCATACCGCGTAAAACAACCGCCGGTGCCTCCCGAACATTTCAAGGAAATCGCGGAAGGAAAGTTCGGGTTCTTGGGAGCTGGATGCAGCCACGTGTCCTCGTATGCAAAAGTGAATGGAACCAGGTTCTTGCCGGCACTGCCCAATCCCGCCTGCCCGGCAGTGTTTTGCGCGCACGGACTCCCTGTCGCCGGCCGCCCGGGTTTTCGGAGCGGCAGGGCAGTCCATCGCCATGTTTGAGGAAGGCCCGCTGTTGGATAGCAGGCTTGGAAAATCGCTTGTTTTTCCGCCATCCGGGCCGGATTAGGGCTGACTATAGCGCAGTCACGGGCGCGGGAAAGGAGAAAAACCTTTCCCGCATGTAACGGAGGTACTGTATCGCTGGACCTGCTTCTGTGCTACACCGCGGCGGCTCCGATCGCGGTTCAGTCCGGTTCGCAGCCGCGGGACAGCTGCCCCGCATCGCGCACGTAAACGCCGCCACCCGGCGCACCCGGCGTCCCCCCTGCCCCATCAAGAACAAAGCGCGCGGCACAGCTTTTCAAGCGAAGCTTCCAGCTGCTCCAGCCCTCGCCCAAACGCCGCATCCGTGCTTAGAAAACTCTGCCCGGCCAGCACCGGCCGCAGCTGGGCCACTGCCTTGCGCACAAACCAGGGATCCAGCCGGCTGGCTGCCCGCATCGCCCTTCCTTGCCACTGGCTGGGGCGTTTCGGATGTGCCTGCGCCGAGTGCGGCCGGTAGCCCGCGCCCTCGTAGCGCTCGCGGAAGTCCCGCAGGCAATGGTCCGGGTCCTCGAGATTACCCACCATGGACGGCGGCGGCAGCCCCCGTTTTCGCCCATCGCGCATCAGGCTGCGGTGGTACATCGTTTCCCGCGCCGCGGAAGGGGCAATGCGCACCGGCTTGTAGTCCATCCCCAGCGACAGCGTCCAGTCCTGCCATTTAAACGGCAGCGCGTCCGGCGCAAACACCACCGGGATCCACGGCACCCGGATCGTGTCCGCCACGATCGCCCCGTGCATCGCCTCGGTCACCACCAGCCGCGCTCGCGAAAACAACGCAAAAACCTCTTTCACCGGCCAGCGCGGGTCCACATACGTCAGCCCCAGCTCCCCGGCTACCTCCGCCCACGCGCCCCGGCTGGCTGAGTGGTGGTGCGGCACCAGCAGCGTCAGGTCCGGGTTCGGCACCCGCCGGATCAGTCCCGGAAGTTTCGCCAGCAGCGCCGCCCCATCGGTTGCCGCCGCCTCCGGCCGGCGGATCAACGCCGCCGTCAACGGCCCTCGTACCGCCAGAATGGTCCACTCCGCCCAGTTGCACGGCAGCGGTCCATACCCTGCCCCCGACCCGATCACAAACACCCGCTTGCCTTCGGTCTCACGCAGCGAAGCGCGGTGCGAGTTAAAAATACTCCCCACGCCGATCAGCACCGCGTCTTCCTGCTCCCACACCTGAGGGGGCAGCAGCTCGCGCCACAACATCTCGTTCAGGTCGTCCCCGAAGTTTCCCGCCGGGTCCCGGTAGTAAAGCAACTCCATCTTGGAAGGGCCTCCATCTTTCTTTGGGCGAAGTTCCGGCACTCGTCCAAACCTGGAGAAATCATCGAAGTCGCCGGATCCTGGGGCCTTGCGAGACTGGAAATCTCAAAAACTGTGAAGCTTTTAAACCTCTAACTTCGGGAAGCATAGAAAAGCCTGTCGAGGCACGCCCGAAGCAGTTAGGTTTCGTTCTTTTAACATGGAAGCCTGAAATTCTCGGCATTACCTTGGAAACCAAATGGTGTAATTGGTTCACGAGAAAGGCAGTTTTTGTGCTGAAATGCGGAAAGTGAGCATGCCGCGAGCTCTTACCAAAGTCACAGGGGTTGCCACGTGCTGACACAAATCGTGCCACGCAAAGGGCGCACGTGCGCTCGGGGGTATGAAGCCATTCGCCACAAGGAGAAAGCGATGGGGAAGGGAACTGCAATCCAGGGCTGTCCCGGTACCATCCGGGTGCAGGTCCTGCCAGACCGCCCCCTTGCGTCGGCGGTTCATCTCCCTTTCGCTCCCGGCGGTCGCGGGCTCACGAGCAAGGGCCGGACCACGGCGGAACCATCCATTTGAGCAGCGAACTTCTTCCCGGCACCGCGAAAGGCACACGGCCACCCGGCCCTGCGCCCAGCC
>CAXTWU010000206.1:1747-4315 GCA_964248025.1 uncultured Acidobacteriaceae bacterium | reverse complement strand
TGGCTGCATTCGCCACCCAGTGTGACCCGGAGCCGAGACTCTGCCCCTTGGCGCGAACCCGCGTGGGAAATACCTCGCTGATGTACACCCAGATCACCGCGCCCTGCGAGATGGCGAAGAAAAAGATGTAGCCGACCAGCAGCCAAAGCAGGGCTCCGCGGTGCCGGTGCGTGTAGAAGATGAGGGCCACCCCGGCAAGCGCCGCGGCGGTGCCGACCGAGCCGATCAACAGCAGCGTTTTTCGTCCAATGCGGTCGATCACGCTCATGCCCAGCAGGGTTGCGAGCAGGTTCATGGCGCCGATCAGCACGGATTGTTCATCGGACGAGATCGAAGAAAAGCCGCCCGAACGGAAGATGTCGTTGAGGTAGTAAAGAATGGCATTGATGCCGGCCAGCTGGTTGAACAAGCCGATGGAAACAGCCAGAAAGATGGGCAGACGCAGCTTGCGCGTGAATAGCGGCGCGTCACGGTGGGCGGCGTCGGCGTGGATGGACCTGCGCAGCTCGTCGACCTCGGCCTGCGGGTCGGGCGAGCCCAGCAGCCCAAGCGCTTCCCGGGCTTCGTCGATGCGGTCGCGTGTGAGAAGCCAGCGTGCCGAACGCGGGACGCCGTACAGGAGCAGAAGAAACAGCAGCGCCGGGAGGCCCGCAACGCCCAACTGCCACCGCCACAGGTGGGTGCCGAGGTGTGCGCTTTCCAGCGCAAAGTTGGACGCATACGCCAGCAGGATGCCGACCACAATGTTGATCTGGAACAACCCTACAAGCCGCCCTCGCAGGCGTGCCGGGGCCATCTCGGCAATGTACACGGGACCCAGAACCGACGAGCCGCCGATACCGAGGCCGCCGATAAAACGAAAAACAAGCAGCGCGGGCCAGTTCCACGCGAGCGATGTGCCGACCGCTGAAACAAGGTAGAGCACCGCCATGATCCGCAGCGCTTCGCGCGAGCCGATGCGCTGCCCCAGGCTGCCGGAGGTGAGCGCGCCGATCACGGTGCCGATCAGCGCGATTGAAACGGTCAGCCCCAGCTCTGTTGCTGAAAGCGAAAAAACCTGTGTCAACTGATGCGTAGTGCCCGAGATCACGGCCGTATCGAAGCCGAAAAGCAGGCCGCCAAGTGCGCCGACCAGGGCGCTGCGTAAAAGCAGTAAGTTCAAAACGGAATCCATTCCACGGGGAGAAGAGCGCGACTGCACGGAGCATACAGCAGCCGGGCTACGACTGGGCAGGGAAGAGGTGGGTGCGGCCTTCCTCAAGTAGCAGGAGCCGGTCTGCCATCCCTGCTTCTTCCGCGGCCGCAAGCACGCGCCGTGGCGGCTCGTCCATCGGTTCCGCGGAAAGCCGAAACGTTCCGTAATGCATGGGAATCATGACCCGGCTGCGGAGGTCGCCAAAGGCCTGCCATGCGTCTCCGGGACTGGTGTGTACGCTGCGAAAGCTTGTGGGCGAGTACGCCCCGATCGGCAGCAACGCGATCTCCGGGCTGAGCCGCCGGCCAATCTCGGCAAAGCCGGCGAAATAGGCGCTGTCGCCGCAGTGATAAATGGAGCGCCCGCCTGCGCGCAGCACATAGCCGCCATAGCCGCGCCAGGTGTCGTTGAAGAAGCGAGCGCCCCAGTGCCGGGCGGGCGTCATGGTGATCTCGACCGGCCCAGCCATGGTCGACTGGTAGGGCTCCAGCACACGAACCTCGCGGAAGGGAAGACGAGCGACCAGGTCTTCGACGCCGCGAGGCACAATCACCAACGGCGCCGGTGCGCCGCGGCGTCGTTGGCGGCGCAAGACACCGCGCAGCGATGGCAGATCCAGGTGATCCATATGGGCGTGGGTCAACAAGACAAGA
Source organism: uncultured Acidobacteriaceae bacterium (assembly GCA_964248025.1). GTDB lineage: Bacteria > Acidobacteriota > Terriglobia > Terriglobales > Acidobacteriaceae > EB88. The sequence goes on along the minus strand of CAXTWU010000206.1, from coordinate 2,467 downwards.
TCAATGGGCGGCAGGTCTCGCAGGCGCACGCCAGGCCGGCGTCTGCGCTTGAGCACCAGGAGGTATCTCGAGAAGACCGGATCGATCAGGATGTGGGTTCCGGCAAGCTGGAGCAGAAAGGACGAATGGCCGATCCAGGTGACGCCCAGTTCGCCGGGCGCTGCCGGCAACGGCAGGTGGTGGCTGCCGGCCATCGGTGTCAGTAGCGACTCCCGGACCAGGCGAGCGATGAATCGGAGCTTGCCGGCCTTGAAGCCACGGCTGGGAGGAGTTTCCATCAGTGCCCAGAGTGCTGTGGGCGGCGCTGCTAAAAGCCGGTCTTGGGGGCGTTATCACCCTTTACGGCCTGTGCGGCGGCCGGGTCCGTCGCGGCCACGGCGGCCTCGGCCGCGGCAAAGCCAATCTTGGTGTGCATGCCATCGCAGAACGGTTTGCGCGCCGACGCGCCACACCGGCACAGCGAAACCGCCGGCTTGCCTGTCAGATCCCATTCGCCGCCATTGCCGTCAAGCAGCCGGATCGGTCCTTCAACCCGAAACGGCCCGTTCGGCCTTACCGTGATCGTTACATCTGCCATCCGTCCAACTCCTTAATTCAACCACTCGAGTGTAGCAGTCCGACCTCGGCTCGGCGGCGCGCCGGGGGCCCCCGCGCCCCCCCCCCCGTAGACGCCGGCGCGTTTTTTGGGAGGGGGTGTGTTGGTTTTTTCTGGCGGACGGG
>CAXTWU010000206.1:0-1737 GCA_964248025.1 uncultured Acidobacteriaceae bacterium | reverse complement strand
AACCCCCCCGGGCCGCCCCCCCCCCCCCGGGGGGGGGGGGGGGGGGGGGCCCCCCCCCCCCCCCCCACGCCGTTAGCGCCGGCTGCTTTTCTTGGCAGGTGCTGTCTTCTTTTTGCCTGCGGCAGGGTTCTTTTTTGCCGCTGTTCTGGGAGCTGCTGCTTTTTTCGCGGGTGCTTTTTTGGCTGCGGCTGGCTTGCGTCCCCTTGTGGCAGCTGCTTTTTTGGCTGTGGTGCCTTTCGCGGCTGTCTTTCTTGCGGGGACTCGTTTCTGAGCTGTTTTTTTAACCGCGCTCTTTTTGCCGGCCGTTTTTTTCGCAGAAGCAGCCGTTTTTTTCGACAGGGCTTTGGCCGCGGCGCTTTTCTTCCCTGCGCTCCGTGCCGTGGTTTTTGTGCCGGCTGTCTTTTTCGCGGAAACAGCTTTTTTACCGGCCGTCTTGCGGGTGCTTTTTTTGGCGCTCGCACTTACATTTTCCGGGTACACAAGGCGGTTGAAGTTGCTTTCCGCCCCTTCCGCCGTCACCTCCTGGTACACCAGCGAGAGCCCGCTCGCGTCGAACTTTTCAAAAAACTCTTCCCAGCTGATCTCGTTCAGGTTGCCGTCATTGGCATTTGCGGCGCCCGGGAACTCGAGACGAAGAATGCCGGTGCCATGCTCGCTGGTGCTCGTGACCTCGGCCGGCTTGCCGCCGCGTGCCTCGGCCCATTGGCGAATCTCATCGTGATCCTGTGTTGTTTTTGAAAGAGCCATCGTCCCCGTCCCCCATGTTGTGTGTGTTGTTTTTTGAGTAGCGAATGTTGCGCCGCACATGGCTGTGTGTGTCACAGCATGGGATGGCGCAGAGCGAAAAGGCGTTTCCGCAATTGCCCAAAATAATGTGCATACCGCGCCGGCGTTCCCCGCGGCTAGAATTCCCGTTCGGCGCGCGCATCCAGCAGCCGCAGTGCTTCACGAAACCCATGGGGCGTTCCTGTGTCCACATAGTGGGTGCCGCTCGCGACGCCCACGGCAGCCCCGCCCCCGGCGAGCCAGGCATTGACCAGCGTTCCCAGGTACTCGTCGCCGCGCCCCGGTGTTTGCCAAAGGGCATGCAGGGCATGGAACACACCCCCCGGCATACGCACCGCACCCCAAACCAGCGAGGACGCAGGATTGGCCTTTTTGACCTCGATGCGCAGCACGGCACCCCCGTCGCCCAGCAGCACGGCATCGAACAGCTGCGGTCGGTCGACCGGAAACAACAAAAACGCAAGCGTGTCGCGGGGCAACAAGGCCAGTCCGTCTTCCGGGAACCACACAGTGTCGGGCAGGCCCAGCAGCACTTGCTCGTCCGCGCCCACCAGCGGAGCCGCGCGAAAGATAGCGTCGCACAAACCGGCTGCGGCGGGCTGCACGACATAGGCGATGGGCACGCCGCCAAAGCTTGCCCCGTAGTACTCCAGGATGTCGGACTTGCCTGGAGAGATGACAAAGCAGAGCCGGGTCGCGCCGGCGCGAATCATGCGTTCAAGCAGGTACTCGCTCACGGCACGCGGCCGCTCAACGGTGCCGGAGGACTGGGACTCCAGACGTGTGCCGACCGGCAGCAGCTCCTTGCTGAAGGCGAGCGGCTGCATGCGGCTGCCCCGCCCTGCCGCCGGTACAACGCCCCACACGGCGGGCCTCAGCGCGCAGCACCGGCCGGGGCGGGCATGCTGCTGAAAAGCTGCTCCAGCTGCTGTGCGCGGTGTGCCGCTGTGT
>CAXTWU010000205.1:0-4351 GCA_964248025.1 uncultured Acidobacteriaceae bacterium | reverse complement strand
GACTGGCGCAAGCGCAGCCCCAACTTCAACGAGCCGAAGCTCCGCCGCAACCTGCGGCTTGCCGCGCTGCTCGGCGAGATCGGCCGCGAGCACAACGTGGAGCCCGGCGTGGTCGCGATTGCCTGGACGCTGCACCACCCGGCGGTGACGGCGGCGATTGTCGGAGCGCGCCGGCCGGACCAGGTGGACGGAACCCTGCCGGCGGCAACGTTCCGGCTCAGGGAGGCGGAGTACAAGCGCATTGGGGACTGGACCCGCGACAACCCGGCCTGAGACGGCAGGCGGAGACCAGGGCTGCTTTCGGCGGCTTATTTGTCGCGATTGACGACGAAGTCCGGCACCCACAGCAGGGCGCGCTTGTACTCGGAGTCAGGGAGGCAGTCGAGCGCGCGGCGGGCCTGTTCGGCGTAACGCTGCGCGACCTCCATGGCAAAGGGAATGGAGCCGTAACGGTCCAGCACCGCCAGCACATCCTGGTAGGCCACCTGCGTAAACGCGCCGTCGGCCAACACCTGCAGGATCATCTCCTGTTCCCGTTCGCTCGCGTTTTCAAGCGCGTGAACAACGGCGAGCGTGGCCTTGCCTTCGCGCAGGTCGCTGGCGACCGGCTTGCCCAGGACGGACTCCGCCGCGGTCAGATCGAGCACGTCATCGATGACCTGGAAGGCGAGTCCCAGCGCGTGGCCGTACTCGGCCAGGCACTCCTCGGTCGCGGCATCGGCCCCGGCAAGCACCGCGCCCAGGCGCATCGAGACCTCGAAAAGGCAGGCGGTTTTCCGGTAGATCAGCTCGTTGTACTCGGCTTGCGAGACGGCGCGGCCCAGCGTCTCGGTTTGCAGCAGCTCGCCCTCGACCATGGCCTGGGTGAGCGAGATAAGCAGTTCCAGCACGCGAAAGTTCTGCTCGTCGAGCGCGATGCGAAAGGCTTGCATGTAGAGCCAGTCGCCGGCGAGTACACAGCGGGAGTTACCCCAAGTGGTGTTGGGGGAAGGACGGCCCCGGCGCAGCTCCGCACCGTCGATAATGTCGTCGTGGACCAGCGTGGCGGTGTGCACCATCTCGACCACCGCCCCAAGCCGGTGCATGGACGGGCCGGAATAGCCGAGGGCGCGACAGCACAGCAGCAGCAGGGAAGGGCGGATGCGCTTGCCGCCGCTTTCGCGCAGGTACTCGGTAATCTCCGTGATGGCGGCGACCGTGGACACAGCATCGCGGCCGAACTCCCGCTCCGTGGCGAGAAGATCGTCGTGCAGGAGGTCGAACACCTCCTTGGCCGTTGCCGTCGCTGCGATGCCCAAGCTTGCTCCTGTCGAAGGGATGCGCTGGGCGCTGCCTTCGAACCAAAACCCTGTTGTGCTCCGCCAAAGCCTTGCCGGCGGTCTGCTGGAGAGCGGCTGTGCGACTGAGCGCGACCTGTACCGTGACGGCGCGCCGAGGACTCGATTGCCTCGGGAAAGCCGCTTCTAGTTGGTGCGGAAGTTGGTGAACTGCATGTCGATGCCGAAATCGTGCCCCTTGAGCAGCGCAATCGCCTCCTGTAGAGTATCGCGATCCTTGCCGGTGATGCGGACCGTGTCGCCCTGGATGGAGGCCTGGATCTTTTTCTTGGAGTCCTTGATGAGCTTGACGATCTCCTTGGCTTTTTCGCCGGCGATACCCTGCTTGAGGGTTACTTTTTGGCGGACGCTGGAGCCGGAAGCCGGTTCGATCTTGCCGTACTCGAGCGACTTGATGGAGATGCCGCGCTTGATCAGCTTTTGCTGCAGGATTTCTGTGACCGCCTCCAGCTTGTAGTTGTCGGCCGAGTGCAGCTCCAGGCCTTTTTCATCGCCGTCGAGCTTGATGGTCGACTTGGAATCCTTGAGATCGAAGCGGGCATTGACCTCCTTGGTGGCCTGGTCGATGGCATTTTTAACCTCCTGGACATCGACCTTTGAGACAACGTCAAAGGAGTTATCGGCAGCCATGGGCGTTCCTTTCTTTTGTTGCTTACAACTCTTTGGATGGGTGCTTGGGGCCCAGCGGTTTGGTCATTCGCCGGGAACCGCGCCGGACAGCTGGAAAAAGCGCGCAAAGTTGGCAGAGGTTTGCCGTGCGAGCTCGTCCGGGGCGAGGCCGCGCAGGGCTGCCAGCGCCCCCGCTGTGTGCGCGATCAGTGCCGGCTCATTACGCCCGCCGCGCTCGGGCACCGGCGCCAGGAAGGGGCAATCCGTCTCAACCAGCAGCCGGTCGGGCGGGACGGTTTTGGCGACTTCGCGCAACGGGGTGGCGGCCGGGTAGGTGAGGTTGCCGGCAAAGGAGAGGAGAAAGCCGAGTTTCAGTGCCCGCTCGGCATGGAGCTGGGTGCCGGAAAAGCAGTGAAGCACGCCGCCGAGCCCGGTCGGGGCCCAGTGCTGCTCGATGAGGCTGAGGGTCTGTTCCCAGGCGTCATGTTCCGGGCCGAATGCTTCGCCGGGGCGGCAGTGGATCAGGATTGGCTTCCCGTGCGCGGCGGCAAGTTCCATCTGCGCACGAAAGGCTTCGCGCTGGGTCTCGATGGGCGGGTTGCTTTCGTGGTAAAAGTCGAGGCCGATCTCGCCGCAAGCCAGCACCTCGCACTCATCGAGCAGGGCGTCGAGGTTTGCGAGCGCGAGGCTGTCGCACTTGGCGGCGTCCTGCGGGTGAATGCCGGCACTTGCGTAAATCGCGGGCGTTTGCGGCCGGCCCCGGTACTGGCGGGCGAGTTGCAGGGCGCGATCCATGGTGGACGGGCCGTCGCCCAGGCCGATGGACAGGATGGTGCGGACGCCGGCCGTCCAGGCGCGCGCCAGCAGGCCGTCGAGGTCGCCGGCAAAACGGGCGTGGTCGAGGTGGGCGTGGCTGTCAGTCAGCATGGGCAGCCCTACTTGAGCCGCGCGCCGAGCTCGACCGCGTCGAGAAAGCCGGCGAGTGAGGGCTTGCCGTGCTCACCGAGTGAGGCGGCAACGACCATGCCGTTGGACTCCAGGCCGCGCAGCTTGCGGGGGGCGAGGTTGGCGACGATGACGACCTTGCGTCCGAGCAGCGTTTCAGGCGCGTAGGTTTCAGCGATGCCGGCCAGGATCTGCCGGCGTTCGTAGCCGAGGTCGACCTCGAGCCGGAGCAGTTTATCGGCCTTGGGCACGCGCTCGGCGACCACGATCTGTGCCACGCGCAGCTCGACTTTCAGGAAGTCGTCGATGGTGATCTGTGGCACGGGCTCGGGGCGCGTCGCGATCTGGCTTTCAAGCAGCGTTTCAACCTGGATCGGTGCCGGTGGATTGATCTGCCCGACCAGCGCCGCGTCTTCAAACGCCTGCAGGCCGGGCTCGAACGCGCCGATAGGGAGGGGCTCGACCGGAGTCGCTTCCATCGGCATGCCCAGCGGACTGGACGGGGCGAGCGGGGTGGCAAACGGCATCGCGGGGGTCATGCCCACGGTCGCCGGGTCAAGCGGGGCGACGACGGTTTCGGGGGTTGTCGGAGAGGGCGTGGGTGGCTTTAGGTCTTGTTCCATGTCCTGCATGCGTTGCACGGCGTCCTTTTCGGCGCGAGGGAAAATGGGGGCGAGCGGGCCGAGGCGTGTGCCGGGCTCGAGGCCGCCCCATGTGAGATGCCGGAGATCGGCCTGCTCGATATTCCCGAGCCCGAGCTGGGCCCAGACCTTCGCGGCGGCTTCCGGGATGACGGGGTAAACCAGAGCGGTAAGGATGCGGATGGCCTCGGCGGCGGTCGCCAGAGTCTCGGCACGGCTTCGGTCACGCTCCTCGTCGCTCATGCCCGGCGGCTGCTTCCATGGCGCTCTTGCCGTCAGAAAGCCGTCCACACTGCCAACAAAAGTCCAAATGTTTCCAAGTGCTTCACTGAATCTCAGCCCGGCAAAGCACTCGCCCGCCGCGCTGAGGATGTTTCCCGCAAAGGCACGGATATCTTCTGCGCTTCGCGGAGGGTTCGAGCCTGACACGACATCCGCGCCAGAAGGCGCACCATCCGGTATGCGACCGTCGTAATACTTCGCGATCATCGACAGCGTCCGGCTCACCAGGTTGCCGTAGCCGTTCGCGAGATCGGCGTTGTACCGCTGGACCAGCGCGTCGAACGAGAACGAGCCGTCCTGCCCGAACACAATCTCGCGCAGCAGAAAATAGCGCAGCGCGTCGGCCCCGAGCATTTCAAGTATCGTCTCCGCGCGCACGATGTTGCCGCGCGACTTCGACATCTTGGACTGCTCAAACAAGAGCCAGCCATGCGCGACCACCGCCTTCGGCAGCGGCAGACCCGCGGCCAGCAGAAACGCCGGCCAGTACACGCAGTGAAAGCGCGAAATCTCCTTGCCGATGATGTGCAGCTGCGC
>CAXTWU010000204.1:0-4367 GCA_964248025.1 uncultured Acidobacteriaceae bacterium | reverse complement strand
ACCCGGCAGGCTGCTTTTCAAGCGTGGCGAACAGGTCGTTGCGCAGGTCGAACTCGATATCGCGCGAGATGCCGATCAGAATCCAGCGGGTCCAGAACAGGAAGAAGCCCTTGAGGAGCGCGAGCCCGACCAGCAGCGCCGCGTAGCGGATGAGTTTGGTGTGCGTCACAGCAACGGACAGGTCGTTCACGGCCGCGCGGAGCACCAGCGGAAAGAAGATCCAAACCGCGTTCGACAGCACCGTGACGATTGCGCCCCACACGTAGGTGCGCCGGTAGCGGCGAAGGTAAGGTACGAGCGGCTTGAGTTCCGGCAGCATGGGTGCTACCAGTTTACTCGGGGAGCTACGTCGGCGTACGCAGCAGCAGGTATGTGCCGGCGAGCGCAAACAGGAGGTCGGGCGACCAGGCGGCCAGCACCGCCGGCAGCATGTTGACGTTGCCCATCGCTTCCAGCGTGCTCGATACGACCCAGTAGACGATGGCTACGCCGATTGCCACCGCGATGCCGGCAAGCGAGCCGCTGCGGCCCATGGACAAGGCGAAGGGCACCGCGAGCACCGCCATGACCAGTGTGATGAGCGGGTAGGCGAGCTTGTGGTTGAGCTGCACGCGCAAGCGCATGGTGTCGAAGCCGCTTTGGCGCAGGTCGTGGATGTAGCGGCTCAGCTCGGCAAAGCTCATCTCGGAGCTTTGCCGCGGGTCTTTCTTGAAGTAGGAGGGCTGCTCGGTGACGCCGGAAGCGGAGGTGACGGCAAAGGTGGTGTAGCTTGCGATCTCATCGCCTGAGAAGGTGCGCTCCCACCCGTTGCGAAAGACCCAGCGATGGCTGCCGGCGTCCCAGGCGGCGCTGGCGGCAAAGAGCCGTTTTTGCAGCTGAAAGGTACCGGGCCGGAAGGTGAAAACGCTGATGTTGGCGAAGCGGTCGGTGTCGGGGTCGAAGAACTGGTAGTAGAAGATGTGGCTCGGCTCCCCCGGCTTCTCGATGCCGAATATCCATTTCTCGTCGGGGCGCAGAAAGGTTTGCGCGGGGCGGCCCTTGATGGTGGCGCGCAGGGCCTCCTGCCGGCGGTTGGCCCCGGGGATGTAGGTTTCGTCGAAGACAAACAGCGAGACGGCGAGCACGGACGCGATAGCAAGAATGGGCACGACGACGCGATACAGGCTGATGCCGGTGGCTTTCATGGCGGTCAGTTCGTTGGAGCGGTTGAGCCCGCCGAAGACGACCAGCACAGCGATCAGGACGCTGAGCGGCGCAATCAGGTAGACCATGCTCGGCGTCAGGTTGAGCAGGTACTCGCCGACGATCACGAAGGGCGAACGATTGCGGATGATGTCGCCCAGCAGCTCGAAAAAGGTAAACAGCAGCATCAGCATGACAAAGGAGGCGAGCACCATGGCGAAGGTTTTGAGGAACTCGAGGATGACGTAGCTGTCGAGCAGAAGGGGGAAGCGGCCACGCGGGCGGGTGCTGGACGTAGCCGCGCAGCGTGTGGACCCCCTAGGCTGCGCGGCGTGCGCGCGGCGGAACCATGTGCTGAAGTCGGGCAGCGACGGCAGGCCCGCGCCACTGACCGACAGATGGCGCAGCAGCAGCAGGCCGCCCACGCCGAACAGCAGGTTGGCGGCCCACACGCCGAGCTCCACCGGCACCTTGCCCTGCCGTGCCAGCGCGACGCCGGTCGAGGATAGGAAGTAGTAGACGAACACGAGAACAATGGTGAGTACGAAGCCGGCGCTCTTGCCGCCGCGTTTTGAGCTGATGCCGAGCGGAACGCCCACCAGCATCAGCACCAGGCAGGCAAACGGGTAGCTGTAGCGCTTGGCCAGCTCGATGCGGTAGTACAGGCCGTTAGGGCCCGCGCCCAGTCGGCGCAGGTCGGTGTTCGACAAGGCCAGCACCGGCGAGGGCGGGTGCGCGGAGCGGTCCTGTTCGTCGGCCTCGGAAACAAGGGGCAGGTCGGTCTGCGCGAAAGTGGACACATCGTAACCGTTCGGGTGGGCACTGTCGATCTGCTGCTGCGTGCCATCGCGCAAACGCATCAGCACGGAGTCGTTTGCGTTGTTGACGACGACTGCCCTGGCTGCGGTGGTGATACGGGGCGCGGCCGGGTTCGACAGGTCGGCGAGAAAGACCTTGCGCCACTCGGAGGCGCCGGTGGTGGCACGCACATCGTCCACATACAGCACGATGTTTTTGAACTCTTCGTAGAAGACGCGCGGCTGCACTTCAAAGGAGGCCTGCGAATTGCGCAGCCCGTCCTCCAGCCGCAGGGTCGCGCGCCAGGCAGCGGGGGCGAGGTAGAGCGAATTGGCAAGGCAGAGCAGCAGGGCCGCGAAGGCCACCACGCCGGCGATGCGCACAAAGCTCCAAACGCCGACCCCGCTGGCCCGCATGGCGGTGATCTCGCTGTCGGCAGCCAGCCGGCTGAAACCGAGCAAGACCCCCACCAGCACCGCCATGGGCACGGTAAAGACCAGCATGCTGGGCAGTGTGTACAGAACAATTCGCGCGACCGAGACGACTGAACTTGAGTTACGGATGACGAGCTCAAGCAGGTGGCCGAGATCGCGGGTAAACAGAACAAAAGTGAAAACAAAGCCGCCGAGCAGTGCATGCGAAACGATCTCGCGCAGGATGTAACGGGTCAGGATGCGCATGGGTGGGCAACTGGGTCCAGTTTATAGGAGCGAATTATTCGCCCTCGGGCAGGAAGCGGTAGCCGACACCCCGCACGGCTTTCAGGTAGACGGGGTTGGCCGGCTCGTCCTCCAGGTAGCGGCGCAGGCGCACAACGAAGTTGTCGATGGCGCGGGTGTCGGTGTCTTCGCGCACGCGCCACACCTGTTCCAGCAGCTCGGAGCGCGGGATGATGCGCGATGGATTCTCGGACAGATAGCGGAGAAACTCGGCCTCCATCAGCGTGAGGCGGATTCGCTGGCCCTTGGCTTCGAGCTCCAGGAGGGAAAAATCGATGGTGCGGCCGGCAAAGCGGTAAATCGGGGGCTTTTCGTCCGGCTCGGCAGCAACGGCGCCGGTCTTGCCGGATGGCTGGCCGGTTTGCCAACGCATGCGGCGCAGAAGCACATGGAGCCGTGCCAGCAGCATGCTCAGGTCGAACGGCTTGGGCAGGTAGTCGTCGGCGCCGGCCTCAAGGCCATGCAGCACATCTTCGGGCCGGCTGCGTGCGGTCAGCATCAGCACGGGCACGTAGTTGCCGGCGGCGCGCAGCTCGGCAGCGACCGCGAAGCCGTCCTTGCCGGGCAGCATGATGTCGAGCAGGACCGCGTCAAAGCGCGATCCGTCCGCAAGCAGCAGGAGGGCGGTTTCGCCGTCATGCGCCAGCACCACCTCGTAGCCTTCGGCCTGCAGATTGAAGAGCAGGCCCTCCGCCAGGTGCAGCTCGTCCTCGACGACCAGGATGCGCTGCGCGTCTGCGGTCGCGTTCATGATTTGAACGCCTGGGTCTTTGCGGACCGGAGCTCATGGGGGCGCGGCAGGCGCAATGTAAAGGTCGCGCCATGGCCCTCGCCCTCGCTCTCGGCCGTGACTGTGCCGCCATGCTGCCGGGCGATGGCGCGGACGAGAAACAGGCCCAGGCCGGTACCCTGCCGGCGGAGGACCTCGCGGACGGGCACGCGGTAAAAGCGTTTAAAGATGCGCTTGATCTCCTGAGGCGGGATGCCGATGCCGCGGTCCGTCACTTCAATCACGGCCGAGCCGCTGCTTTCGGCAAAGGTCCTGACCCGTACCTCGGGGTTGGCGGGCGAGTACTTGATGGCGTTGCCGAGCAGGTTGCTGAGCGCGGTGCGCAGGTCGTCGGCGTTGCCCTGGATCAGCAACGGCCCGGATGGCTCGATGCGGATCGCAGCCGGGGGCAGGTGGTTGCGCTCGAGCACGCGGAATACCTCATCGTGGGTGAGCGCGTGGAGGTCGAGCGACTCCAGAGCGTGAGCCCGGCTGCGCTGGGCGACCTCGCCGGCTTTCAGAACCTGCTCGATGGTGAGCAGCAGCCGGTCGCTGTCGGACAGCATGATGCGGTAGAACTCCTGCCGTTTGTTCTCGGGTACGGGGCGGCGCTGCAGGGTTTCAAGGTACAAGCGGATGGACGCGATGGGGGTTTTCAGCTCGTGCGTAACGGCGTTCAGAAAGGAGTCCTGCCGCTCGTTGCGGCGGACTTCGCGAACCAGAAAGATGGTGTTGAGTACGACGCCGGTGATCAGCAGCAGGGTGACGGGGATGCCGAGCACCAGCGGCAGCAGGGCTCGCCAGTTGAGCACAATCCAGCTGACATTGAGCGTGATGGCAAGCGCGACCAGGCACACACCCAGCAGGATGGCGAGTACGATGGCGGGTCGGCGGCGGGT
>CAXTWU010000203.1:0-4395 GCA_964248025.1 uncultured Acidobacteriaceae bacterium | reverse complement strand
TCCTTGCAAATAGGCCCACACGGCGGCCGCCCCGTTGTTGGTGGCGGATGGATCGGTTGGGGCCTGCACGGCCGGGGCGACGAAACCTGTTGTTTTGCTCCACGGCCCGTCAAAGTCGTAGGTCATTACCCCAATGAAGTCGAGCGACTGTTGCACGGCATTCATGTCGATGTACTGGTAAGCCCAGCGCCCCGCGGGGGCGGCAATGGTCAATGTCAGGCCGGGCTTTACCGCGTCGAGCTGGGTGCGGAACTCCGCCAGCAGCCCCGTGAAGTTGGCCTTGTCCGCGTCGGAGGCGGGGTACTCCCAGTCGATATCAAAGCCGTCAAAGATGCCGGCCTGCTGCAAGCCCGGGGCGAAGTTGCCGTGCACAAACATGTCCACGCAGCTTTTCACAAAGGCTGCCCGATTGGACGGTTGTGCTGCCGCGGTGAAAAGGGCCGGGTCGGCGCTGCCGCCGCCGATGGAGAGTACCACTTTCAGCTTCGGGTAAAGCTGCTTGAGCTCGGCGAGCTGGTGGAAGTTGCCGGCAAGCACGCCCGGCGCTCCTGAGTCAGCCACGCCGTTAACGGCTTCACTCGCGGGTAAAGGCTTCTGGTAGTCCGCCCAAGGGTCGACACTGACGCACCCGTTGTTGCTGATCTCCGCAAATGCGTAGTCCACCTGGGTCAGAAGCGGAGCCGAACCGCTGGAAACGAGATTCTGGAGGAAAAAGCCGTTGTAAACGCCCCACTGCGGAAAGTAGCCGACCACCCTGGGGGGCGTTGCGGTCGCTGCGGCCTGCACTGCTGCTTTCGTGGTGGAAGGGGTCTGTGCCCCTGCCGCAAACCCGGCCAGCCCAAGCATGGAGATGGCCGCTACCCGTGCAAAACTGCCCGTGATTGCCCGCATCCGCATTGCCCGCCCTGCCTGGAGGATTGCATTCCGATGCGGCCAATATACGCGCGAAACGATCGTTTGCAAGGGGATTGTTCACCGCTGGGGCGGGAGTTTACCAGCGCAGCAGCACCAGCTGCGAGCAGAAGCCCGGTCCCAGCGCGGCCAGGATACCGTAGCTGCCGGGCGCTGGCCGCCGCTCGGCAATCGTGTCCTCCAGCACAAATAAAACCGACGCGGACGATAGATTGCCCACCTTGCGCAGCGACTCCCATGAAAGCGCGCACTCTTCGCGCGTCACCCCGGCGGCTTCCGCCATGGCTTCCAGCACCTTGGGCCCGCCGGTATGCAGCACCCAACTTGTGATATCGGACCGCTGGAGGCCGTTGGCCGCGAGAAAGCGAGCGAGGTCGACTGGCAGATGCTCGCGGATAATCGCCGGCACCTCCGGCGACAGCACCAGCGTAAAACCCTGCTCCCCGATATCCCAGCCCATCGCCGCCTCGGTGTCGCGGTAAAAGCTTGAGGCGGTTGCGACAACAGACGGGCCGGCCGGCCGTGACAGCTCCACCTGGTCGCCCGCCACGATCACCGCCGCAGCCCCGTCGCCGAACAGCCCGGTTGCGATAAAGTTTGCGATCGACAGATCGCCCCGCTGCCAGGTCAGCGAGCACAGCTCCGCCGACAACAGCACCGCTACTTTGTCCGGGTAGGCGCGCACATAGTCGGCTGCCTGCGCGATGCCGGAGGCCCCGGCCACGCAGCCCAGCCCAAAGATCGGGGTGCGACGCACGTCGGCCGGCAGCCCCATCCGGTTGCAAAGATGCGCGTCGAGCGACGGGCTCACGACGCCGGTGACCGTGACGGTCAGCAGCGCGCCGACCTGCTCCTTGTCGAGGCCCGCCTGCGCCAGCGCCCGGCAGATCGCCTGCTCCCCCAGCTCTTCGGCCACCTGGAGCCACGCCGCGTTGTACTGCCCCCAGCGCTCCAGCTCCGCGTACTGCTCGAGCGGCAGCGCGAAATAGCGCCCGTCCACGCCGACCCGATGATGGAAACGCTGCAGCAAGGCGGGGCTTTCCAGCCGGTCGCCCCAGTGCTTCACCAGTTCGTCGAAGATCTCCTGCTGGGTGTAGTAACGCGGCGGAAGGGCAGTGGCAACAGCGGCAATTCGGCTCAAGGGAACTCCATTTTTGTTCCATGATACGGGCCGGGCTTGACGCCGGCGGTAGCGCCGCACGCAATTTCTTATTGCACCCAGAGCACGCCCGCCATGCGGTACAGATAGCGGCGCCGTACGGTTGCCCTATGACCTGTCGCCGCGAGCAGCGCATGCAGTTCGGCCTGTCCATACGACTGGCGCACTGAGACGGGCCCGTCGTGCCGCGAGATCCGGCTCGGGTCGACCAGCGAGAACAAGCGGGAAAGGGCGTAGTGAATCCGGGTGCGTTCCAGGTCGTTGATCACGACCGCGACCCGCGCGACCCTTACGGCTTCCCGAATAAACTGAGCCGCTTGTTCCGGCGCGAGGTGGTGTAAAAACAGGCAGCAGCTCACCACGTCCACGCTTCGGTCGGGCAGCGGAATCCGCAGCGCATCGCCCTGCAGCAGCTTCGGCGGCGGCAGCGCGCCGGGCCACTCCGGAGGCAGATGGCTTGCCTGCCGGTCCAGCAGGGTCGCTCGCACGGTGACACCCTGTTTGCCGAGCGCGAGCGCCGCGAACGCCAGCGCCGTGGCCCGCCCGGCCGCCACCTCCAGCACAAGGAGCTCGCGCCGGTTCCCGGCGGCTTCCGCCAGCAGCAGCCGGTGCACCCGGTCGCCCCCGAACCAGCGATTGACCCACCGAAGGGAACGCAGGGCGCTTCGCACCTCCGCCGGGCTGCCCCGGTCCTCGTCCAGCCACTCGGTACCCGGTTTCCTTGCAAAACTCAAGCGATTTCTCCCGTCCGGTCAAGAGGCTTGGGCGCTCGCCGGGGCCATGCGATACTCAAAAACAATGTACAAGCGCGTAGTGCTGAAGCTGTCAGGGGAAGCGTTGGCCGCCGGCCGGGGCTTCGGCGTCGATGTCACCATGGTGCACCAGGTCGCCCGCGAGATCGCCGAAGTGCGTTCGGATGGGGTCGAGGTAGCGGTGGTGGTCGGCGGAGGCAACTTCTTTCGCGGGGTTGCCGAGCAGGCCAAGCATATGGACCGTGTTTCCGCCGACAATATGGGCATGCTCGCGACCGTGATCAACTCGCTTGCCCTCCAGGACGCGATTGAGAAGACCGGCCTGCACTGCCGGGTCATGTCCGCGATCCAGATGCACCAGGTTTGCGAGCCCTACATTCGCCGCCGTGCTGTGCGCCACCTGGAGAAAGGCCGGGTCGTGATCTTCGCCGCCGGCACCGGCAACCCATATTTTTCGACCGACACTGCCGCCTCCTTGCGTGCCATGGAGATCCGCGCCGACGTGCTTCTCAAAGCGACGCAGGTGGAGGGCATCTACACTGCCGACCCCAAACTCGACGCTTCTGCCACCAAGTTCGAAGAGATCACCTATACCGAGATCATGCGGCTGGGGCTTAAGGTCATGGATATGACGGCGGTGAGCCTGTGCAAGGACAACAGTATGCCGATGATTATCTTCAACATGAATGGTCCTGGCAACATCCGGCGAGTCATCGCGGGGGAGAAGATCGGCTCGCTGGTGACCTGCTGACCGGTCCGCTCCACCCTTCGCTCCACGATGCGTCATCGGGGTCCCCGGCCACTGCCGCCGGTACCGGCCGGCCCGAGACGAAGCCGGCCCGGATGGCGATAGGGGCCCAATCCCCATAGGCCCCCCCCCCAAAACAAACCCCCGCACGCCAGCCCCCCCATACCCGCCTGCGCCCAATAACCCCCGCCAATATCGTCTTTTTTCACTTCTCCAACCCAAAATGGTTCGGCCCCTTTGCGCCCATTGTGGACAACGGCTACACCTCCGTCTCGTTTTTTCTGCTGCTGTCCGGCTTTATCCTCTCGTACAACTACAGCGCTCGCGCGCAACGCGGCGAGCTGGTGCACTGGCGCTTCTGGGTCGCCCGTCTTTCGCGCTTGTACCCCGTCTACCTGTTCGCCCTGCTGCTTTCGCTCGGCATGCTTCGCAGCGAGTGGACGGCGCGCACACACACTGGCTTCTACGAGGGCCTGGTGCTGACCCCGCTGCTGCTCCAGGGCTGGCTGCCCTCCCTGTCCACATTCTGGAACACGCCGGCCTGGACCATGTCAACCGAAGTGTTTTTTTACCTCCTTTTTCCGTTTGCCGTCCGGTGGCGCCGGCCCGAAAGCAACCGCGGCACGCTCGGCTTGCTCCTGCTGTTCTGGGCCTGCGGCATGGCGCTCCCGCTCCTTTACATGCATTTTCTGCCGGATGGCGACCCCCACCCCAGCCGCTACACCGAGGGGTTCTGGATCCGCGCGCTCAAGTTCAGCCCGCCGCCTCACCTGCCCTCATTCCTGTTCGGGATGACCCTTGCCGACCTGGACGCACGCCTGCGC
>CAXTWU010000202.1:0-4406 GCA_964248025.1 uncultured Acidobacteriaceae bacterium | reverse complement strand
CGCTTATCGCGGCCGGCCAGGCGCCCGAGTCCATGACCGATACCGTGGGGGCCCTGCGCAGTGCCATGGCCGGCACTGCCGCCGACGGCAAACCGGTCTGGAACGAGCAGGGCAGCTGGGTTCTCCCGCAGGGCGGTCTCCCCGGCGATGTCCAGGCAGCCTATGTCGCCCGCGCCCTGCTCCTCAACGCCGGCTATGCCGTCGCCCGTTTTCACTGGTACGCCTGGGACAACACGGCCGCCGGCACCCTTGCCCTGTCCGCCGCCGGCGCCCAGCCCACCCTCGCCGGCGTCGCCTACGGTGTGGTTGAAGGCTGGCTCGCCGGCGCACAGATCAACGGTTGCGCAGCGACCGCCGAAGGGGTTTGGACCTGCGGGATCGTCCGGAACGGCGCCGCCGGCTGGGTTCTCTGGTCCGCCAACGGCGCCACCGCCCACAGCAGTGCTCTTGGCGCCACCACCGTCACGGACCTCAGCGGCAACACTGCCGCTGTCAGCTCCGACGGCACCGTCGAGGTCGGCGGCAGCCCCGTTCTGCTCATGTAACTGGGCTGGCAAAGCAGAAGGGTCAGCTTGTCCGGCAAGGAAGCAACGCCGGACAAGCCCTCGGCTCACACTCTAGAAAGCGGCTCAGGAAGGCGGCCTACAGAGGCAGATCATCAACTCACTCCGGGAGGTTCTGGTAGCCTTCGCTTTCCCCGGGTTCAATTGTCTTTACAGAACGCAGGAAGCCACTACCGCGCATGCGCCAGCGGCGGAGGCGGAGCCTTTCTGGCAAAGATGTCGGTCAGCGACACAGGTTCCGCTTCCGCCTCCACACTCAGCAGTGCCGCCCGCAGGTTCACCACCACCCGGTCCGCGTCACCCTGCATGCCGAATCGCCGTCGCAGCTGCTCCGGGTCGAGCGGGCTCCGCCACAGCCCGATCACCAGCGGGTTCGCCGGCAACTCAGCCCGCAACCGCGCATACAGGGCGCGTGCTCCCGTAAACGCAAAAGGCGGCACCGCCGAAAGCAGGATCACTGTCCCCGGCTCGCGGGCAAACCGCAGCAGCAGCTCCGGCGTCAGCGCCGCCGGCGGCAGCAGCAACGTCTTGTGCCCAGAGGTTTCCAGCACCTGCGCCAGCATCGTCGCCGCAATCTCATCCGCGTGGTCGCTCACCGGCACACACACCACCGGGCAGCGGGACCGTCTCAAGCCCACGCTCGTCCCACCCGTGTCGAGCGCCTCATCCGGCCTTCGGCCCAACGCCTCGCCCAACTCCCCCAGCTCACGCCCGCCACCGGGCCCCGCATACGTTGTCAGCTCCGCCACCAGCTCCGCGATACTTTGCATCAGGAACGACGCCTGCGGCTCCTCCAGCAAACCCCGGTGCCGGTCGTTTTCCGCCAGCGCCAACGCCGGCAGCAGCACGGTTTCATACAGGTCCAGCGGCGTCCGCCGTGTCGTCCCTGCCGCCCGCACATCGCGCCCGCCTCGCGCTCCCGCGCCCCGCCCACCGTTCCCCTGCTGCAGAAATCGCTCTGCCAGCGTCCGCGCTTCGGGCAGGTCCATCGCCAGCATCCGCTCGTAAAAGCTCGCCTCCGGGGTCAGCTCCGCGTCATCCCCCAGCAGCACGTGCAAAAACGACATCTGCGGCATCGTCCGTCCCACCACAATCAGGCACACCGTCAATGGCGTCGACAGCGCCAGCCCAGGCCAGCCCCACAGCAGCGTCCACACCACCGCCATGGCCAGCAGCGCCAGCTCTGAAATCCCCGTGTGCGCCCCATACAGCCACGGCTCCAGAAAGTTGGAAACCAGGATCTCCAGCAGCCCAATCATCAGCAGTGTGCAGCCGGCCTGCCACCAGGTCGGGAAGTAGATCAGCGCAAACAGCACCGGGAGGCCGCCCCCGGCCAGCGGCCCCACGTACGGCACCGTCCGCAGCAGCCCCAGCAGGGTACCCCACAGCGCCGGGTATGGGATCCCGATCGCATACAGCCCCGCTGCGAACACCACCCCAAACCCCGCGTTCACCGCCACATTCGCGATCAGGTACCGCGAAATCCTTTCCCCCGCATCGTCCAGCGCATGCGACACCAGGTGGATCCGCCCGATTCCCGCCAGCAGCAGCAAACGATTCCGCAGGTTGTCCCGCTTGATCAGCATGTAGGTGGCAAAAATCAGCACCATGCCGGCCGTGCCCAGCGGCCCCACAACCGGCCGCAGCAGCTGCCGCAGGTACGCCAGCTCCGATGCCGGGGCCTGCACCACCACCACCGGCGTCGGCTCGCTTTTGTCTGCCGTGGCCGCGGCTTTGCGCGCCGCGCTGCGCGCCCGCGCCGTGGCCGTCGTGGTCAGCGCCCTTTGCTGCGCGTCTTGCTGGTCCGGGTCGCTCGACAACTCCTTCGACAACCCTTCAATGCTGACCACCGCCTGCCCCAGCGCGCTGTCCGACGGCACGTGCGTCCGCGCCAGCTTCGCCCGAATGTTCGGAGCATGGCTCGGCAGGTCGTTCACCACTGTCAACAGCTGGCCGCCGACCAGCCACACAATGCCGCCCAGCAACGCCGTTGCTGCGGCCAGTACCAGCAGCACCGCGGGCGTTCGCCCCACCCGCAGCCGTTCCAGCCGCCCCACCAGCGGCGCAAACAGAAATGTAAAGGTCAGTGCCAGCGCCAAGGGAATCAGCAGCGGCCGCCCCAGGTAAAACACCCCCAGCAGCAACGCCAGCAGCAGCAGCGGCTCCCGCACAAACAGGCTGCCCTCGCGCCCCTTCGCACTTCCAGGCGCGGGCCTGGCCACTCCGCTGTGTTTTGTCTGCATTCGCACTAGGTAGATGCTAGGCGAAGCGCGGCAGGTTCCATCCTCAAATCATCACTTGAGGCAGTACCTTGGTGCGACCGGCCCGTCACTCCACCCAGCCCGCCCGCTCGGCGCGCAAGATGCGGCGCGCGACATAGACCGAATAAACGGACGCGCCTAGAAACGCGCCCGACTTACAAGCTAAGTTCGGAATTGACGTCGAAGTGGCTAGCACAAGGAGCGATGTTGCGTTTAAGAGGATGAGAAAGTGCGCCCGCGCCGTTGCCGGCGAGGCGGTGCGGCAGGTTGCAACGGTAGCAGTAAATGCAGCCAGCGGTAAAGCTACATAGGACCACGGGTCGAACATGTTGTGTCCCCTTTTAAGCCTTTGACAAAATCCTTGCCGGGTCCAACTGCAAACTCCAGCCGCCTACATATTCGTCTGCCCCGCTCGCATGCTCTCGTTAAACGCCGGCTTGAGGCTGTCGATCGCCTTCGCCAGCTCCGCCCGGAACTCCCCTTCGCGCGCCATCAAGGCGGCGCTCGCCGCGCCAAAGCTCCCATCCTCCGACAGCCTCACGAACCCACCCGCCGCAAGCGACGCCGCGTCCCGCTTCAGCTCGTCCTCCGAAGCATTCAGGTACTGCGCATCGCGCGGATCCACGAGCCACACCGGCGCGCCTCCGCCATGCACCCCCGACAACCAGAACGCCTTGCGCGCCAGGAACTCCACCCGCGACCGCTCCGTCGTATCCGTAAACTGAAACTTCTTGCCCCATCGGCTGTAGTACCGCGTCGTCACCGGCACCGGCTGCCGGTTGCCGCTCTTTAGCAGCTCCAGCTGCCCATAATCAAACGTCCGCCGCACCGCGTTGTAGATAAAATCCTCCGCGTACGGCTGCTCCGGTGCAGCGACAATCTCCGCGAACGTGACCGTCATGCTGGCCGCGATCTTGGCATGTAACGGGCTGCCCATCCCGTCGGCCAGCCAGGCCGCCCCGTGCACCAAAAACGTATCCGCCCCCGAGGTCGACCGGTGAAACGGCCATGCAAACCCCGTCAATCGCAGCGGCAGCCCTTCGGCCGTCACGTACAGCTCCGGATCGGGGTTCCGCAGCCGCTGCCGCAGGTCGCGCAAGTGCCGCTCCAGCCCTTCACGAAGCGGCCCTTCCTCAAGCGACCCGTCCGCCGCCACCAGTCCCTCTGAAACCTCCAGCGACAACGGCGCTCCCGCACTCCCAAACAGCAGCCGCGCTGTCGGCTCCCCACCAAAGTCGCGCCCCGGCGCCGCCTGTGCCGGCCGCAACCCGGCAGCCTCCGCCGCCTGGAACAGCACCCGGACGGTCGGCGTCAAGGTTTCAGTCGAAAGTGGGCTGGCGGCTTCCGTTGTCATGGCAGGCGTCACTGGAGGCGTCATAGGCTATCGGGTCCTTCAAACAAGAGTTGTGGAATCGCACATTGCGGGCATCCGGCGCACGGAGGGTAGCCATTCTCCGGGCAGCCCGGCAGGCCCGCTTGCCGCAGGACTCAACCAGGCACACGCCCTGAAAGCCACAAGCCCGGCAAGCGCCCATCCGGCTCCAGTGTAACGCCCCTCACGCCCCCGCAATCCCCCTGGCCG
>CAXTWU010000201.1:0-4409 GCA_964248025.1 uncultured Acidobacteriaceae bacterium | reverse complement strand
ATGGCACTTGAGCGGGTGCCCGCGCAGATCCGTGCTGAGGGCGGCGTGGCCCGTATGGCCTCCATCAAGGTCATTCGCGAGATCATGTCCGCGTCCTCCATCCCTGTGATGGCCAAGGCGCGCATCGGCCATTTCGTCGAGGCCCAGGTGCTCCAGGAGCTCGGGGTCGACTTCATCGACGAGTCCGAAGTGCTGACACCGGCCGACGAGGTCCACCACATCGATAAGCACCGCTTTACCGCCCCGTTTGTGTGCGGCGCGCGCGACCTGGGCGAGGCCCTGCGCCGCATCGCCGAAGGTGCCGCCATGATCCGCACCAAGGGCGAGGCCGGCACCGGCGACGTCGTCCACGCCGTCAAGCACATGCGTCAAATCATGAAGGACATCCGGGCCCTCCATGGCCTGGCCGAGGACGAGCTTTATGTGGCTGCGCGCGACCATCGCGCCCCCTACGAACTGGTTCGCATGGTCGCGCAGTCCGGCAAGCTGCCTGTACCCAACTTTTCAGCCGGCGGCATCGCCACCCCGGCCGACGCGGCGCTGGTGCGCCAGCTGGGTGCGGAAGCCGTTTTTGTCGGCTCCGGCATCTTTATGAGCGATTCCTACCACTTCGCCCCGCGCGAAGAAGCCGAGCAGCGCGCCCGCGCCATTGTCCGCGCCACCACCCACTACGACGACCCCTCGGTTGTCGCCGAGTGCAGCGCCGAGTGCACCGGTGCCATGAAGGGTCTCGCCGTTGCCGCGCTTGAAACCTCGGCGCTGCTCCAAACACGCGGCGTGTAGCCCCGACCCGCTCCCTCCGCCGCCTTTTCCATTGCCGGCGGGGCTTACCCAATTGCTTCAGCAGCAAAGGAGCTCCCCATCGGCGTAGCGTCCCATGTCTCGCACGGTTCGCCCGCAGCGGGAGTTTCCCGCTCGCTCCGCGTGGGCGTGCTGGCCGTGCAGGGCGACTACGCAGCCCACGCCGGGGCGCTCCGCCGCGCCGCGGCAGCAGGCGGCGAGCCGCTTACCCTTGTTCTGATCCGCAAGCCCGCTGAACTCGACGGCATCGACGGCCTGGTCATTCCCGGCGGCGAGTCCACGACCTTTCTCAAGTTCCTGGAGCGCGACGGCTTTTTATCAGCGCTGCAAGCCTTTGCCGGCTCCCGGCCCACGTTTGGCACCTGCGCCGGCTCTATCCTGCTGGCCAGCGAGGTGCTCCACCCCGCGCAGCCGAGCTTGGCCGTGCTCGATGCCACGGTCGAGCGCAACGCCTACGGCCGCCAGAACGACTCGGCCATCCTCCATGCCGACACGGAACTGGGTGGGCCGCCGCTCGAGATGGTCTTTATCCGAGCACCACGGTTTGCGCGGGTCGGTCCTACGGTCCGGGTGCTGGCCTCTCGCGAGGGCTCGCCGGCGCTGGTCGAGCAGCAACACCTGCTCGCCGCCACCTTTCACCCGGAGCTCTCGCAGGACACCCGCGTGCACCGCTACTTTCTTGACAAGGTTCGTGCGCATTTTCCGCAGGAGTCCACCCGTCGTTAACACGGGGCAGGCCGATCACCGGGGCAAGATGATGTGGCAAAAATTGCAAGCCGGGCGGGCACTCAGCGCCGCTTGATGCGAGTAAGCTGTTGAAACAGGGAGCCGCCTCCATGCCCGCCATCTCCACTCCCCGACATGCGCCGCCCGAGCAGGACCGCCGCGAACCAGGCTTTGGTGGACGGCCGCCGCTGCACAACCGCCCTACCGGCGGCGGAGGCGATGGTGACAATGGCGATGACGGCCTGCGCCGGCGCGGACCGCGCGAACTACTGGGCCGCTACCGGCTCGGCCTTGCTTTTCTGCTGGCCGGCGACCTCATCTTTTTCCTGTCCCTGGTCAGCGCCTTCTTTGTCCACAGCAGCGGCGGTCACTTCGATGCTGCGGACCACTACATCCCGGACTGGCACCCCTTCACCATCCCGACCGCGCTATGGTTTTCAACCGGCTTTTTGATCCTTTCCTCGGCAACCGCTGAGTACGGCCGGCGGCAGCTTTTTCGCGAGATGGACGTGATCGAGGAGTGGCTCGGGCTGGGCCGGCCCATGGCTCGCCGCACCTGGCCCTGGCTCGCCGCCACGGCCGCACTGGGTTGCGCCTACCTGGGCGCCATGTCCATCGCCTGGGACGAGATCGCGAGCGAAGGCATCCGTTTCGGGTCCAGCGCGGAAAGCGCCCTGTTCTTTACTCTGACCGGCAGCCATGCCATTCACATCGGAGCCGGCCTGCTGCTGCTCGGGGCCGGGTGCGTTGGGCTGTACCGGTTCCGCCGCGTCGAGCAACGACAAATCCTGGTCGACTGCATCGCCTGGTTCTGGCATTCCATGAGTGCCATCTGGGCCCTGCTTTTCGCGTTGCTCGTCTGGACCCGCTAAATATCAGCTAACAAGCGGTAAGTGTAAGGCAATCCTTGTTAAGTCGCTGTTTGCTCCCCGGCAAAGCACGGCAAGGTTGCACGACCCTTAGGCAGTGGGGTTAGCCTCGGGGCTATGTTTCATTCCTTGGGGGCCATCACGAGAATCGCGCATATTCATCGAAGCATTTCGACGATGAATCCTGCAAACCCGGTAAGCACGTTTGTTACTTTGAACGGTTCACTCCGGTAGCGGGACTCCTGGCAGGGGTACATTACTTGCCGCACACCTGCGTGCCCGATGGAAGTAGATCGGGAAGATAGGTTATGGACCCGAGCGGGCAAGCTCGCTCGCCTCGCCATGCCGGTCGTTTCTAGACTCATGCCAAGCTCGTTGATACACTGGCGCGGTGATTGAAGAAGAAGTTGCAGGCCCGGCTCCGGTTGTTGCACCCATACAGCGCCAACAACGATTCGCCAGCATGGACGTACTCCGTGGCATCGCTCTGCTGGGCATCCTTATCGCTAATGTTTCGGACTTCGGCCTGCCCGCCTGGGACTATCTGGTGCCCCTCAGTGTGTCCAAGCCCGTCTTCACCGGCGCTCACTCGGCCGCGAATACCACTATCTGGTTCGCGCGCTGGCTGATCATGGAAGGCAAGATGCGCGCTTTGTTCTCCTTGTTATTCGGCGCCGGTGTTATCCTGCTGACAGGTCGCATCGAGCATCGCCAGGGACAGGGAAAAGCAGCGGATATCTATCTCCGGCGCAACATGTGGCTGGTCCTGTTCGGCATTCTGCACGCTTATCTGCTTTACCACGGCGATATCCTATATTTTTACGGACTGATCGCGCTGCTCTTTCTTTATCCTTGCCGCCATCTCCGGCCGAGGACGCTGGTTCTTGCGGCCGCATGTCTTTTGTCGTTGAACACGTGCGTCGACCCTTTTGACGGCGGGACGGCGATCCGGGATATCGGGCTGTCTCAGCGAGTCACAACTGCGGAGCGTGCCCGTCAACAAGGACAAGCGCTTTCTGCTTCACAACAGGACGATCTGAAGTCCTGGGTTGCTCGCGAGCAGGCTTGGAGGCCAGATGCGAACGCGGTAGCCATCGACCTCGCGTCCGCGCGCGGGGGCCTTATTTCTAACATGAAACGGGAAGTGCCGGCGGTTGTCGCTTATGAGCGAGATTACTTCTATGGTCTCGTGTTTCTGGATATGCTGCCCTTGATGCTTCTCGGCATGGCGCTGTGCAAGAACGGCTTTCTCACAGGAGAGTTGGCCGCACGCACGTATGGCCGGACTGCGTTGGCCGGAGCTGCCATCTCCGTCCCAGTGGTCGGCCTTGCAACATGGAAAAGCTATGAAAGCGGCTTTGCTCTGTTAACCTCGGAGAAGTGGCTTTTTCTCACCTACGATCTCGGCAGGGTTCCTGGAATGCTGGCTGTCGCCGGCATAGGACTGTTTTGTGTCAAGAAAGACCTGTTTCCCCGCGGACTGGCCCGATTGGCGGCCGTAGGGCAAACGGCCTTGAGCAACTATCTACTCACCAGCTTATTATGCAACGTAGTCTTTTTCTGGGGACCCTGGAAGCTATACGGTCGGTTGGAGTACTACCAGCTGTATTACATCGTTGCTGGCGTTTGGGCAATCAACCTGCTTTGGAGTACGCTATGGTTGCGGCGGTTTCAGTTCGGTCCAGCGGAATGGGTCTGGCGCTCATTGACCTATTGGAAATGGCAGCCCCTTCTGCTGACTCGGCCCGGCCGAGTCAACGCGCCAAGATAGATGAATCAACGTAATTGACCTGTTCGGAAGCAAAAGGTTGTATCAAGCTCCTCCCTTCCGATATGTACCTCCGGGTAGGCCGAACACCTTGAAGCAGGCCAGGAAAGTGGGTTCGGAGTGTAAGTCAAACAAAGAGCACCTCGCTTCAAATTGGCAGGTGCCTGTTCGGGCATCGACTGTGCTGTGTCAGGGGGGGGGGGGGGGGGGGGGGGGGGGGGGGGGGGGGGGGGGGGGGGGGGGGG
>CAXTWU010000200.1:0-4415 GCA_964248025.1 uncultured Acidobacteriaceae bacterium | reverse complement strand
ACATGCCGACGCAGCTTCAGGATTTCCGCATGCAGCAACGGCGCCTGTCCATTCCTTTGCGCGAAACCCTTGAAGCCGCGATGGCTGAAGGCGGTCCCGAGGTGACCTCGCTGGCTGAAATGGAGAAAGCGGCGATCATCACGGCGATTCGCGACCTGAATGGGGACAAGCTGCAAGCGGCGAAGCTGCTCGGAATCGGCAAAACCACGCTCTACCGCAAGCTGAAGGAGTACGGCATCGGCGATGCCATGATCGCGGCTCAGTAGCTGCCGCACCCGGGACGCAGCGGCATCCAGCCCGGAAATGCGGCAGTCGAGGCACGAGACCGGGCTTAGCGGACGGTACCCAGGAGACATGCAAACGATGCAAAGCGCACTGATCATTACCGGCATCTCCGGCGCGGAACACTGCGCGGCCAGCCTTTCCAAGCAGCTCGGCCTGCCCGTAGAAGTTGCGCCGAGCCGGCGCGAAGGCATGGCTGCCCTGCGCCGTCGCGAGTACTCCATTGTTGTGGTAGACGAACCGATCGCTGAAGCAAGCCCGGAAGGGGCAGAGATGCTTTGGAAGCAGGCCGGCCTTGCTATTCCACTTCAGATCAACTTCGCCATCTCCGGCACCAACCGGCTCATCCGCGAGGTTCGCTCGGCCCTGCAACGCCGTGAGATGGAGCAGCAACTAGCCATGCGCGCGGCGACCAGCGCGATCGAAAGCGAGCTGCGCGACACTGTCACCGGGCTCCTGCTTCATTCACAACTCGCGCTGGCCGAGCCACTGGTCTCCGCCCCGCTCACGGCCAAGCTGCAAACCGTCGCCCAGCTGGCCGGAAACCTGCGGACACGATTGCAGGTGATGTCCTGAGATGAACTTCAACGCGGCTTTTCTAGTTTGTGGGGCAGGCCGGCTTTCGCCGTCTCGGCTAAGCCGACTTGCCACATGGGCGCGACTTCAGCCGGCATAGCTTCTACCAGCCAGCCGACTCCCCTGGAACTGAAGGTCTCGGTTGCTGTCCTTCGGCTGCTTCCATCGTTTGCTAAATAGGCCGGACAAGCTCGGCCTGCAAGCACAATGGCGGCACCGCCTATACTCGTCCTGCTCATTCCTGTGTGGCTGTTGTAGGGTCTGCATTCGCGTCCGAGTATTGCTCCCGTGCCATGCCCGCTTGGATTCGGTGTGCGGTTCCACACGGAAGAACACCGATAACTGTGTTGTTTAGCGTACCGTTATCAGAGAAATGCCGTAGCTTTTGCCGTATCCATGGTTTTAAGCTTCAGGAAAAGCAACAGCGCCCAGTTTCTCGGGTCCAGCTTCTGCCGGCGTCAGGAACGATCCGCGGGAAGCAGAGCACCCCACGACGAACGGCGGCAGGAATAGCCGACCTACCAGTCTGCCGACCCCCAAAGAGGCGCCGACTCCGAAGCGAACTCCTTGCTGTCGCGTGTGCAAGCCAGAGAACTTTCAGGTCGCCCAGTCACGACGAACCTGACCATCCTTACAAACGATAAGCGCTATCACTTCCTTGATAGCACCCGGCCATGACCGGCCATTCGCCCTCTCGGAGATGATGGCTTGTCGAGTCTTTCCCACATGCATTTCAACTTCCAAGACGAGCTCAGGAATAGCCGATGCCGGCAGGGCGTCTGCCGATAAGCAGAATCCTTTCCGCTGGACCATAAGCGTGCCCTCGAACCCACCTTTTCTGGAACAGGAAAGGACAAAGCTCGCGCTCCCTTAAGCTAGGGCGCTATTGCTGAAACTGTTGGACCGGCTTTCTCGCATGGCGGCAGAGTCTCACAAAGAGATGTTGCTTTTTGTTCATTTCCACTGCCGTAATAAGCGGTTTTCGCAATCGCTTACGGCAACGACCGGCTCGCGTGAACCACTTCCAGCAAAGGAGTCTGGCAGCTGCTATCCGCCCGCAGGCGTTCACCACCACTCTAGTGAGCATGAAACGTGCGTCTCGTATTCTGTCCCACATCGCAATGGCTGTTCTGACCACGACCGCTCAAGGGTTGCTCCTTGCACAGTTGCCGCTGCCCGTGACAGGCCGGTGGACGCTGCAGGTGGGCAAGCGCACGCTGTTTGTGTTGGCTCTTGAGCCCTCAAGCGGGCACCTTCGATGAGGACCAACGTGCGCGACAGGCTTGGCCGAACATAGATTTGCCCACAGTGAACAAGGCTGATGCCGTTCGACGCGCAGCAACGATGCGTCTTCTCCATGAAGACCCCCTTCACTCGGGTGGGGACTTCGACTGGACCAACGTCTTCCAGCAGGGCTCCGGACCCAGCGACTTTCTTCTGGCTCACACGCTCGCCACCGTTGCTGTTCGAAAAGGGTACAGCGATGGGACATGGATCACAGCAGCCACGTCCCATCGGTATCTCCAAGCGGTCAAGCAGCACAGATTCATGGCACTCAGTTTACGAATCCGGATAAGAAGCCAACCACGCAGGAACCATACGACCGTGCGCTGATCTTAGACACTCTCCGCCGGCTGCTTGGCATTCCGGACCTTGCCGCACAACAGGACCAGCTTCGGAAGTACGATTCACAGAGACACATCGGCGGTAGCGGTCCGCGGCAGTAGTCATCCACAATCGAGCACCCTGCCATCGCCGAAACAGGTGGTAGCGGCGAGGCGTATTTTTCCGCCACCTCTGCGCCGTCCCGGACAGACGAGGATGGCGCGCCGCGCCTGATTCGCGGTGCGGACTACCCCTTATGACCTGTCGAGTGCGGCCGCCTCGACACCGCATGAAGCTGCTTCGCCTGCTGTTCCCGCTCGACCTCGCAACCCGTGCCGCGCCCCCGGAATGGCGTTGGCGCTAAGCACCAGCCCGGCGATCGTTCCCCCACCTCATCGCGCTGTTGTCCCGTATTCATCCTCCGCCGACAAGGTGGGCGCGTCCGGGTATCTGAAGCCATACGCACAACGGAGCGCCTCCCATCGGGCGCTCCGCTGTATTGTGACGGCGCACGAGCCTAGTCCAGGGCAAACCAGTTGAGGTTGCCGACGGTGTTGTAGAAGCCGCCGCTGTCCATGACCAGTTGCAGGGTGTGGCGCCCCTGCGGCAGCTCCACCCCGGGGATGTCCAGCGTCTGCCAGGTCTGCCATCCCGTGGTTTCCGGCACCGAGATAGGTCCGGTCACCCGGCGCCCATCAACTGCGAGGTGGAACACCCCGCCGCCTACGGCAATGGCCACCCGCACATGCAGGGTATACGCCCGTGCCGAGCCGATGTTGACCGAGTAGTTGAGCCAGTCGCCAGGATTGAGGTTCCCCACGTCGTAGCCGCCGCCGGTGTCCGAGCAGTTCTCGATGGAAATCGATTCCCCGGGACGGGGGTTGGCGCCGCCGGTGTTTGCCGTCGCCCCATTCCAGTACCCGACGGACTTGCCGCCCGCGTCAAAGTTCTCAACCTCGATCTGGCCCGGGATCGACCACGGTGTGCCGCCGAACGGGCTGCTGGCTGCAAACGGCTGCACGGCAAACCAGTTGAAGTTTCCCATGCCGGCGGTCGGCCCGTTGCCATCGAGTGTGACCTGCATCACGTGTTGCCCCGGAAGGAGGTTAAACGCCGGGGAAACCATCGTAGTGTAGAGCTGGAAGCCGTACGTGGCCGGGGTGAACAGGGTGCCCGTCGCATTTTGGCCGTCAAAGGAGACGTGGAAGTAGCCGCCCGGCCCGAGCGAGGCTGCGCGCGCGAGGAACTGGTAGGTTCCGGCCCGCGTCACGTTGACCGTGTAGCGTAGCCATTCGCCTTCATCCGTGTAACCCACGTCGTAGCCGCCGCCCGTGTCGCCGGTCTGTTCCACGCCCACGGTCGCCGTGCCGCGGTACGTGGTCATGCCCTGGTTGGTCGTATCCAGATTGAAGTAGCCGACGCCGAGGCCGCCCTCGTCGAAGTTCTCCGCCTGCACGAGGCCCGGCAGGGTCCAGGGGGTTCCGCCGAAAGGCAGCTCCCTGCCGCCGACCGTCAGTTGCACGGTTGCCGTGCTTTGCGTGTTGCCCTGCGTACCGGTGATCGTGAGCGGATAGGTGCCGGCAGGCGCGTTTGCGAGTGTTTCCACCGGCAGCAGGTACCCGTTGGACGAGAAATCGAGTGGCACCAGCTGTCCGAACGCGCCCGAAGGCAGCCCGTTGACGGCCAGGCGCACCGGCCCGCGATCGTTGCCGTAGCGGTTCACGGCGACGGTGTAGTCAGTGGCCGTGCCCGGCGCGACGATCTCCGAAGGCGGCCCCGCTGTCACATCAAAGGTATTGCCGGGGTGCCCGGCCCACACAAACGTGGCCACCGCGCCCGCCGGCAGGGTGTAGCCGGCCGTGTTGCCCTTCCAGTTCAGGCTGAAGGTGCTGGGCGAGGCCGCGCCGTTGAACACCAGCACGGCGATGGAGCCGTCAGGGTTCTTAAAGGCG
>CAXTWU010000199.1:0-4448 GCA_964248025.1 uncultured Acidobacteriaceae bacterium | reverse complement strand
GCGCACGTTGCGTTGGCGACGCAGAACCTCCCCGCCGACCGCGCGTTCTACACCGAAAAGCTGGGCTGGACCGCCGTTGCCTCGCCGGAGTTTGCCGACGGCATCCGCGTCTACGGCGATGCCCGCCAGTCTGTCGAGATCCGCCCCGCCACCTCGGCCACGGAGCCCGTGCTCCAGCACATCGGGCTGGCCACCCCCGACGCCCAGGCGATGCGAGTCTACCTCCAAAGCAAAGGCGTCGCCGTGCCGGCCGCGCTCACCACCCTGCGCGACGGCGAACAGGTCTTCGATGTCCACGATCCCGAGGGCAACACGGTCGAGTTCGTCCAGCGGGCACCCGGCGGCCCGTCCGGCACCAAAGCTCCGGCCAGCATCTCCGGACGCATCATCCACGCGGGCTTTATCGTGCGCTCCGCCGGGGCCGAAGATCGCTTCTACCGCGACATTCTCGGCTTTCACCCGTACTGGTCGGGCGGCATGAAGGAGGGCGTCGTCGACTGGGACTCGCTTCAGGTTCCCGACGGCACCGACTGGGTCGAGTACATGCTCAACATCCCGTCCAACCCCAGCCACCACCAGGTCGGCGTGCAGGACCACTTCTCGCTCGGCGTCACGGAGATGGATGGGGTCGTCGCCACCCTGGAAGGGCGTGGCTGGACGCCCAGCCCCCAGTCGCAAAAGCAGATGGGCCGCGACGGCAAGGTACAGCTCAACTTCTACGACCCGGACGACGTGCGGGTGGAGTTCATGGAGTTCAAGCCCAGGGAAACACCCTGCTGCCACCCCATCACCGGCCGGGAGCCCAGCGCCGACCGCTAGCGGTGGTCTTTTGCTCACGGCTGGCCAGCGCTGGCCAGCCTTGTGAGCCTCGCTCGAGCGGCCGGTCTCATGTGGGGCGATCCTGGCTTGCGCGTCGGTAAAAACCGCAGCCAGCGTCCATCACACTCCTCGCTCAGCCCAGCTTCGGCAGCCCCGCCCGCGCCAGCAACCGGGTATACGCGGGCTCGCCCAGCGCCCGCCAGCGTGTTTCCACCGCTAGAAATGTAAGCCGTACATCGCTCTCCGCAAACGCTTCTTCGATCAGCGCGAGCGAGTTTTCGCACTCGCCAAGCCCCAGCCTCCCCAGCGCCCGATGCATCGGTGACGCCCCTTCGGCGGCATCAAGCGTCGCCATGGCCGCGCGGGCTTCCGCCTCGCGTCCTCCGGCCGCAAGCGTGTGGACCCGAAATCCCAGCGCCTCCGTTTGGCCCATGCCCAACCGTTCCGCCTGCTCCAGCGCCTGGATGGCCGCTTCCCCATAGCCCGCCGAGGCCAGCGCCTTGCCCTGCATCAGGTGCGCCACCCAGAAGTGCGGGTAAAGCTCCAGAACCCTTCCCAGCGATACCAGAGCCTCTTCCACACGGCCCGCGTTGTACAGGAAATGGCCCTCGTGGGTGCCGGCGATCGGCGACAAGGGGTCCAGGCGGTGCGCCCTCGCCAGCGTCGCGAGCGCTTCCTCGTGCTCGCCCAGCACGGAATGCACATGGGCCAGAAACATGGGCCCGCTGCTTTCGCTGGGATTGGCAGCCACCGCTTGCCGAAAGCAGGCGCGGGCCCGCTCCCAGTCGCGGTCATACCAGAAACCCGTCAGGCCCAGAGCGATATGCGCGTCGGCTTGGGCCGGGTCCATCGCCAGCGCCCCCGTCGCCAGCCGCCGCGCCTCCGGAAAACACTCGACCGGCCGCCGGTTGCTCGTGACCGGCAGCAGCGCGTGGCAACAGCTCAGCCCGGCATAGGCCGCGGCGAACTCGGCATCGCGGCCGATCGCCTCGCCAAACAGCCGGATCGCCGCTTCGATCGACGGGCGGGTTCGCTGTGCAAGCAGGTGCCGCGCGCGCAGGTGGAGGTCATACACGTCGGAGCCGGCGGCATGGGGCCGCTCACGGAGTTGGTTATGGAGTGGCGCATGAAGTGGTTCATGGAATGGCTCATGGAGTGGCGCATGAAATGGTTCATGGGGCCTGGTCTCGCCCGGCGGGAGCAGCTCGGCCCGCATCGCGCGCCCGGCATGCAGCGCCACCTCTGCCTGCAGGGCAAACACATCCTCCCCTTCGCGCTCAAAAGCTCCGCTCCACAGGCAGGTGCCGGCGTCGGCGCGCAGCAGCTGCAAGGCAATGCGTACCGTGCGGCCCTGCTGCCGAACACTGCCTTCCAACAGAAACGCCGCTCCCAGCTCCTTTGCGATCTCGTCCACCGGGCGGCTGCTCCCTTTGAACCGCATCACGGACGTGCGCGCGATCACGCCCAGCTCGCCCCGGAACAGGCGGGCCACAGTTCCAATCAGCTCTTCCGTCAACCCGTCGCTGAAATACTCCTGCGCCGGGTCGCCCGAAAGATTGGCCAGCGGCAGAATCGCCAGGCGGATCTCTGCGCGTTCCCTCGGCACTTCCGGCACAAAACGATAGCCCCGGCCCGAAACAGTCTGCACCCACGCGCCGCTGCTGTCGCCCAGCGCCCGGCGAATCTTTTTCACGGCGGTGTAGATCGCGGACTCGCCGTCCACAAACACCGCCTCGCCCCAGATGCTTCGCAGCGCGTCGTCGTGCGAAACCACCGCACCGCCACGCTCCAGCAGCAGAAACAACAGCGCCATCGGCTTCGGGTCGAGCCGCACCGGCACACCCGACCGGCAAAGCGTCCACGCCGCCCGGTCCGCCGTCCACTCCCCGAAGCGCCAAACCCCGCCGCCGCTCATGCTCGCACTGTATGCGGAACCGGGGCAGAAAAAAAACAGAAAACCTCCAGATCTGCTACAGGACGTGCGTCCCGGCACGGCGGAGCATAGGCGCATACGCACCGTTCTTTCAACCCCGGCCGTTTCCAAGGAGAATCCTCATGACCGCACCTGCCCCAAACCGCGCCTGGAAGTTACACCTATGCTTTCTGCTCGGCATCGTCGCCGTAAGCCTCGCCCTTTCCGGCTGCGGCAGCACCGCCGTTGCCGCCGCGACCGAACCCCGCCCGCTGATCGAAGCCCTTCTGCAAACCGAGCAGGACGCCTGGAACAGCGGCAACAGCGCCGTCTACGCGTCTGCTTTTACCGACAACGCGGACTTCATCAACATACGCGGGCAGGTCTTTACCGGCAGGGCCGCCATCGAGGGGGTGCACCAGACCATCTTCGCCGGGCCCTTCAAGGGCAGCACCATCGCCATCACCCTGCGCCTATTCAAGCTGCTGGCGCCGGGCGTCGCGCTGGTCGACACCGACCAGCAGGTCACCCAGTTCGCGTTTCTGCCGCCGGGCATCGTGCCTACCGCGCCCGGCACCCTGCTCACTCACTTCAAATACATCGCCGCCGAACAGCCCGATGGCAGCTGGAAGCTGACCGCTGGGCAAAACACCGCCGCCCTGCCGAACCCGCTCCCCGCGAAGTGACTCCCGGCACAGACCGGCGAGCTAACGAGCCGGGTAGGCTTGCGACTCGCCGGTCCGCCCATTCCACATGGTGATCGTCCCGTCGGGCGCCACCGTCGCCCGCAGGGGGAAGCCCCGGTCCGGCACCTCGCCTGTGCCTCCATAGTTCGCGATTTGCCCGGCCGCCGTATTGCGATCGCCGCCCTCCTCCGACCGGTGCAGCTGCCACAACGCCGGGTGGCCCGGCGCGTCCCTAAACGTATCCAGCACCGGCACGGACCCGCCCTTGGTCGCGCCATTGTCCATGACCGCCACACGGGGCGCGATCGCATCCACCAGCGCCCGGCTCGAGCTCTGGTACCACCCATGGTGCGACACCACCAGCAGGTCCACGTGCCCCAGCCGGTTCACCGGGCACATCAGCTCTTTTTCCTTGTCGCGCGTCAGGTCGCCCAGGTCGAGAATGCGCGCGTTCGGGCCCCACTGGAGCGCAAAGCCCAGCGACCGGCTGTTTTCCGTCGCATCCGGCGTCGCCTGGCCGGCATCCGCGCAAAAAGGATTCGGCGCACCCCCGCCGGCCAGCGGCGCGGGCAGCACCTGCCCATCCGCGCTCACCACCGTCGCGTCAAAACCCGGCACCGGCAGCTTTTGCCCCACGCGCAGCACCCGGTGCGGGTACCGGCCGCTCGACAGCACCTGCCGGTACGCCGCGTCGGCTGCCGCGGTCGCGGCTTCGCCCGGCTCGCGGTTGGGCCCATGCTCCAAAAACAGCCCCACCGGCACCCGCGCCAGCAGCTGCGGCACGCCGCCCGCATGGTCCGTGTGGTAGTGGGTCAGCAGCACCGCATCCAGCCTGGACAGGTGGGCCATCTCCATCGCGGCGACGATCCGGTCCGCGTCCCGCCCCTGTTGATCGGGCCAGCCCGTATCCACCAGCAGCGAGTGGCCGTCCGGCGACACAAACAGCGTCGCCTGGCCGCCTTCCACGTCCACAAAATAGATCTGCAGCGACCCCGGCGCGGGCACGGGCGGCGGGTTGATGACCGCGGGCG
>CAXTWU010000198.1:0-4453 GCA_964248025.1 uncultured Acidobacteriaceae bacterium | reverse complement strand
AACTCGACCAGCAGGTACTTGCGGCCGTTGATCGAATAGCGGCCGGGGTGGTCCAGCGCATCCTGAATATTGTCGTACGACATATGGAAGTCGCAGCCCAGGCCCAGCGTGACCTTTCCACCGATCCGGGTGCGCAGCTCGTCCAGCAAAGCTTCGTTGCGCTCCCGGCCGTAGCCGTAACGGTTGTTCGCGTGCGGCGTACAAACAATATGGGTGATGCCGTCACGCGCCGCCATCTCCGCCATCTTGACCGAGGTGTCCAGGTCCGGCGAGCCGTCGTCGAGACCCGGCAGCAGATGGTGGTGAATATCGATCACGAGACCCTCCGTCGTTTAAGCGTGCGCCGCCGAATGCTGTTCCACTGCGTCCAGCAGCGATGCAAAGATGCCGAAGCCGTCGGACGAACCCAGCAGTGTTTCGCTGGAGCGATCCGGGTGCGGCATCATGCCCAGCACATTGCGGCCCTCGTTTAGGATGCCGGCGATGTGGCCCAGCGAACCATTCGGGTTGCTTTCCGCTGTCAGTTGCCCGGCGCGGTCACAGTATCGAAAGGCAATACGTTTGTCACGCTCCAATCGGTTTAGTGTCTCTGGGTCACAGAAGTAATTTCCTTCCATGTGACCGACTGGTACCTTCAGCACATCGCCGGGGGTCAGCTTGCCGGTGAACGGACTCTCCGTCGTCTCCACGCGAAGGTGGATCTGCCGGCATACGTATTTCAGGCCGGCATTGCGCAACAAGGCCCCCGGCAGCAGGCCGCTTTCACACAGGATCTGAAAGCCGTTGCAAATGCCCAGCACCGGTCCACCGGCGGCGGCAAACCTGCGAACGGAGCTCATCACAGGCGAAAAGCTGGCGATCGCCCCGGTCCGAAGGTAGTCTCCATAGGCGAAGCCGCCCGGTACCACGATGGCATCCGCGTTTTCGAGTGACGGCGAATCGTGCCACAGCAGCACCACAGGCTGCCCGAGAACCGAGGAAAGCACGTGCGCCGCGTCGTGGTCACAATTGGAGCCCGGGAACTGCAGAACACCGAACTTCATGGTGTCTAGCCTAGCAGCTACCCAGGTCTTGTTCGTCCGCCGTGCCATCCTTTTGCGATTCCCAGGCCGTCCAAGTACCGTTCGTCCCAGGTCTTCTTCGAGGTTCGCGCCATGGCCGTTCCGTCGCTCTCTCCCGATCTGCAGGTCCCGCGGCCGGCCCCGCCCGGCCTTGCGCGCACCGCCGGCACTGCCCTGCTGCAGTGGTGGCGGGCAGCCACGCTTGAGGCTTTCTGTGTGGGGCTGTTGTGGTGGGCCGGCCTGGCGCTTCTTCATGTTCCGCTGGCGCCGGTGTGGGGTGCCGTCGCCGCGCTGGCGTCGTTCATTCCCCACCTAGGCGGCGTCCTCAGCGTGATCGGCCCGGTTCTCGCTGTTTGCTTCTCCGGGCACGACCTGGATCGCCTGGGCCTGGTGCTCGGTCTTTATGCGTTGATCGTTGTGCTCGACCAGCTTCTGATCCAGCCGCTGCTGTTGAAGCGAACCACCCACGTGCCGGTTTGGGCGTCGATCCTGGTCCCCATCGCGCTCGGGGTTGTCATCCCTTTTTGGGGTGTTCTGCTCGCGCCACCGCTGCTGGCCGTGGTGTATGCCTTTCGCAGGCGCGCAAACACCTAGCGCCCCGCCCGCATCCCTCATGGAATGGAATACAGACAGCTGGGCTACTCAGGCCTCCAGGTACCGGTCCTTTCTCTGGGTGCGGGCACATTCGGCGGTGCTACCGATTTCTTTAAAACGTGGGGTTCCACCCAGGTCGATGAGGCGCGGGAGCTGATCGAAGTCTGTCTCGAGGCCGGTGCCAACCTGTTCGATACAGCCAATACGTACTCGCTCGGAGCGGCCGAGGAGATCCTCGGTGAAGCTGTCAAGGGTCGGCGCAAGGAGGTGCTTTTGTCGACAAAGGCAACCTTCCCGATGGGCACCGGACCCAACGATCTCGGTTCGTCCCGCCACCACCTCATGGAGCAGTGCCACGCCAGTCTGAAGCGGCTGCAAACGGACTACATCGACATCTACCATATGCACGCGTTCGACGCCGTGACCCCGGTTGAAGAAACGCTGGAAACCCTGGATACGCTTGTCAAACAGGGCAAAGTCCGCTACATCGCCGCGTCGAACTTTTCAGGCTGGCACCTGATGAAGTCTCTTGCCGTGAGCGAGCGCTACGGCTGGCCTCGCTACGTGGGACATCAGGTCTATTACGCCCTGAGCGGCCGAGACTATGAGTGGGAGTTGATGCCGCTTGGGCTCGATCAGCGCGTCGGCGCTCTGGTTTGGAGCCCACTGGGCTGGGGCCGTCTGACGGGCCGTATCCGGCGTGGACAGCCCCTGCCGCCGGACTCGCGACTGGGGCAGGGCGGTGCGGACGGCGGTCCGGTCGTCGAGGAAGAGTACCTCTATAAGGTGGTCGATGCACTGGACGAGGTCGCGACGGAGACGGGCAAAACGATCCCGCAGATCGCTCTCAACTGGCTGCTCACCCGGCCCACGGTCTCGACCCTGGTGATGGGCGCGCGCAACGAGCGGCAGCTGCGCGACAACCTCGGCGCGGTAGGCTGGACGCTCACACCGGAGCAAGTGGCAAAGCTCGACCGGGCAAGCGCAACCGCCAAGGCTTACCCCTACTGGCACCAGTACCAGGACTGGTTCAAGGATCGCAACCCTTCACCGGTCTAGATAGCCGGCCAAAAGCAGCGTCGCAGGGCAAAGGCACCGGCACACAGATTCACGATACGTGAGCGGCATACGCCCAGTTGGCCGTGCGCTGTGCAGGCGGTTTATACTGAGCCGTTGCCGCGCCTCGCGGCAGGATTTCAAACAGAGGTCTCCAAAGCATGTCCGGACACTCCAAATGGGCGACGATCAAGCATAAAAAGGGCGCACTCGACGCCAAGCGCGGCAAGGCATTTACACGGCTTATCAAGGAAGTCACCATGGCCGCCCGGCAGGGCGGCGGCGACCCGGACGGCAACCCGCGCCTGCGCTCGGCGATCCTGGCGGCCAAGGCTGAAAATATGCCCGCGGACAACATCAAGCGGGCGATCCAGCGCGGCACGGGTGAGATTCCCGGGCTGACCTACGAGGAGATCTCTTTTGAGGGTTACGGCCCAGGCGGCGTGGCGCTGATTGTCGATTGCACCACCGACAATCGCAACCGGGCCGTTTCCGAGATTCGGCATACCTTTTCGAAGAACGGCGGCAATCTTGGTGAACCGAACTCCGTCCGTTTTATGTTCACCAAAAAGGGCCTGATCGTGGTGGACAAAGTCAGCGCCGACGAAGAAAAGCTGATGGCACTCGCGCTGGACGCCGGAGCTGACGACATGTCAGACGAAGGGGAAACGTGGGAGATCACGACCGACCCCGCTGTTTACGAAGCGGTAGCCCAGGCGGTACGCGATGCGAAGATCGAGACGCTTGCCTCCGAGGTCACCATGGTTGCTTCCACTTATACCAAGCTGGAAGGCCCAACCGCAGCGCAGATGGTACGCCTGCTGGACGCGCTCGAAGACCATGACGACGTGCAGAATGTGTACTCGAACTTCGACATGGATGAGCAGATGGAAGAAGCCGCCCATTAGGCTCGCCGCCGCTTCAACAGGGCTGGAGCCCGAGCCGGCACGGACCCATCCTTTTTGCTGACCACGCCCCCCAGGCACGATCTTGCTCCCAGAACAGCAGGATGTTTCCTCCGCCGGCGAGCAATCAACTTGAACCTGCAAGAAAGGCGGCCTGACCCGTGCCGCCCCGGACCTCATGAAACCTTCGCTCCTCGTCCTTTCCGTTCTGCTTTTTTCCTCCGCTGCATTGGCTCAAGGCACACCGGCTTCCGGCAACAATGCCCCGGCCCGGGCCGTCCTGGCCACCGATCCGTGGGAGTACGGCGTATTCTTCGGGGGCGGCGTGGGGCTTGGCGACCGCTCCTCATTTAGCTTCACCAACGCCGGCGTGCGCGCCGGCAAGGTGTTGACGGACCCGCACCTTCCAGGCTTCCTGCGCGGGCAGTTTGAGTACGCGGCTGACATCATGCCCTACTGGCAGTCGTTTACGCCGGCCGCAGGCCTGCGCCCAGTGCGCTACAACTACGGCGGGCAAACCGGAACCACGCTCGTACCCTACAACGGCGGTACCTTTACCGGCGTCAGCCTCACGCCGATCCTGCTGCGCTGGGATCTGACCCCGTCCCGGCGACTGGCGCCCTACCTGCAGGGCGCGGGTGGCCTGCTGTGGACCAATCACAAGTACCCGCCTGACATCATCGTGGCACCCGGCACACCCGGCGGTACCAGCGTATGGAACTTCACCCCACAAGCCGGCGTTGGCCTGCACTACTTTCTGCACAGCCGGCAGGCCATCGACTTTCAAGCCAGCGCCGTCCATATCTCCAGCGCGTCGCTCGGCGACCGCAACCCGGG
>CAXTWU010000197.1:0-4463 GCA_964248025.1 uncultured Acidobacteriaceae bacterium | reverse complement strand
GCGAGACAATCATGAGACGACGCGGAAAACGTGGCCCGAACGACTCGGAGTCCACTGGCAAGATAGGACAGGAAATTCCCCAGGGGCAGCTGGCCCCGTTGCGGCCTTCGTACCCGGAGCCGGTGCGTGGGGAAACTCGCGGGGGCGAGCCGGTGTTCGCCGAACCGGTAGGTTTCTTTGCGGAGCCGGGCCCCAGTCGAAACCCAGAGCGAAGCCTGAACCGAAGTCCAGAGCGAAGCCTGGAGCCGGATGGTTTTTCCGGAGCAGAGCCTGCCTTTTCCGCCCGGTTTG
Organism: uncultured Acidobacteriaceae bacterium; assembly: GCA_964248025.1. Lineage (GTDB taxonomy): Bacteria > Acidobacteriota > Terriglobia > Terriglobales > Acidobacteriaceae > EB88. The sequence continues at coordinate 4,172 of CAXTWU010000197.1, read as the reverse complement.
ACGAAGTGCCACCCCCTTACGCAGGGGAGTTCGACGAGCCCGCCGGCAAGCTGGTGCACGAGACGCAGCCGGAGTCGCCCTCGACCCCTCCGCCGGCCGCCCAGGCCGCCAGTCCCCGCGCCCCGCGTGGTTTCGTGGTTCTGACGATCGGGCTGCCTGGTTCCGGCAAAACCACATGGTTCAAGCGCCGCGCCGTACAGCCGCTTTCAAGCGATATGCTGCGCACCATCCTGTTCGACGACATCACCGAGCAGCGATACCAGGGCCTGGTATTTTCGACGCTCCGGTCGCTGCTGCGTGCACGGTTGATCGCGAAAATGCCCTGGAACTACGTCGACGCAACCAACCTGAGCCCGCATGAGCGCCGCCAGTGGATCAAAATGGCCAAAAGCTTCGGATACGACGTTCACGCCGTGTTTTTCGATGTGCCGTACGAGGTGTGCGCGGAGCGAAACAGCCGGCGTGAGCGCGTGGTCTCGGACGACGTGATGCAAAAGATGGCCGAGCGGCTCCGTCCTCCGTCGTTCAAGGAAGGCTTTTCCAAGATCACGGTCGTGCGCGTCAAGGGTTCGGCCCCTTCGGGCAGTGTCGCGCCGGCAGGCAGCGAGGCTTCGCCGGACGAGCCCGCGAACCTGGACGAGAACCAGCCGGCATAAGGGTGAGTGCGGCGGCAGCCATTGAGTTTTCAGGCGTTCACCTCCAGGCCGCTGACGGGCGCGCGCTGCTCACCGATGTCCATCTCGCGCTGAAGGCCGGGACCGTAACGGCGTTGCTGGGCCGCAGCGGCTCCGGCAAAACCACGCTTCTGCGCATGGTCAACCGGCTTGCGCAGCCTACCTCCGGCACCGTTCGGGTCCATGGCCGCGATGTTGCAGGGGGCAGCGAAGTGGCGCTGCGTCGCGGTATCGGTTATGTCATCCAGGAGACGGGCCTGTTTCCCCACCTTTCAACCGCGCGCAACGTGCTGATGGTGCCGGAGCTCGCCGGGGCGCCGCGTCGTTCGCGCCCCGAGCAGGTGCGAACCCTGCTCACCGCCGTGGGGCTTGACCCGGCACGCTTCGCCGGCCGGTACCCTCACCAGCTTTCCGGCGGGCAGCGTCAGCGGGTCGGCCTGGCGCGCGCGCTCGCCGCCGATCCGCCGATCCTGCTGATGGACGAGCCGTTTGGAGCGCTCGACCCGCTAACTCGCGCCGAGATGCAGGACATGCTGCGGGGCCTGCTGCAACGTTTGCGCGACCGGGGTACGCCCAAGACCGTGCTGCTGGTCACGCACGACCTGGACGAGGCCATGTACCTGGCCGACCGGATCGTGCTGGTGTGCGAGGGCCGCATCGAGGCCGACCTTGTGCCGGCCGGGTTTCTACTCTCGCAACAACATGCGGTGGCCGAGTACGTGTGTGCGTTTCATCGCGGCGAGCGCCGGGTCGTTTCGTCCTGATGTCTTTGACAGCCCAGGCTTTGTCGCACACCACGTTTGCACCTCTTCTGGCCGCCGGCTTTCTCCGGCAGCACTGGAGCGAGATCGTGACGCTGACGCTGGAGCACCTGTGGCTCACGGGGACGGCCCTGCTGTTTGCCGCAAGCATTGGCATCCCGCTTGGGGTGTTGCTGACGCGCTATCGGCGACTCGCCAAACCCGTGCTGACGGTCGCCAACATCATCCAGACCATCCCTTCGCTGGCATTGTTCGGCTTTTTGCTGCCGCTGCCCTGGCTGGGTGAGCGCGCGTCCCGCATCGCGATCGTCGCGCTGTCCGGGTATGCGCTGTTGCCCATTCTGCGCAATACCTTTGTCGGCATTCGCGGGGTCGAGCCGGCAGTGATCGATGTAGCCCATGCGCTGGGCATGACCGGGTGGCAGCGCCTGTTCAAGGTCGAGCTGCCGCTGGCCGCCTCCGTCATCCTCGCCGGCCTGCGCACCGCGACGGTCACGACGGTCGGCATCGCCACCATCGCCGCGGCGGTCGGCGCGGGCGGGCTGGGCGAATTTATCTTTCGCGGTGTCGCGTCGGTCGATAACCGGCTGGTGCTGGCCGGGGCCATTCCGGCGGCGCTGCTGGCGCTTGCGGCCGACACGCTGCTGGGCTGGGCCGAGAGCCGGTTCAAAGTACCCGGGCGCGACCAGTGAGCCGCGTTTCGCACGCTGCCTGGCTCTGCCTGGTTCTGCTCACAGCCTGCGCGCCGCCGCGGCCGGACCGTCCGGTCATCGGCGCGAAGAACTTCACCGAGCAGGTCGTGCTTGGCGAGCTGCTGGCACAGCATATCGAGGCCCGCACCGGCCTCCGGGTCGAGCGGCGCTTTTATCTCGCGGGCTCCTACATCGCGCAACAGGCCATGCTGTCCGGGCGCATCGACGCCTATGTCGAGTACACGGGCACCGCGCTCACGGCCATTCTTAAGCAGCCGCCTGTGCATCGGGCCGACCCTGCGGAGAACCAGGCGGCCTCGCTTGAGGTGGTCCGCCGGTTGTACCGGCAGCGTTACGGCATCGTCGCGACCGAGCCACTCGGGTTTGAGAACACCTTTGCCATGATCGTGCGGCCTGACCAAACCCCGGCACGAACTCTTTCACAGGTGGCGGACAGCACGCCAGACTGGCGGCTGGGCGTCGGCTATGAGTTTGAAGAACGTCCGGACGGGCTGCACGGGCTTGAAGCTGCTTACGGCCTGCGCTTCAAGGGCGCGCCGCGCACCATGGACCTGGGGCTGCTGTACCGCGCGCTGGGGGCAGGCCAGGTGGATATGATCGCCGGCAACTCGACCGACGGACAGATTGCTGCGCGCCACCTGCGCGTTCTTGCCGATGACAAGCACTATTTTCCCCCGTACCAGGCTGTGCCGCTGGTGCGGGAAGCGACGCTGCAGCGCTGGCCGCAGCTGCGCCCGGCGTTTGCCGACCTGGCCGGACGCATCACCGCCGACGACATGCGAGCGATGAATGAGGCCGTGGATGGCGAGCACCGCGATGTGGCTGAGGTGGTGCGTGCATTCCGCCTGGCACACGGTTTGTAGAATGGACACATGCACCCCAAATCGGAACCGGCCTCGCAACCAGCCGCGCAACCCGAACCGTGGCTGCGCGGGACGCTCCCCGGGGTACCAGCCGTGTCGCGCGCGGTGCTGCACGCGCTGGAGCTGGCACGGGAGAATATCCTGGATTGGGCTCCGCAGCTCACCGACCCGGAAATCCACACGAGCCCCTTTGGGCTGACGCCGTTCGCGTTTCACGTGCGTCACATCGCGCATTCGCTGGATCGTCTTCTGACCTATGCCGAGGGGCGCAGGCTCGATGTCATTCAACGGGCAGCTTTGAACGTGGAACTGGAACCCGGCATGACGCGGGAAGCTCTGCTGGCAGAGTTCGGAAGCGCGCTGCGTGAGGCCCAAGACCGGGTGCGGGCGCTTCCCATGGATCAGCTTGAGCAGGAGCGTTTGGTCGGCGGAAAGCGACTGCCGGCAACGCTTGGAGGCCTGCTGGTGCACCTGGCCGACCATACGCAGAGGCACGCCGGCCAGGCGGTCACCACCGCCAAACTGCTCCTCGCACTGCGCGAGCTCCAGGCGAATCAGGCAAACAGGGTTGCGCCGGCCTCGGCGACGGATTGATCCTGCTCCTTGCTGCCGCCGCTGACGCCGATGGCTCCGATGACCTGCCCGCCCGCTTTGAGGGGAATGCCGCCGGCAAAGATCATGATGCGTCCGCCATTGGAGGCATGGATGCCATAGAACTGCTGCCCCGGCTGCGCGTTGCCGGCCAGGTCGATGGTGGGCAGGTTGAAGGCTCGCGCGGTGAAGGCCTTGTTGATGGCGATATCGATGGAGCCGAGCCATGCGTCTTCCATGCGCGCAAAAGCGACGAGGTTGCCGCCGGCATCCACTACCGCGACGTTCATCGGCTGTTTGATCTCGTTGGACTTCTTTTCAGCAGCGGCGATGACCTGCCGGGCTTGCTCAAGCGTGATGCCTTGTGACACGTTGCGTCCTCCTGTGGTCCGGGTGAGCGGACTCCGGGTGATGGGATGCAGGCGAGCGCAGACGGAGGAGGCACGGGCGGCCTAAACGCGCTACATTAAAGGTTTGTGCCGTACGCGCTTTTCCGCCCTGCCGACGGTTCTTTTTTCACGGGGCTGTGCGGTTTTCCGTGGAAGGCTTGTGTTAAGTTTCGTAGCGAAA
>CAXTWU010000196.1:0-4464 GCA_964248025.1 uncultured Acidobacteriaceae bacterium | reverse complement strand
AGCGGGCCCAGGCCAGAGGGTTCCACACCAGCACCGGCACGCCGGAACCCTTCGATGTATCGACCTGCGCGGCCAGCGCGCCGAGCGAGCTCTCGGAGATTTCGCTGGTTTCAAGCCGAACCGTGTCAAATTCCTTTTGTCCGTCGCGGTAGATCACCGCGATGCCGGAGCCGGCAGCGAGATCGTGAAAGTTATTGAACGCGATCTTTTTCCAGGCATCCGTCAGCTCCGCATCGGGGTACTGGCGGCCGTCGAGCCAGGCAAGGGACGCATACTTTTCCGCATCCAGCGTTTCGCGCTCGCTGTCGCGCATGCTTTGCTTGTGCCTGGCCTGCGTGGTGTAAACGCCGCGGTGGTACTCAAGATAGAGCTCGTCATCCCAGGTCGGCACGCTGATCTGGCCCTCGGGCGCGGGCGGGGGATAGGTGTAGCCGGCGGCCAGCGAACGGTAGTTCCAGGTTTTGGCGTCGGCCAGCACCTTCGGCGCTACGACCTGGAAAAAGCTCTCGGCTGTGCCGAATTTCAGCTGTGGGATCACCTTGTCGGGCGCTGCCCAGTGCATGCCTTCGTCGAGCATGGCGCGAGTGGGGCCGCCGCCATGGTCGCTCACGCCAAACAGGTCCATCATCTCGGGCAGTCCGGGTGCCTTCTTGCGGGCATCCGCCAGATCGATCGAGAGGCGCACGGGGTTCAGGCTCTGATTGCCGTAGTCGTGCGGAAAGTAGGTCAGCACTTTGCTGCCGTCGGGCGACTGCCACCAGAAGAGCTTGAACGGCAGCTGGTTGATGTCGTTCCATGACATCTTTTGCGTCACAAACGTATCGATGCCGCTCTTGCGATAGATCTGCGGCAGCTGCCAGTTGTAGCCGAACGAATCGGGGTTCCAGCCGATGTGGACGTCGACGCCATACTCCTTCTGGTAGTAGCGCTTGCCCAGCAGGATCGAGCGCGCCAGCGATTCGCCGTCCGGCAGGTTCAGGTCGGGCTCGACCCACATGCCGCCTACCAGTTCCCAGCGCCCGGCGGCGATGTCCCGTTTGATCTGGTCGTTCAGGTCCGGGTATTTATCGGCCAGCCACTCGTTATACTGGGCGGCCGACTGCGTAAAGGTCGTCATGGGGTACTCGTTGAGCAGCTGCGCGGCGGTGCCATAGGTACGGCGCACCACGTCGATGGTCTCGCTTTCCGGCCATAGCCAGGCGGCGTCGATGTGGGAGTTGCCGGTCTCGTGAAACGTCAGCTCCTTGAGCATGGGCTTGAGCGCGGCCAGCTGGCCCTGAGCAGCCTGCAGCGAAGCATCAAAGCGGCCCTGGCTGGCTGCGCCGGGCGCGTCCAGCGCGTGGAGGTCCACCGTCGCCACGGCTTTTTCAAGGATCGCCTGGTCCGCTGCGATGTTCCTGGAAGCCGATGGAATCAGGGCCTCGGCTGAAAGCACCTCATCGCGAAAGTCGCCGGGGTTGGGCCGGTTCTCCGGGTACTCGACCTGCAGCATGGCCCCGCGAAACCGCTTGGGGCCTGCGGTGGCAAGCAGCTTGACCGCGACCTGAAACCGCTCGCCGGGCCTGGCATGCTCGGTCAGCACGATGGGCTCCAGGTCAGCCCCGAGCGCGACCCGGCGGCCGTCCAGGTATACGATCTGCGTCACGTCGTCGTCGGCGGAGGCTGCGAAACGGAAGGAGATGCGGGTCCCCGCAGGGTCGTAACCGGCGATCGTCTGCGGGACCTCGATCACGCGGCGGTACCAGACAGCTTCCTTGGGCGCCTCGCTTCCGGGCTCGACCGTCGGCCAGCTTGCGTCGTCAAGCGTCACGGCTTCGCCATGCGGCAGGTCGCCGGCATGGAAGCGCCAGCTATTCGCGTCCAGGTGGTTGAGCGTGCCCAAGCGTTCCAGGGTCGCGCGGGCCGGGGCCGGCAGCTTGTCCATCAACTGCTGCACGCTTGCGGGCACCTGCCTTTGAGCCGGCGCGGCCCGCGGCGCAACGGCGGAGGCTGACAGGACGGCCGCGATGACGGCGGCTTTTCCGTTTGAAAGCCGGCAGCCTTGCTGTCGACCGCCGTGGATGTTTTTACGACCGCTTCCCTGCTGCTTCGATCGCTTCTGCTGTTCGCGCCGTTTTGAGCTCAATGCCGTTTCCTCTCCGACTCCTTGTGTTCCTCAAGCGAGGCGACCGCTTGCGATCCCTGCGCCACTTTCAATCCAGAAGCAACGCATCCGGGAACGTTTCCAAGACGAGACCCCTTATACATAGCCGCTCGCGGCGGCCCCTGTAAAGCGTTCCCGCGCCGGCACAGCCACTTTGCGACGATGCGGCACGGGGGAAGCCGTCACGGAAGCAGGGAAATGGAGCGTGTTTGAGCAGCGGGCGGGAATCAGCCCATTTCCCATGTATCCTCGTGGTGCGGCCAACGCGAGCCGAAGCGGGCGACTGCCTGCCGCCACGACCCACTCATGAGCAAAAAGAGTCCTCAACCGACACTGGCGGATGTGGCCCGTGCAGCAGGCGTCGGCGTCGCGACGGCCTCGCGCGCGCTGAACGGCGGCACGCATGTAAGCCCGGCGACGCACAAGCGGGTGCAGGCGGCCATCCGCCAGCTCGGCTACCTGCCCAACCATGCTGCACGCATCCTGAAGGGTGGCCGCACCAAGACCGTAGGACTGCTGGTGCCGAGTATCGCGGACTCATTCTTCGCGAGCTGCGCTGAAGCGGCCGGCACCGTGGCGCGCCAGCATGACACGCTGCTGATTGTAGCCGTGAGCCATAACGACCCGGATACCGAGATGAGCAGCCTCCAGGTACTGATGAGGCACCGTCCGGATGGACTTCTGCTGGTGCCGTCGAGCGCGGAAAGCCGTACCCTTGCCAGTTTTGTTCGTGGCAGCGGGGTGCCGATTGTGACCTTTGACCGGCCGATGGCGCATGCAAGCGCGGTGGTGCTGACCGACAACTACCAGTCGGCCGAGGAGGGCACGGCGCACCTGATCGGGCACGGTTATAAGCGCATTCTGTGCCTGGGCGGAGAGCCCGGGCTGTACACGATCCGCGAGCGTTTGAGCGGCTATCGCGCCGCCATGAGCGAGGCCGGGCTCCAGCCGCTGGAAGACGTGCACTTCAAGGAAGAGGAGGCCGCGGAGGCCCTGCGGAGTTACATGCGCGGGCCCGGCGCACCGGACGCTGTATTTACGCTCAAGAACAGCGTCACCATCGCTACCTTTCAGGCACTGCAGAAGCTGAAGGTTGCGGTTCCCAAGAGTCTTGCGCTGCTGGGCTTTGATGATTTCGCACTGGCCGGGACGCTGCGCCCGGCGTTAAGCGTGGTGCAGCAGCCGATTGAAGAGATGGGCCGCAAGGCCGCGGAGCTGCTGTTTGCACAGCTGGAACGGGTGCATAACGGCACAAACGCGACACGCGGACACCCGAAACCGCTGGTACTGCCCAGCCGCCTGGTTTTGCGCGGCTCGTGCGGCTGCAAGGAAGGTCCGCCGGCCTGACGCGCTTTCCCTGGCTCTTTTCGCGACCCGGACCTGCGGTCCGGCTCACCGCCGCTCAGGAGCCTCCGGGCGTATGGTGGAAAGGGACGCTGTTTTCCGCGCAGCGCCCGGGCCCCTCAAAGTCTGGAAGAGATGCGCGTTGGGCACACCTTCAACCCTGGATGGTTCATGCAGCACATACTTGTTACCGGCGGCTCCGGCTTTTTCGGGAGCATCCTGAAAAACCGCTTGCTGCACGACGGCTACCGCGTCACAAATATCGACCGGATTGCCGACCCCGAGCAGCACCCAAACCTTTCCAGCGTCAAGGCCGATATACGGGACCCGGGTTTGGTCGACGAGTTGTTCGCGCGCAGCCGCTTTGACGGCGCGATGCACTGCGCGGCGGTGCTGGCGCACGGGTCGTCGATCGACGAGCATGACCTGTGGAGCTCCAACGTGGACGGCACCCGGCGCATCGCGGAAAGCTGCCGGCGACACGGTGTGCGCAAGCTGGTTTTCACTTCAAGCAACTGCCTGTGGGCCGCGCCGCTGGGCCGCCCCGTGCGTGAGGACGATGAACCATTGCCGATCGAGGTCTACGGCAAGTCGAAGCTGGCAGGCGAGCGGGTCTTGTCGGAGTTTTCACAGGATCTTGACATTGTGACCCTGCGCTGCCCGACGATCATCGACAGCGGCCGACTGGGCCTGCTGGCAATCCTGTTTGAGTTCATCCACGACAACAAAACGGTATGGGTGGTGGGCGAGGGCTCGAACAGGTACCAGTTTGTGCATGCGCAGGACCTGGCGACGGCGTGCATCCAGGCGCTCGGGCATACGCGCGCCGACATCTTTCATATCGGCTCGGACCACGTGAAGTCCTTGCGCGAGGTGTTTCAAGCTGTGATCGATACGGCGGCGAGCCGATCGCGCGTGCGCTCCATGCCCAAGGGCCCGACGCTCGCGATGATGCAGCTGGCGCACAAGCTCAGCGT
>CAXTWU010000195.1:0-4467 GCA_964248025.1 uncultured Acidobacteriaceae bacterium | reverse complement strand
TTGGGATCAAGCAAAACGACGAGGTGTTGCGCCAGCACGCCGAGCGAAGGCACGACAAGATCTTCGCTGGTAAACCACAGGGCTGCCGCTTCGGCCACTGCAAGCCGGCTGCGCAGAATTGCAACGTTGACGTCCGCAAAGGAGTGGGGGTCGTCCGAGGCTTGCGGCGTGCGTGTACCGTCAATGCCCGGTACGGTCGAGCATCGAACCTTTTCGTCCGGGAACAGCTCCCTGATCTTCGCTGCTGCTGCCTGGAGGTCGTTGACGGCATAGGAGCAGCCGCCCATCGCTTTCAACTGCTTCTCGAAGAACGGTACAGGCGAGTGTCCCGGTGCTGGAAACCCGTCTACCTTTTCCAGGTCGGTGAACTTGCCGTTGTAGCCGACACCGCCGCCGGTCGCGGGCGTCCCCGCTTTCAGCCCCGCATCCGGCAGCGCCACCGGCGGCTGAGGCAGATGGGAGCGGACCGCGTCGAGTATGGCTTCCCGCGCGCTCCGCGATGCAGATGCTGTGCTCATGCGTCACCTCGATTGGCTTTGTGCCACGCCCGAAAGGTTTCCTTTGCAGGCGTGGGCATATTGCGATGGTTTGTCCAAGGATTCAACGGGTTGTTGAACACGGCTTCCGGCAGAACTGCGAGAGCTTTCAGCCCGGCGTCCTCAGCTGCGTGAAACACCGCCGGGTGCGCCAGCACGGTCCCCAGCGCGCTCATGCCGGCCGCCTTGACGGGGGGAAGTTCGCCTTCCGCGGCAACCACGCGACGCCACTTGTAGATCTGGTCGGAGATGTCGATCTTGACTGGACACACTTCCGTACAGCTACCGCACAGCGACGAGTGAAACGGGAGTTCGCGATACTTATGCACGTCGAAGCCCGGATCGAGGATCACCCCGATAGGACCGGAGTAGGTCGCGCCATAGGAGAGTCCACCGCTGCGCCGGTACACCGGGCAGGTGTTCATGCAGGCACCGCAGCGAATGCACTTTAGAACGTGCCAAAACTCCGCGGAGCCGAGCCGCTCGGAGCGCTTGTTATCCACCAGGATGAAATGCAGTTCCGCACCGGGACGCGGCTTTTGCAAATGCGTCGTGTACTGCGTCATCGGGGGTCCAAGCGCAGAACGCGAAAGCATTCGAAGAAAGACCGCCAGATCGGCTGTCCTGGGGATCACTTTCTCGATCCCTATGCTGCACACCTGTAACGGCGGTACCGTCGCGCCAATATCCGCGTTGCCTTCGTTGGTGCACACAACAACACTGCCTGTTTCTGCAATGGCGAAGTTGCCGCCAGTCATGCCTGCATCTGCTTTGAGAAACTGCGGCCGTGCATCCTTCCGCATGGCCTCGGCCAGATAGTGCGGATCTGAGTTGGCAGGGTCAGTGCCGAGGTCCTTGGCGAAGAGCGCTGCCACATCGGTGCGCAGCTGGTGAATGGCCGGGACCACGATATGGCTGGGCCGCTCGTGCGAAAGCTGCTGGATGCGCTCGCCCAGGTCCGACTCACGAACATCAATGCCCTCGCTGTTCAGAGCCTCCATCATGCCGCACTCTTCCTGCAGCATCGACTTGCTTTTGATCACAAGCTTGACCTTGTGCTCTTTAAAGATTTTCAACACGATGGCGTTGTGCTCGGCCGCGTCGCGGGCCCAATGCACACGCACGCCATGGGCGACGGCTTTCGCTTCGAACGCCTGGAGGTATTGGTCCAGGTGAGTGAGCGCGTGTTCCTTGATGGTGGAAGCGAGGTCGCGAAGTTCTTCCCACTCCGGCAGTGCGGCCACCGCTTCGTCGCGGTGCTTGCGCATGGCCCAAACCAGCCGGTTGTGTGTTTCCTCGTGCTGCGGGTCGTCGACGAAGCGTGCCGCGGCCGCTTCCGGGTCCACCGGCGTGTTGCTGTGCAGTACATTCAGAGCGCTCATGCGAATGGACCTCCGTTGAAGATCTGGGCCAGGTGCACCACCTTGAGCGGCAATTTTTCGCGGTCGATGACACCCTTCATCTGCAGCAGGCAGCTCATGTCGCTGGATGCGATGTATTCGGCTCCCTGGCTGACAAAGTCGGCGGTGCGGTCCTGCCCCATCTTCGCGGACACAGCCGCATCGGTCACGCAGAAGCTGCCGCCAAAGCCGCAGCACTCGTCGATGCGTTTGGCGTCGATGATCTCGAGACCCTGCACTTTGGCGAGCAGGTCGCGGCTCTTGGAGTAGTAGGGCTCCGTGACCAGCTCAGAAGGTCGCGCCTGCCGGAGCCCACGAATGGCCGTGCAGCTGTCGTGCACGCCCACCTTGTGCGGGAAGCTGGCTTTTGGAAACTCCCCCACGTGAAGATCATCATGGAGGAACTCGGTCAGCTCTCGCACGGCGCCTCGAACGCGAACGACCTCCGCCGTCTGTTCGCATGCGTCCAGGTGGAAGCGGATGTGGTGCACACAGCTGCCGGACGGGCCGACCACCAGGTCAAAGTCGCGGAAGCAATCGGCGAAATGCGCTTCGGTCGCGGCGGACGCAGCCTGATCGCCGCTGTTGGCCATAGGCTGGCCGCAGCAGGTCTGCTCGCGGGGGTAGCTCACCTCGTGCCCCAGGCTTTCCAGCAGCTCCAGGGTAGCGACGGCAACCTCCGGGTAAAAGGCGTCGATGTAGCAGGGTACGAACAAGCCGATCCGCATCTGTTTTTTCCATTTCTCCGGCATTGAACAACCGTTGTTTTTAACTCCCGCCGCAGGACGGGCCAGTTAGCCGGGAAAGATTCGGTCCAGCAGATTTGCTTTCGCGAGATCCACAAGAGCGTCGCCGCGCCCGTTCAGCACGCACTTGGCCATGTACAGGCTGAAGCCCTCGACCTGCTGGGCCGTGATGGTGGGCGGTATCGACAATTCGCGCCGGTAGACCGCGACATCGACGAGCGCCGGCCCGTCGTGCTGAAAAGCGCGCTGCAATGCCGGCTTCAACTCTTCCGGCCTGCTGACCCGAATGCCGAAAAGGCCGCAAGCCTCTGCCACCTTGCTGAAATCGGGGTTTTTAAGGTCCGTGCCGAAAGGCATGATACCCGCCGAAATCATCTCGACCTCAACAAACGCGAGCGCCCCGTTGTTGAAGACGATGATCTTGACCGGCAGGTCGTTCTGCACAGCCGTGAGCAGCTCTCCCATGCTCATGGCTAGCCCGCCGTCTCCGGAAAGCGAAACGACCTGCCGTCCCGGGAAAGCGGCTTGTGCCCCAAGCGCCTGCGGAAGGGCGCCGGCCATGGACCCATGCGACCAGGAGCCGACCAGGCGGCGCTTCCCGTTGAAACGCAGATAACGCGCCGACCAGATACAGGGCGTCCCCACATCCACCGTGAACACCGCGTCCTCGGCCGCTGTTTCATCCACGACGCGGGCCACGTACTCCGGGTGCAAGGGCGAGCTGCCGGGCGTGCCCACGGCCAGTTCATCCAGGTCCTTGCGGGAATCGCGGTAGTGCTTCACGCTGTGCTTCAGGTGTTCGCTATCCTTGCCCTTGAGCCTGGGCAGCAGCGCGGCCACCGTCTCCCTGATGGTGCCGATCAGGCCTACATCGACCACGGTGCGACGTCCGATCTGCTCGCCGCGTACATCCACCTGGATCTTTTTCGCTTTTTCCGGGTAGAACTGCGGGTAGGGGAAGTCACTGCCGAGAGTCAGCAGCGCGTCACAGTGCATCATCGCCCGGTAGCCGGAGGCAAAGCCGAGCAGTCCGGTCATCCCGACGTCATAAGGATTGTCGTACTCCACAAACTCCTTGCCGCGGAAGGCGTGGACGATGGGTGCCTGCAATTTTTCGGCAATCTGCAACAACTCGGCATGCGAGCCCTCACAGCCTGCCCCTGCAAGAATCGTCACCCGCTTTGCCTCGTTCAGTAGCGAAGCCGCCGAAACGAGGTCGTGCTCCGGCGGCACAAGGCTCGAATCGTTGCTGACAAAGCCCAGGGGGATCGCGGGAGACGGACATGGCTTGGCGGAGATATCGCCGGACAGCACGATCACCGCGACCCCTCGCTTCGCGATCGCCGTGCGCATCGCGATGCCAAGGATACGGGGCATCTGCTCGGGATCGGCGATCACGCCGCAGTAGTGGCTGCAGTTTTTGAAGACCTGCTCCGGCGAGGTTTCCTGAAAGTACGTTGTGCCCAGCTCCTGGCTGGGGATCTGCGACGCGATGGCAAGCACCGGCACACGGCTGCGATGGCAGTCGTACAGGCCGTTGATGAAGTGGAGATTGCCCGGGCCACAGCTGCCGGCGCACACTGCCAGCCGGTTGGTGAGGTGCGCATCCGAACCGGCCGCGAATGCCGCCGCCTCCTCGTGCCGAACATGGACCCACTGCAGCTCGGGATGCTTTCTGATGGAGTCCGTGACGCCATTGAGCGAATCGCCCGGCAACCCATAAACCCGCTTCACTCCCGACAGGATCAGTGTTTCAACCAGCACTTCCGCAACGCTTGCCATGGG
>CAXTWU010000194.1:0-4500 GCA_964248025.1 uncultured Acidobacteriaceae bacterium | reverse complement strand
CCACGGCCCCAGACCCGGCCGAGGTCTGCTATCCCTGCCCGACTCTCGCACGCGCAGCCGGATTGCACCCTACTGCACGACCGGCGCCGGCGGCTCGCCCTGGCTGCGCAAATGCCGTTCCGGGCGATGCGCTTCCCCGGCCGCCGGCGCTCCGCGACCCATTCCCACTCCGGCGGCTGAACGACGCAGCGTCAGGTCGCCATGATCGGCCCGGATCTCGAGTCGAGCTCCGCTCGGCCCCCCGGCCCCGGCCACCTCTCCACGCAGGGTGCGCCGGTCCCCTTCCGTCACCTGCGCCAGCGCAAAGTCCGATTCGATCGAGTCGTCCCTGCCCGTCGATGCGTCCACCGCGACGCCCGTCCCTGGCGGCACCGAGACCGTGATGTTGCCGGTATTGTCGTTTACGCTGATCCGTCCCAGGGGGGCCTCGGTTGAAAGCGAAACGTCGCCGTTGCTGTCCGTGATGTCGGCGCTGCCGCTCAGCCCGGTCACTTCTACGTTTTTTGACCGGCTGGCCAGCTTCAGCCCGCCCGAAACGCCGGCCATCCGGAGCTCCTCGCCGTCCAGCGAAAGCTCTCCCGTCATCTTGCCGGCATCAAGATCCGTGCGACGGGAGTGGAACTGCACCGCGCCGGCCGCGCCGCTCACCACCGTGTCTCCAAAGAACTCGCCCCGCAGCAGCACGGTCCCCTGCACGCCGGACAGAGCAATATCGTCCGCGCGGCCATCAATCGTCAGATCAGCGCCCAGGGCGTGTGCGTGGACGTCGCCATGGTCCATCGCCAGGTGCACCGGGCCGGCCACACTGTCGAGCACAACATCGCCATGATCCTCCTTGATCTCCAGTGCGCGCCGAAGACCGGAGACCGCAATGTCGCCATGGTGGTTGCGCACCGTGCACAACACCCCATCGGGGACCAGAAGCACCAGCCGTACCGTGACACCCTCGCGGCCCGGTACCGTCAGGGTGGCACCGCCCGTGCCGTTCGCAGCGAACCTGGGCCGGGTGTCGGCAAAGGCCCGGTCCCGCTGCCCTGCTCTCACGTGCGCTTCCGCGTGAGCGTCTACATGGACAAGCCCGTCGGATGACGGGGCAATCTGCACATCGCCATGCGCATTGTCGATGAACAGCGCCGCGCCGGGCGCGATGGGTTCATGCAGACTCACGTCGCTCTGATAAGTCTGCCCGCCAAAGGACGGGTGCCAGTCCGGATTCCAGTTCCAGCCATCGCCGGCACCGATACTGAGCGGCGCGGCATGACTCAACAAGCCCAGGACGACCACCAGGATCACAACGCCGGCAATGCCCCCCCCGCTCCGGCGTCCAAGCACGGCGGGTACGCCGGCCACAGCATAGCGCCCATCCAGCCGGCGCTCCAACAGGCGCTCGGCAAGCAGAAACACCCCGATCAGCACCAGCAGCAAAGGCCACCACAGGCTGAAAATCCGCCAAAAAGAGTACACAGGCAGCAGATCGATCGTGAGCAGCAGCGCCACCGTACCCACAAGCAACTGCAGAAGCGCGCCCGTCAAGGACGGCCGGCGCAGCGGAGACGCGCCATACAATGCCGGGGTCGCGACCGCCTCGGCCAGCCGCAGAAAGCCACCTGTGAGCAGGTACAACGGCCAGCTCTGGGCAAAGGAAAGCACATGCCACTGCGCCAGGATGGCAGTCAGCGCGAAGCAGAGCAGAAACACCGGACCGCGAATGCGCCGGATCAGAAATGTATTCACCGCTTGTCCTCCCCATTCCATTCCTCTACGTTGGGTTCGGTGGTTTCCGGGGTCCGCCGGGCTGTTTCCGGCCCAGTGGTCGAGTCGTGGGTGATGCTGAACGGGTTCGAGGGTGAAGCAGCCGCCCCCGATCCGGGCAGGGTCGCTGCGCCCGGCAAGGGCTGCCGGACGCGCCGCACCAGCAGCCAAACGCCGAGCAGCAGGATCAGCACCGGCCAGCCGCGGCCGATCCAGTCCACGTCCAGGACACCAAGCGTGCTCAGCAGCAGCAGCAGTCCGACGGCGATCAGGACGATGGCACCGACCGGCTCGCCGCGACGTCCCGGCATTGGCGCTGCAACAGGGGCTGGAACAGGGATGGACGGGGCTGCGATCGGCTGATACGGAGCCGGCTGGGAAGCGGCCCAACCCGGGTCGACCCCGGCCTGGGAAGCGGCGGCCGGCGCGGGCGCAACCGGGGGCGCGTATGTGGTCGGACCGGAGTAGGATGCCTGCGGACCCAGGCGTCGGCTCATATCCAGAATGCCGAAAGGATCGGGCAAAGGCAGTCCGTCACGTCGGGCCGCGGCGGTCTGCACCGCGTCAAAAACCTGGTACAGCAGCCATGCGGCGATCAGAATCCCGGCCGGACCGAAATGCTCGGTGATGCCGATCAGCACGACAAAAACGACCACGTGGATCAACGCCTTGATGAATTGGCCGTTGTACATCGCACCCACGCCGGGAATCCAGCCGATAGCACCGGCCAGGGCGGGGTTGGCGGCCGCGTCGGAGAGCGGAGCGACGGAACCCCGTCCGGCCGGCCGGTACGCTCCCGGCGGCGCTGGACGACCGGAGGCCCCAGGCGACGTGCCGGCCGCCCCGTGTACCGGGGCCCATCCTGTCGTTGTGGCCGCGGCCGGGTAACGAAGGAGCAGGCAGGGCTCACATAACAGGAGCCCCTCGGCATGGCGGAGGCACTCCGGGCAAAGCGCCTTGCCGCAGCTCTGGCAGAAAGCGGTGGCCGGACGCTCAGGATGGTTGAAGCAGCTCATAGACTGTTCCTTTCCCCGGCTTGCGGGTCGCGCGGTGGGGACAGACGAGCCGGCTCCGGCGGTTCGTTCCACAGTCGGGCGCTCGGCTGGAGCAAGCCGCCAGGCCCGCGGCGCGTCTCCGCCGGCAATGGCCGCAGGGCGTCGACCCGGTTCTCAACCTCGCGCACCAGGCGGAGATTGTCATAAAAGCTGACCATCTGCTTTTTGGTGTCGAAAAACTGCCGCGACAACACCGCCTGTAGCGAACCGGGCCCGGCGCCGCGCAAGGTATCGTGCGCGGCCGTACGCATCTGCCCGGGGTGCACCCCGCTGACCGACGCGGTAAGCGCCAGGGAAAACAAGGCCATCGCCCCGGTCATCAGCCATCGCGCGGCCTGCTGACCACCGTGCAAAAACGCCGGATGGGGTAGCACCAATGCCCCTCCCTCCACCATCGGCGCCTCGTGCCCTGCAGGCACGGGCAGCGCGTCCGTCCTGGCCAGGATTTTTGCAAACAGGTCCAGCGGTGGCTCCGGCGTTGTGTCGTGCAGCAGGCGCGCCCACGAGCGCCCTTGTTGGGAGGCCTCAAGCAGCGGCCCGCAGCTTCGGCATCCCGAGGCATGCTCGCGTAAAGCCGCCTCTTCACCGGGCAGCAGCGTTCCATCGAGCAGGTCGGCCACGGCTGCTTCCCATCGTCCACACTCGGGCGTTTCCATCCGGTCAGCTTCGGAACTCATCTAGCTCACCTCCCTTCCCTGGCGGCCCAGCAGGCGCGCCAGTTCGGCTCGTCCGCGCGAAATGCGCGACTTTACGGTTCCCTCGGGCACCCCGAGCACGGCTGCGATCTCCTTGTAATCCAGGTCTTGGAGGTCGCGCAGGATCACCGCTTCGCGCAGCTCGGGCGATACCCCGGCCAGCGCCGCCTGCACCTCCCGCTCCAGCTCGCGCTGCAGGGCATGGTCATGGGGACCGGGCCGCCGGTCCGGTAGGCTCACGGAAACACCGCCGGCGGGCTCGGCCTCATCCCAGCCTGCGTCGAGCGAGTCGGTGGCGCGCTCCAGGCGGCTGCGCCGGTAGTGATCCACCAGGTGGTTGCGCGTCAACGTCGCGATCCACACGGGAAACGACCCGCGCGCTGGATCAAACGCCCGCAAACGCCCATAAACCTTTAAAAAGATGTCCTGCGTCAAGTCTTCCGCATCGTGCGGCGAGCCGGTAAACCGGTAGCACAACGCGTAAACGCGCCCGTGATGCGCGCGTACCAGCTCGGTCCACGCCACGCTGTCGCCACGCAGGCACCGCGCCACCACCGGCGTCCAGTCCGCGTCGGGCACCGGACGCCGGCCGGCCAGCCCCCGCAGTTCGGTCGCATCCGGGTTGGGCAAGCCTTGCGCCATCATGCGGGTGCCCCTGCTTCCGCGAGGGCTGCCGAGATCGGTCAACGTGCAAGTTGCGGCGCTCATGGGGTTCTATACGCAGGCGGCCCCGGCCCGGTTCCCTCGCTTCCTGCCCGCGCCTGGCGAGCCGGTTTCGCCGGCCGGCCCTGGCCGGTTCGGCAGATCCCGGAACGTCCACCGGCCAACGCTCCATCCCCCAAACCGCCCGGCAGTTGCAGTCCTGGATGCCGAGCATCGCGGGATCGTTTTGCATCCGGTGCACAGCAGATAAAGTGGTCGTCTGCGTTCGCTCCCACTTGCGTGGAGCCGTGATGGAGCGTGCCACAAAGGCCGTCAATGCGGCGCGAACTTGCATG
>CAXTWU010000193.1:0-4511 GCA_964248025.1 uncultured Acidobacteriaceae bacterium | reverse complement strand
CGCGGCCCGCGCCATACACAATGCGCGAAACCCCCGACCACAGCGACGCCGCCGTACACATGGCGCAGGGTTGCAGCGTGCAGTACAGGGTGCAGCCGGCCAGCGACAGCGTTTTTCGTTCGCCGCACAGCCGCCGGATCGTCACCATCTCGGCATGCGCGGTCGGGTCCGAGTGCATTTCGGCCTCGTTGAAACCCGCGGCAACCACCTGTCCATGTTCCACGACGACGCAGCCCACCTCGGCCCCGCCCGGCGTCCCGACGCCCTGCTCCGCCTGTGCGATCGCAAGCCGCATAAACCGCTCATCTGTCCGTTTCTGGTTCTCGGTCACACCCGGTTAGATGCTGCCCGCGCCTCAGTTCACCTGCTGGACCGTGTAGCCCTCGGGTATCTTGAGCGCGAACTGACTGTTGGCCAGTGGCTCGTTCACCGTCAACTTGGTGATCGACAGCACGATCTGGTACTCATCGATGGGCCGCCGGATCGTGATCGTTCCCGGGTAGCGAACGTCGCCGAAGCTCGCGTACTCGCCATACACTGCCTGCGTCTGGATCGCGCCGGCGCTGTCATAGATGTCGACGCCGCTTGGCAGCAGGGTCGTGCGGTCAAAGTGGATGCGCCGTTCCGGGATCAGCTCCTGGCTGTTGGGCTTGCGGCGCACCACGGTCAGCTCGTACTCGGGCGCGGCCACGAGCTGGTGTGTTTTTGAGTCCGTGCGCGTGTTGCTGTCCGTCGTCAGGGTGACCAGGTCTTCCGGGGCGATCGCCCGCAGAATCATGGTGTCGAAAAAGATCTGCGGGCGCAGGTTTTCGATCGGGCTGGTCGAGGGCTTGCTCACCGCAGTCGAGCCGACATAAGCCTTGTTGTTGTGTGGAACCACCAGCGTAAACCGCTGCCCGTCGCTCGCCAGGTCAAAGGCCGGGGTGTGCACCACCGGCAGCAGCCCCAGCACACGCAGCATCTGCGGGGCCCTCAGAAGGATATAGCCGCTGAGCGACGTGTAATCCGTCACCTTGCCTTTTTTTTCTCCGCCGACCGAAACCTGAAATGTAACTGACGCTTTGAGCGACTGCATCCGGGCGTTTTCCTGGTTCACCAGCAGCACCAACTGGTCCGCCGCCGCGTCTTTAACGACGGATGGCACGTGCGGCTGCTGCACCCGGTAGGTGTGCATCAGGCAGCCGTTTAAACCAGGCAACAGCCCAAGCGCCATCCACAGGCAGACGCGCCGCCTCTTCGGAGCCGATGGCGGTCTGGACGAGAGCTTTGCCGGGGCAAACCACTGCGGAAGCTGGGAAAAATGGCGCAAGGGGTAAGTATAACGTCCAAACCGCCAGCCACCGCGCTACCGTCGCTCACCCGGCGTGGCGGGCATCACTGCATACACCCGCACACTCGCGGCCTCGGCATTCACATCGTAGGTGGCCAACAGGGCCGCCAGCTCGCCGTGCAAGGTATCCGGCGCAGCCGGCGTGCAGCATGGTTCAGACACGAGCGCGAAGGGACCCTTCGCGTTCCCCACGCGCGCGGCGACGCCGGGCCCATCCATGACGGGCGAGCAGCAGCCGGCCTGGTTCTCCACTCTCGCATACGCGTTCAGGTCCGCCCCCGTATCCACAATGTCCACCTGTGCAAAGCCTGCCCGCAGCAGCTCCTCGCGATAGCTTTCCATCCGGATCGCCCCTGCAATGCAGCCGATGTACGCCGCAAGACTGGTCGCGATGGCCTCCGGCAGCTCCGCCTTGAGCGCGATATCGCTCGCAGCGAGCCGTCCGCCCGGCTTCAGCACGCGCGCAATCTCGCGAAAGGCCGCCGGCTTGTCAGCCACCAGGTTCAGTACGCAGTTGCTGATCACGCAATCCACACACGCATCGGGCAATGGCAGGCGGTCGATCGAGGCCAGGTGAAACTCGACGTTGCGGTAGCCGCCGGCCAGCACCAAAGCCCGCGCGCGCTCCACCATCGAGGCCGTCATATCGATCCCGATCGCCCGGCCCGTGGGCCCCACCTGCGCCGACGCGAGAAACACATCCAGACCGCCGCCCGAGCCGAGATCCACCACCGTTTCGCCCGGCCGGAGGTGGGCGGTCGCCGTCGGGTTGCCGCACGACAGCCCCATGTTCGCTTCAGCCGGGATCGAGCGCAGCTCCTCCGCGCTGTAGCCAAAGGCCTCGGCCACCGCATGCACCCCGGCATCCCGGCTCGACAGCGAGCTTTCTGCGACCGCTCCATACCTCACCCTGATTGCATCCGCGACCGCTTCGGGCACCGCCTCCTTCATGCTTCACCTCGTATCTGCTAAGCCAAATCTATTCCTATGGTACGTATACGTCAAACCGCATACAATCGGTCTCATGCCGGCCAAGCCGCCCCTCAAACCCAAACTCGAAGTCGACAAATTTTTTCAGGCGCTGGGCGACCCCACCCGCCTGCGGCTTCTCAACCTCCTCGAGGAAGGCGAACTCTGCGTCTGCTACCTGGTCACGGTTCTGCGCGAACCACAGCCGAAGATCTCACGCCACCTGGCCGTCCTGCGCGCGGCCGGGCTGGTGCGCGCCAGGCGCGACGGCAGGTGGATGCACTACCGGCTGGCCGCACCCGGGCACCCCGGCGCGGCGGCCGTGCTGCGGAAAACCCTGAAATGGCTCCGAAGCGACGAAAACATGCAGGCCGAACGGGCCCGTCTGGAGCGTGCCTGCCGCGCGCCGTCCCGCTTTGCCGAACTGGCCGGTGCTCCCCTGCCGGCAGCCGCGAAACAGCCTCAGGGCCGGGCCGCACGCGAAGGGGAACGCACCGCCGCGCGGTAAGCAGCGACATTGCGCCCATGCTCGGCCAGCGTCGTGGCAAAGCGCGAGCGCCCGAGCGGGTCGGCCCCGGCCGCCACAAAATACAGGTAATTGGTCCGCGCCGGGTGCATCGCCGCCCGTAGTGATACCAGTCCCGGGTTGCAAATAGGCCCGGGTGGCAGCCCCGTGTGGCGGTAGGTGTTGTAGGGCGAGTCCGACTGAAGATCGCTCGCAAAGATGGTCCCGCGATACTGCCCCCCCAGCAGCGCCGCGTAGATCACGGTGGGGTCGGTCTCAAGCGGCATGCCCCGGGCCAGGCGGTTTTCAAACACACTCGCCACCAGCGGCCTTTCTTCGGCTAGCGGCGTTTCCCGCTCCAGCAACGACGCCGTCGTCACCACCCGGTGCACATCGCCGCCCGCCAACCCGATCGCGCTGGCTTCCACTCGAAACTGCCGCACCATTGTCCGTAACATTTCATCCGGCCTGGTGTGGCGCCCAAACCGGTAGGTTGCCGGAAACAGGTACCCTTCCAGGGTCCGCGCCTGCGGGTCCAGCCCCTTCAGCAGCGCCGTGTCGGCGCGCGCCGCGGCCAAAAACGCCTCGCGCGTCCCCAGCTTCGCCGCTTCCACCCGTCCGGCGATGTCGAACAGGTTGGCCCCCTCAGGCACGGCCAGCGCGATCGTGTACACATTGCCGCGCTCCAGGCGCCGGAACACTTCGCCCACACGCACCGGGTGGTCGAACCGGTACTCGCCCGCCTTCAGCGAGCCGCCCCCGAGCAGGTGCAGCAGCTCAAACCCGTAGGGACTCGCCAGCACCCCGGCCTTCCGCAACTGCCCGGCCATCGCGCGTGTGCCGGTGTGCGGGGCGATCTGCACAAACGTTTCACCGCGCGGCCCCGCCGGCCAGGCGAACACCCAAAGGAGCCACACGGCCCCAGCCAACACCCCGAGCAGCACCATCGCCGCCAGCAAACGCCGCATGGCTCGATTCTAAAACCGGGCCTACTATGGGAGGTGTGCCCGGCACCCATCAAACCCGCTACCTGGGCCTCGATATCGGCGACAAGCGTGTCGGCGTCGCCGTGTCCGACCCGCTCGCGCTGCTTGCGCAGCCGGTGCTGACGCTCCGTCGCGGCAATCCGCGCGACGATATGCGCTCTCTGCGGCGGCTGCTCCGGCGGCATGAATGCGCTGCCATCGTCGCCGGGCTGCCGCTCCACCTGTCCGGCGAGGCCGGCTCGCAAGCCATAAAAGCCCAGCGCTTTGCGCGCGAACTGGGCGAGATGTGCGGGGTGCCCGTCCACCTGTGGGACGAGCAGCTCACCACCGCCGAGGCCCACGCGCTGCTCTACCGCGCCGGCCATCCCCGCGCCGAACACCGCGCGCTGGTCGATCAGGTCGCGGCCGTGCTCATCCTTCAGGGCTTCCTGGATGCACGGCGTCCGGCCGCGTCCACCTCCCCGCCTCCAGACGGGGAGGTATAATCTGACATCGCGTCGCGCCCCTGCGGCGTTCCCCTGTTTTCCTGGAACCCTATCTATATGGCTGAAACCACCAACAACTCCATCCCCGAGCACATCCGGCAAAAATTGCTGGAAGACATCCGGCTCCTGGAACACGAACTCGCGCACGAGCTGCCGCAGGAAATCAAAAAAGCCGCCGCGCTGGGCGACCTGAGCGAAAACGCCGAGTACCACATGGCCAAGCAGCGGCAGGAGTT
>CAXTWU010000192.1:0-4574 GCA_964248025.1 uncultured Acidobacteriaceae bacterium | reverse complement strand
GATCGCCTGGAAATCCCCTTCCGACGAGATTGCGAAACCGGCTTCGAGCACATCGACGCCCAACGCTTCCAGCGCATGCGCGAGCCTCAGCTTTTCTTCTTCCGTCATGCTGCAGCCGGGCGACTGCTCGCCGTCCCGCAGTGTCGTATCGAAGAAAATGACCCTGTTCCGTGTTTCGCCGCCGACCCGATCCACCGTCATGGTGTTTATCCTTGCATTCCCGTGGACATAAATCCAATTGTTATTTACGCTACTTGCCATAAGCTGTCGTTATGAACGTTCGCCCTGCGGTCCGACCCTGCTCGCCATGCTTATGGACCTGACTCAGCTTGAAACCTTTCTGGCCATCGTGCAGGAAAAGGGCTTTTCCCGCGCCGCCGCCCGCCTTCATCGCACTCAGCCCGCCGTCAGCCAGTCGATCCGCAGGTTGGAGGACGAACTCGGCGAGCGCTTGTTTGAACGCGGCAGCCGCGAAGGGTCCCTGACCACTGCCGGCGAGGTGTTGCGCCCCTATGCAGAGCGCCTGCTGCGCTTGCGTGGCGAAGCCCTGGGCGCGATCGGCGAGCTGCGCGCCCTTGAGCGCGGCCGCTTGGCCGTCGCCGCCAACGAGTACACCTCGCACCTGCTTTTGCCCGCGCTTGCCGCGTACCAGCAAAGCTGCCCGGGGATCGAGGTCGTGATCCAGCGCTCGCTCGCCAGCCGCATTCCGGAAGAGGTCCTCGACCGCTCCGTCGAGCTCGGCATCCTTACCTTTGTTCCCGAGCAGGACGAGCTCCTGGCCACTCCTGTCTATGAGGACGACGTAGCGCTGGTAGTCTACCCGTCGCACCCGCTGGCCCGGTCCGGCTCCGTTACGGTGCGCGAGCTCGGCGCGCTGCAATTTATCGGCCATGCCGTTCCATCACCGCTCCGCCGCGAAGTCACCGAGCTGTTTCGTCGCTCCCGAACGCCCCTGCACATGGGCGTTCAGCTGCCCAGCCTTGAAGCGATCAAGCGCTTTGTGGCCATGGGCGGCGGCGTCGCCATTTTGCCCGGTCTTGCGGTGATGCAGGACGTGGCGCGCGGCGACCTCCTGCGCGTCCCTGTGCCGGAGCTGGACTGGAAGCGTCGTCTTTGGCTGGTTCAGCGTCGCGCCGGCACGCTTTCCCATGCGGCTGAAGCGTTTGTTCGTACCCTTCACGCCCTTGCCGGGCGGTCGTTCGGAGCAGCGCCGGAGCAGGTTTCCTAGCGCGCTGGCGACGGCGGGCTCCCGCGTTTGGAGCCGGCCGTGATTGCGCCTCCACCGATCGCAAGGAAAGCTACGCCTTGTTCTGCTGCCGGAGCCGCCATCGCCGCAGGGGCTCGCCGACCACCGTGATCAGCACGATGGCCGCCATGATGATGAATCCATCTTCCGGCCGTTGCATGGTGCCGGTGGCGATTACCAGTGTTGTGGAAAGTGCCGCTGGCTGCGTGGCGCGAGCCAGCAGCGTTCCAAGCACGGTCAGCAGCGCGGCAATGGTAGCCGCTGCGACGCGGTCCATTGTGACAGGACCGGCCGTGATGGAAGGGGTGTGCCATGCCCCCGTGAGAGCAAGGCCTGCAAAGCCGGCCAGCACCCCGATCAGGTGCCCGACCAGAACGTTGTAGGGTCGCGCGCTGCGCTGCCCCGGCATCTCCGCCAGTTCAAAGGCTGTGGGGCCGAGGCTGGCAAAGAGCAGGGGCTTGTGCAAAAGCAGGGCGCCAAGGCCGGCAAGCAGGACCAGCCCCGCCTCGCACAAGGGGGCCACCCCGAGATCTTTCCACCACGTCGCTTGTTTTCGGTCCGCCATAGGCTGCCTCCTCTAGGGGGGGATCCATGGAGGTCCAGATCCCTCTTTCACTCCGATGCGTGGGCCTCCCCTACGCAGGCCTGTACTTACCGCCGGACCGTGCGTCCGTCAGACGGAGCCTAGTATTGCGACTCACTTCAAAGCTGCTGCATCGGAAGTTTCACTATGTGCTTTTCCGCAACAGCGAATTTTGTCGGCAGCGCCGTTCTAGGCGGCATTGGTATCGCAACCCTGCGGGAAGTCCGGCACCGCCGGCAGATCCTGTTTGCGAGCGTACCGCTGCTGTTTGCCATCCACCAATTCACCGAAGGGTTTGTTTGGCTGGGGCTTGACGGCATCTTGCCCGCTTCGGCTGCGCATGATGCCGGTGCGGCCTTTGTGCTGTACGCCCAGGGTCTGTTGCCGTTTGTGCTGCCCCTGGGCGTTTACCTGATCGAGCCGACCGAAAAAAGGCGCCGCCGCATGCTGCCCTTTGTTGTTTTGGGCGGCCTGCTGACCTTGTATATCCTGTGGGGCCTGATCGCGACGCCCTTGCAGGTGTATCAGCGCCACCATTCCATTGTTTACGCCGACCCTGCAACCTCCAACATACCGGTCGCCGTGCTGTACGTGGTCGCGACCTGCGGCGCGTTGTTCTTCTCCGGATTGCGATATCTGTTTGCATTTGGAGTCGCTAATTTTGTAGGGCTTTTAGTGGTATCTCTGGTGATGTCGTATGCGTTTACCTCCATCTGGTGCGCATACGCCGCTGTGATCAGTGTGCTGGTCTATTTCCACTTCCGGCAGCAGTTGTCGCCGGTGGAGTACCCGGCTCTGGCATAAGGAGAGCTGCCATGCGGGACGATTCCGAACGGCAAAACCGTGTTGTGGCCGCCATGGCAGCGGCCGGGCTGGACGCGATGGTTTGCAGCTCGCCCAGCGAGGTGTTGCTGCTCACGGGCTACTGGCCCATCATGGGCGGCAGCGTTGCCATCGTGACCCGCGGAGGTGAGCGCAGCCTGCTGCTGCCCGAGGATGAAAAGAGCCTGGCCGAGGCCATGACCTCCGCAACACTGGTGCCCTACAAGCCGGCCACCAAGGACAGCCTCAAGCCGCCCATGGAGGCGCTTGCCGCCCCGCTCGCGTCCACGCTTGAACGTCTTCGGCTGGGGCAGGCCCTGGTGGGGTTTGCTTCCGAAAGGGCCATGCAGCCGGCCGCTTACCTGACCCAGGTGGAGTTTCGCGCATCGCTGGCCGACGCCGTGAGACGAGAGCAGCCGCACGCGCGGTACACCAGTTGCGATGCCCTGCTGGAGCGCTTGCAGGCGGTAAAAACAGCCCGCGAAGTGGAGCAGATGCGCAGGGCGGCGGAGGTCGCCTCCGAAGGTTTTGCGGCCGTCGAGCCCGTGCTTCAACCCGGCCTGCGCGAGGCGGAGGTGGCCGCGCGGGTGCAGGCCGTTTTCGATTCTTCGCCGCAGGCCGAACAGTTTGAGCGCAGCTACGGGACTTTTTTCTGCATGTCGGGACCCAACGCGGCGCTCGCGTCGGCAGCCTATGCGCGCACCCGCCAGCGCCGTCTCGAAGAGGGCGACCTGGTGATGATCCACGCCAACACCTGCGCCGACGGCTTGTGGACCGACCTGACGCGAACCTACACCCTTGGGCCGGCCCAGCCGCGGCACGAGCAGATGCGTACCGCGATCCTTGAAGCGCGCTCGGCGGCGCTGGCGGCCATCCGTCCAGGTGTTCGCGCAGGCGAGGTCGACCGTGCCGCGCGTACGGTCATGGAGCGCCACGGCCTGGGCGAGGCCTTCAAGCATGCAACGGGCCACGGTGTCGGTTTTGCCGCGGCAAACCCCGACGCGCTGCCGCGGATTCACCCCGATTCCCCCGACGTTCTCGAACCGGGCATGACGTTCAACATCGAGCCGGCCGCCTACTTCGACGGCTACGGCGGCATGCGGCATTGCGATGTCGTCGCCGTGACCGGCGCAGGGCCGGCGGTACTGTCGCCCTGGTAAACCGCGGAACCACCGGGAGTGAAAGCCATGATCGGAGCAGTGAACATTACGCGAGGCGAAGCCCGGATTTACACCGTGCCCACCGATGCGCCTGAAGCGGACGGCACCTTTGCGTGGAAGAGCACGACAATGGTGCTGGTGCAGCTCACCGCCGGAGACCGGCAGGGTCTCGGCTATACCTATGCGGACGCGGCGGCCGGCAAGCTCGTTTCCACCCTGATCGAAAAAGTCGTGCTCGGCACCGACATCTTTGCGCATGGTGCGACCCTGCAGGCCTTGTTCCACCAGGTGCGCAATGCGGGCGAAACCGGGCTGACCCGGATGGCGATTGCGGCCATCGACATGGCGCTGTGGGACCTGCGGGCCCGGCTGCTCGATCTGCCGCTTGTGAACCTGCTGGGACGCGTTCGCGACGGTATCGCGGTGTATGGCAGCGGGGGCTTTACCAGCTACTCCGACGCGCAGCTGGAAGCACAACTGGGAGGTTGGGCCCGGGACGGCTTCGGCATGGTCAAGATCAAGGTGGGCACCCACCCCGGGGACGACCCGCGCCGCGTATCGGTGGCTCGTGGTGCGATCGGCCCGAAGGTCGAGTTGTTTACCGACGCGAACGGCGGCTACACGGTGACGCAGGCGCTGGAGCTGATGCACCGGTTCGCAGAGTGGGACGTGCGCTGGATGGAGGAGCCTGTTTCGTCCGACGACCTCGCCGGGCTGCACCAGCTGCGCGCCCGCGCGCCCCTCGGCATGGAGGTCGCCGCCG
>CAXTWU010000191.1:0-4580 GCA_964248025.1 uncultured Acidobacteriaceae bacterium | reverse complement strand
TGCAAAGCGCCGGCGTGCAGGTCATCATCTCCTTCGGCGGTGCCAACGGGCAGGATCCCGCAGGCAATTGCTCCAGCGCTTCCCAGCTGCAGGCTCTGTATCAGAGCGTCCTCACGCGATACGGCGTCAAGCTGCTCGACTTCGACATCGAGGGCGGTGCCACCACGAACCAGGCAGCCATCACACAGCGCGACCAGGCGCTTAAAGCGCTTAAGGCTGCCAACGCCGGTCTTGTGATCTCCTACACACTGCCCGTGCTGCCCACCGGCCTGGTCTCCTCCGGCATCAACATCCTCAATAGCGTCAAAAGCGACGGCCTCGCACTCGACTTGGTCAACGTCATGGCCATGGACTACGGATCGTCCTCCGATAACGGCGGCGCCATGGGGCTCGATGCCACCAACGCGGCCTCGGCCACCTGGTCGCAGATCAACGCGGCCGGTCTTAGCGGAACCACCGTGGGCATTACGCCCATGATCGGGGTCAACGACACCAACACGGAGATCTTCCAGATCAACGACGCGCAAACTGTTCTCAACTTCGCGGACAGCAACAGCTACATCAGCCGGCTTGCAGTCTGGTCGCTGGGCCGCGACAACGGCGGCTGCCCCGGGCAAACCTGGGCATCGCCCAGCTGCAGCGGCATCGCGCAATCGTCGTACCAGTTCACCAGCAACTTCAACACGTACTGATCTTTTTGCGGCGCGCCGGTTGCAGAACACAGAACGCAAGATGCAGAACCAAAGAGGCTTCTGCAACCGGCACCGCGGTGCTCGCCCCTCGCAACTCACGCTCCAGCCCCATGGGAGCGCCGACCTGCGGCGGGCTGCATCGTATCCAACACCATGTCTCGTACACGCTTTTTGCTCCGCTCCCTGCTTGCTTGTTCATTTCTGGCATCGGCTGCCCTTGCGGCACAGGCACCTCCGCTGCGCGTCGCCATCGTGGGACTGGTGCACGGTCATGTAGGCGGCTGGTTCGACCAGCTTTCGCAGCACCCTGAAATCCAGCTCGTCGGCGTCGCCGAGCCCGACGCAGCCTTGCGTGCCCGCTATGCCGGGCGATACCACCTTGCGCCCGCGCTTTTGTTCCCGTCGGAGTCGGACCTGCTGGCTCACACCCAGCCGCAGGCCGTGCTGGTGTACACCTCGGTTGCCGGCCACCGCGCCGCCATTGAAGAAGCCGCGCGCCACCGCATCGCCGCGATGGTCGAAAAACCGCTCAGCACCACCCTTGCCGACGCGCTCGCCATCCGGCAGCTCTCCCAACAGTTCCAGGTGCCAGTGCTGGTCAACTACGAAACCACCTGGTACCCATCCAATACCGCCGCGGCCAAACTGCTTTGGAGCGGCGCCATCGGTGAGCTGCGCAAGCTGGTCGTGCACGACGGCCACAGGGGGCCAAAGGAGATCGGCGTCGGCCCGGAATTCCTGGGCTGGCTCACCGATCCGCAACAGAACGGCGCGGGCGCGCTGTTTGACTTCGGCTGTTATGGAGTCGACCTGGCAACCTGGCTCATGCATGGCGCTCTGCCGCTCACAGTGACTGCGATCACGCAGCAGATCAAGCCGGACGTATACCCCCGCGTGGACGACGAGGGCACCATTCTTCTGACTTACCCGCATGCGCAGGCCATCATCCAAGGCTCGTGGAACTGGCCTTTTGATCGCAAGGATATGGAGATCTACGGTGCCACCGGTTATGTCGACACGGTTGCACAAACCGGCTTGCGCATCCGCCGGCCCGGCGAAGCGGCCGAGCACACCGAAACCGCACCTGCGCTTCTGCCCCCTTTCGATACCCCTCTCCACTACCTGGCAGCCGTTCTGCGCGGCCAAGTGCAACCGCACGGAGACCTGTCCTCGCTCGATACCAACGTGACGGTCATGCGCATCCTGGACGCAGCGCGTGAGTCCGCCCAGACCGGGCATACCGTTCATCTCAAGGAAGTTTCGCGGTAGGGTGCACAGGCATCCGTCCTAGCCGCGAATGCTATACCAGTAGCTCGCCCGCTTACGATTCCAGGCACCTTCTTGCAGTTCCCGTCCAACTCCCGGATAGGTGGGCTCCCTTTCTGACCTTCAGAGTTGCATGGCGCGCCCGTGTCCTCAGCAAACCAGCAACTGTTCTCGACTTGCGCCGATCGCTGCGATAGTCTCTCGGTGTCGCCGGCGCCTCATGTCACCTCCACATAAGTCGACTTAGAACTGAAACGTCGACTCCGGAGCCGTTACGAGCAGTAACTTGTCTCTTTAGGAGACACGCGACCCTGCTGTTTTTCTGAAAAGATTGCGCATAGGTGGAAAGCTTGCGGTAATCTGTACCTCATGGCAAACAAGGAAGTACTCGCTGCAATCGACAAGGAAATCGCAAGGCTTCAGCAGGCACGGGATATCCTGGCCGGGTCCGGGGAAGATGCGGAAGAAACACCGCGCAGCCGGGGTGCTGCCAAGCAGGTCACCAAGCGTCGCGTAGGACGCCCGGCAGGCACAAAGCGTGTACTCAGCCCGGAAGCTCGCAAGCGTATTGCGGACGCGCAAAAGAAGCGCTGGGCTGCACAGAAAGCTGAAGGCTGACTGAAGAGGCGGTAAGCTGCTGCTCCCCGCCCTGATGCAATCGAGATAGGTTGCTGTGTCGCGCCTGGCTCGTGCTTGGCGCGACGTCCCTGCTCGGCTGAGCTGAAATCACTCCACGGAAACTTTGATTTTCCAGGTGAGCTTTCTCTCAGACCCACTGCCTGCACTGTTTCATTGCTCGTCGCGAAAAGCATACAAGCGCTGCGGCGCCTCTTCTGTCGCGCGATCCAGGCCGCACAGTACGCAATACCGGTCTGTCAGGCTCATGGTGCCGAAGCAGCGCCGGCAGTTAGCCTGCAACTGGTAAACACACTGCGGGCAGTAGTGGTAGCTGGCTCCTACCCGCGTGCCGCACGCCGGGCATACTGCCACCACGGGCGAGCGCAGCAGAAAGTATAAAACCGCACCCATACCCCCCGGCAGCACCAGGCACACAACAATCCAAAAACGCGCGCGCATGGCGCGGCGCTTTGTATCCTGCGAGATATAACCCACCATCAGCAGATACAACGCCGACAGCGCACTCCACGAAAGGGCAAAGTAAACCCGTAACCCGATCGGCGGCTGATGGTGCCGGTGCGCCGGCACGATCACCCAAAACACATACATCATCACCGCAAACGCGCAGGCCGCCGCCGCCATCGACCAGGCGGGAACCAGCTTCAACTCGGAGGTGAGTGTCGGCAACTCCTCGCCTGCCCCGCCGTCCAGGTCTGGGGAGAGTGCACTGCCGCGCCGGGTTGTGAACCGATTCGCCATATCTGATCCTACAAAATCCTATCCAGTGACCTAGCGTCGCTGGCCTCTGGCCTGACCCCTCATCGGGCCCCGGGCCGGCAGCGCCGCCAGCCGGTTGTCCCCCAGCAGAAACAGCACCGCCGCCACCGCGGCGCACAGCGTTACCCCGAGCAGCACCAGCATCCCCGGCAAGTCCAGCAGGGTTTCCCCACCCAGCAGGTCGTCCACGCCCGCCCATAGCGCAGGCAACAGCGCCAGCGCCAGCGCTCCGCCCATGGCCAGGGCCACCAGCAGGTTGCGCCGCCCATCCTGCCGGTCAGCCCGGCGCGTCACCAGCGCCTTGTACACAGCGCGACGGGTTCGCAGTGACACCGCTCGCTCACGTGCAGCATCGGTGCCGGTCAACGCAGCCAGCAGGCCAGGGTCGTTCGGCTTGCAGGGCTGCCCATTGTCCGTAAGGTCCGCATGCGTCGCATGGTTTGCTGGGGAGTGCATCAAGCCTCCGTCTCAGGGCTCTCGGCGCGCCGCATCGCCGCTTCCACAAACGGCCGCAGCGAGGCCAGCCCGCGATACAAACGCGATTTCACCGTCGACAAGGGTGCCCCCGTCACAGCCGCGATCTGGTCCAGCGCGAGCTCTTCGTGAAAGCGCAGCACCAGCACCTCCCGGTGCAGTGGCTCCAGTGTCAGCAGCGCTTCAGCCACCAGCGCGCTGTTCTGCCGCGACACGTACCGGTCCAGCGGCGTGGGATCACTGCTCGGCACATCGAAGCGGCGGTCGTCCTCGGACCCCTGCGAGAGGTCTTCCAGGCTCGCCATCGTGCGCCGGCGGCGAAAATCGGTCACCAGGTTGCGCGCAATCGTAAAAAGCCAGGTGTCGAACCGGGCATTCCCGTTGAACTGCGAGCCGCGCAGCATTACCCGCATCCAGGTCTCCTGAAACAGGTCCTCTGCCAGTTCGCGGTTGCCCGTCAGGTACAGCAGGTACCGAAGCAAACGGTGCTGGTACTCCACAATCAGCTGGTCCAGCAGCAGCGGGTCGCCGTTTTTAAGCCGCTCCGCGATCTCCAGGCTTCGGAACCGGGCCGTGTCGCCCGTGGCTCGGTCCATCGCGCGTGCATGGTTGTTCAGGCTATACATCGTTGCAACATCAGACGCCTCAACCGCCATCCGGGACGCACAAAGGGGAGGAATCCTGAAGGAGTTTTCCCGGCCGATACACTGGGAGGAGAATGGATATTCTTTATGGGCTGCACCCAGTCGAGGA
>CAXTWU010000190.1:0-4592 GCA_964248025.1 uncultured Acidobacteriaceae bacterium | reverse complement strand
CTGCAGCTCCCGTTGCCGGTCAAGCAGCACCTGGAGGCGCGTCGACTTTTCTTCTTCCGGAATCGAGTCGGTCATGGTGATCGCCGGCGTGTTAGGCCGGGGCGAGTACTTGAACGCAAAGACCGCGTCATAACCGACCTCGGCCAGCATCGTGATCGTGTCTTCGAAGTCCGCCGCGGTTTCGCCAGGAAAGCCAACGATGATGTCGGTTGTCATGCTGATCGGGCGCTTCGCGGCCTTCATCCAGGCAATGCGCTCGAGGTACCACTCGCGGGTGTACTCCCGCGCCATCAGCTTCAGCACGCGGGTTGAGCCGGACTGAACCGGCAGATGCACGTGGTCGCACAGGGTCGGTACGGCATCGATCGCGTCCACGATCTCCCGGGTAAAGTCGCGCGGGTGCGACGTAGTGAAGCGCACACGGCGGATCCCGGCGACCTCGCCAACCGCGGCCAACAACTCCGCGAACGTCCGCCTCCCTTCCGGGTCGCGGTATGAATTCACATTCTGGCCCAGCAGCTGGATCTCCGTAAACCCCGATTCGGCCATCTTTCGTGCTTCCTGGAGCACACTGGTGGACGTGCGCGAACGCTCCTTGCCGCGTGTGTACGGCACCACACAGTAGGCGCAAAACTTGTCGCAGCCTTCCACGATGGTGATGTAGCCCCGGTGCCGGTTCGAGCGCGCCGTGAACTCGGTCACAAAGGTCTCGTCCGTCTGCCGGTCGTCGAGTCCGGTCACACGGGTGTTGCCCGCTTCGAGCTGCACCAGCATCTCCGGCAGTTTGCGGTAGCTGGCCGAACCCGATACCAACGACACATACGGCGCGCGCTCAAAGATGCGCTCGCCTTCCTGCTGGGCGACGCAGCCCAGCACGCCGAATCGCTTGCCCTGCTTGTGCAGTTTCTTGTAATCGTTCAGCCGGTTGAACACCTTCTGCTCCGCCTTGTCGCGGATCGAGCAGGTGTTGTACAGAATCAGGTCCGCGGCCTCCTCGGTTTCGACCTGGGCATAGCCCTCGCTTTCGAGCGTCCCGATCACCTTTTCAGAGTCGTGGACGTTCATCTGGCAGCCAAAGGTCTCGAGATAAAACGTCTTGGATGGGGCAGCGGCCATAGCCTCCACTATACCAAGCCGCCTTTCCCGGCACGCCCGGCAGCGGACTCCGGCAGCGCTCAGCCTCCTGGACCAATTCCTGGACTGATTCCTGGACCGATTCCTGACCGAAGCCTGGCTCGCGAGCGCACGGGGTTGGCGATCCGCTATGCTGGGGTGTTCCCATGAAAGCTTTCGCGCACCCCACCCTGACGCCGCTTGTTTTCGACGACCAGCACCACTGCTTCGGCTGCGGCGCGCATAATCGCATCGGCATGCGCCTGCGCTTCTTTGTCGATGAAGCCGGGGCTGCGGTTGCCACCCTGCGCCTGGCGAAGCGTTTTCAGGGCCCGCACGGCTTTGTCCATGGAGGCGTGATCGCCGCCATCCTGGACGAAGCCATGAGCAAAGCCATTCACGCGAGCGCGCAGGGGGCAAAAGTGATGGCACTGACCCGCCACATGGAGACCGAGTACCTGCGCCCCACCGCGCTGGG
Organism: uncultured Acidobacteriaceae bacterium; assembly: GCA_964248025.1. Lineage (GTDB taxonomy): Bacteria > Acidobacteriota > Terriglobia > Terriglobales > Acidobacteriaceae > EB88. The sequence goes on along the minus strand of CAXTWU010000190.1, from coordinate 3,001 downwards.
CGCGACCCTGACCCTGAGTGGGCAGCAGGACCGGGTCGAGGGCCGCAAACACTTCTGCTCGAGCACGCTCCGCGATGCCGAAGGAGCGGAATTGGCCCGCGGCAAGGCCCTGTTTATCGCGATCGAGCGCCGGCCGGAGCATAAGCACTAAGGCAAAAACACAGGGCCAGGCTGAGACCGGCCCTGTGTGTGCGGCCGCCAGGCGCTAGAACGAGAATCGCGCCCCAAACTCCCCGGTAAACGAGCGCGGTGTAATAGTGCTTGAGGGGTTTACAAAGCCAAGCGGCTGGAGTAAGGTGCTGTCCGACACATTGCCGTCCAGGTTTGAGCCGAAGTTCGCCCGGTTCGTTAGATTGAAGCCCTGGAAGAACACCTCCACATTCGCACGCTCATGGATGGGAATGGTCTTGCCGAAGCGAGCATCCAGCTGGATCACCGGGTCGCCATGGTAGGAGTCGTAGGTGGTTTCCTGGCAGGTGCCGGCGCTCAGGCAGCTCTTGTAATAAGCCCCCAGGCTCGGCGCCTGACCGGCTGCAACCGCCGCCTTGGCCGCGTTCAGGTAAGCCACAAAGGACTGGGTTGTTGCCGGCGCTCCGGTCAGCACGGCGGCATGCGGGTTGGCCCGGCCACTGCCCACACCCCATAGGTCGCTGGTCGACTCAAGGATGTTGAGCGGTCGTGGTGAACCATAGGAGAGAATCGGCGAGATGCTGATCTTCCACGGCAGCTCAAAGGTTCCCGTCGCGGTGACATGGTTTCGTTCATCGTTGGGCGTCGGTCCGTAGTCCTTGGGGCGCAGCTGTCCAAGAAACGGATTGGTCGCGGTATTGCTGTAGTCGGCCGCGCTGCCTTGGTAACCCAGCGCCTTGGACCATGTGTAGTTCACAACCGCGCTGACATGCCGGTTCATCGACTGGCGAAAGCTCACGTTCATGCCGTCGTAGTACGAGCGGCCAATCGACTGCTGGTCGGAGATGCGACCGAGCTGTGGAACACCCTCGGCATTGAACCCGGCCGAAAAGGGCCGGATCCCACCGTTGAAGTACTCCACCGGATTGATGTTGACCGCCTTGTCCTCGTGGAAGCCGCGCGCCTGCACATACTCCATCTCGAAGACAGAGCGTTTGCTGACCGCGATCTGGATGCCGGCGTTGATCTGCTGGGTGTACGGGTTGCGAAACTTCGGGTCCATCAGACGGCCGACCGAACCCGGTGTCAGGTTGTGCGCAGCCGGAGGAGTTACCGGGAAGGGATCGATGCCGTAGCGGTATTTGCTGAGAGGGATGTTGGTGCCCGGGACCTCGTTGTTTGCCCCGCAGGCCGGGTCTGTCGGGCCGGCGCAGCTGATGCTGTACGTGTTGGCAAAGACCAGGTTATTGGACTGCTGGATCATAAACAGCGGGATGTTCTCAAAGGTCTGCCCGAAGTACAACCCGTAGCCGCCCCGCACCACAAACCTGCCATCCCCGCTTACGTCGTAAGCGAAACCGACACGCGGGCTGATATCGAGATTGTCGTTGCTCGGTAAACCCGTGTAGTTGCCGCCGATAAAGGCCAAGCTGGGTGTGTAGCCGCCGTAGTGCTGGCTGGCGGCACCGGTCGACGGTAAACCGATCAGCTGCGTCGGTGCCGCGGCATCCACCTCCTGGTGCGTGCGGCTGTTTGCCTGCTTGGCGATGCCGTAGGTGCCGATGTCCCGGTCGTAGCGGATTCCCAGGTTCAGCAGCAGCCTTTGGCTGACGCGCCAGTCGTCTTCAAGGTAGACGCCCAGCATGTTGGGCGAAAGATCGAAGCTTGGGACGCCGGCCGTGTGGAAGCCGTTGTTGTACTGGGCCGGATCGAGCAGGTTCGCCGCCGTATCGAAGAAGTCGAACTCCGGAGTGGGATTGTTCTCGAAAAAGCCGCCCACCTGGGGCTCGTAGATGTAATCCACACCCGTGCGAAAGGTGTGCTTGCCGGCCGAATAGGAAAAGTCGTCGCGGAACTGGAACTTATGCTGGCTGGACTTTTGCGGCACATTCGGGTTGGTCCCGAAGCTCGTCCCGTCCGGAAAGGTGAAGTACGGCATTCGCACGGTCGAGTCGATCAGGTTGTTCCAGTACTGGAACCCGGCCGTGAACGTGTTGAGCGCGTGCGATGACAGGATGGAACTGAGCGCGATGTTGGTCAGGATCAGGTCGTTGATCGTGAAGTTGCCCTCGGTCGTGTCGACCTGCTGTGTGGACTGGTCGTTCTGGCTCTTGTTGTCCTGTGCGGAGTAAACGACGTAAGCCCGTTCCTTGTCGTTGAACTGGTGATCCAGCCGGCCGTTGTAGCGCTTGTCATCAAAGGGCGTCGCGATGGTATGGGCCGGCTTGGCACCCAGCGGCTCGGCCAGAACCAGTTCGTTGTAGGCGTCATTCGTAACGGAAAGGTTTGACCGTTCGCGAAGTGCCTCGTAGGTGAAAAATCCGAAGTCGCGATCCTTGCGGATGGGTCCGCCGATGGAGCCGCCATACTGTTGCCGGCTGTAGTCGGGCTTGGGCTGCCCGCCCTGTTCGGCGAAATAGTTGTTGGTTTGCAGCGCCTGGCTGCGAAAAAACCCGTATAGGCTGCCGTGGTACTGGTTGGTCCCGGCCTTGGTCACTACGTTCAGTGCCGCGCCCTCGCTGCGGCCGTTTTCCGCTGAAAAGCGGTTGGTGCTGATCTTGAACTCTTCTACGGCCTCGAGCGGCAGCTGCATCACCGCGCCACCGACCGTGTTGTCCTTGTTGTCGATGCCGTTCACCGTGGTGTTGTTGTTGCGCCCGCCTGAGCCATCCACGGCGTACACGGCATAACGATTCTTGGTGGGGTCGTAGCTGTCGACCAGCTTGACCCCCGGCGCCAGGATGGCCAGGTTCGCGAAGTCGCGCCCGTTCAGCGGCAGACTGGCAATCTCCTGCGGGGTCACCGCGGTCGAACTGTCCGTCTTTTCGGTGTCGACCAGCTGGTTGTTGGCCGCGACCTCCACGGTCGAGCT
>CAXTWU010000189.1:0-4608 GCA_964248025.1 uncultured Acidobacteriaceae bacterium | reverse complement strand
GCGTCATCGAGCAAACCATCCGCCAAAAACTCCCCAAAGGCTTCCAGCGCTCCGAGTTCCTCCTCGAACACGGCATGCTCGACGCCGTCATCCCCCGCCGCGACCTTAAACCCTTCTTGGTCCGCGCCCTCGACTTCATGCGTCGCTAAGTCACAGATGATTCACTGCATGCGGCGAAGTAGCCTTTTGGGCTATCGAGCTGTTATCCGTCATTTGACTTCAACCGTCACGATATTAGATTTAATATCGACCTTCTCATTGAGCAGATATTCCCGTTTCACCTGGAAGCTGTACTGCCCTGGCCGGCTTATGTCGAAAATCTTGCTCGCGTCTATCGTTTCACCAAAGCTTTCATCCGGCTTGAGCGTCTTCTGTATTCGGCTTATCATGACCATGTTTCCAGCTTGAAGCCACTTGCCATAAGCAGTGCGTGCCAGCTCCTTCCCGTCCGAGTCCTTCCCCACAAAGTCGTAATAAAGTTCCGTGTCGGGACCACTGCGAGCAACCCAGAAGGTAAACTCATGCCGCGTCGTATTCACCATGCTCGCGTTCAGTACAACGGGTTCCCCTGTAGGAAAGACCGCGCTCGACGCGCCCAGCCGCACAGTTGCAGTATCCACGACAGCTTGATCCGATTGCATCACGGAACCGGCGACCGCAGGCATAAGTGCAAATAGCCCGAAACATATCAGCTTTACCATGCCCGCCCGTCCCCCAGTCCAAACCGAGCGGCAGATCAAAACTGAAGCCGCCCGAAAAACTCAATCACCCGCCCGGAGTCCGCGCCCGGCGAAATCCCAAACAGGCTATTCTCCACCGTGGCATTCGCCGTTCCAAAGAGGATCGGAGCCAGGTTCAACTTATTAAACACGTTATAGAAGTTCGCCTGGATTCGCAACTGCGTTTCGTGCCCATGGAGGCTGATCGCCTGCTCCTTGGCTGCCGTCACGTCCGTATCCAGATAGCACGAACTATTGAATGAGTTGCGCCCAATCCCCGGCGGCCCTGAGTGGCTGATATCAAAGAACTGTTTGCCGCCACCGGGAAAGTTGGACCCGTCGATCAACGCACCATTGGAGCACGAGTTGTGCGCGCCGCCGTAGTAGCCGATCGGCCGGGTTGGCGCGATCGTCGCCGCGCTCTGCACCACCGCCACCGTCGGCACCCCCGTCACCGGCGTCCACGGAAAACCGGTGTGGAACTGGAAGATCCCGTTGACCTGCCAGCCGGTCAGAGCTTCGCCCACCAGGCCCCGGCCGTTGTGAAACTTCGGCAAATCCCAGTTACCCGCGACCGTGATGTTCTGGCGTACATCGAAGTCCGACGGGCCGTACTCCGTCACCGGATGTGCCGGGTCTGTCTGGTTTGACAACGAGCCCGGCCCCTCGTTCGAACCCTGGTCCAGGCTTTTTGCAAACGTGTAAGCGACATGGAGGTTATAGCCGTGCGAGAACCGTTTATCGAGCGTGGCATCCAGGCCGTTGTAGTTGGTCGCCACATCGGTGGTCGGCACATACGATGCGGTAAACGGCGTCAGCCCACTCGTGCAGCTGCCGTCGGCCGCTATGTTGGCACACGTCGGATAAAGAAAGTTCTGGTTCACAAGCCGCGGAAAGTGATGCCCGGACGACCCCTGGTAAATCAAGGCTGCCACCATCTGGCCCGGCAACTGCCGCTGCACTTGCAGCGAGTAGCTTTCCAGCATCGGCTGCGCCGTATGCTGCGACGCCCCGTACACTTCGATCTCGTTGGTGCCGTTCGGCAACCCCGTCGCGGCATTCGTTCCTACGGCCAGGCCCGGGTTCGGCGCAAAACTGTAAGCCGAGCGCGTCGCGCCCCGCTCAAAAACGATATTTGCCTTTTGTCGGGAAGCAGAATCCGTCGCACAGCACAGCCCAAACTGCGCGTAGCCCGGGCCATTCTCAAAGCCGTTATTGAATAACTGGTCGTCCAGCCGGTCATAAGCGATGCCGAAGCCGCCGCTCACGACCAGCTTGTTGGTGGCAGCCCAGTTGAAGCCCACGCGCGGCGACCAGTTGTTATAGTTTGAGTTGAAAAGGTGGTTCACCGGTCTCAGCACAGCCGCCGTCAGGTAAGTGGCAGGGGTCGATCCGAACACCGGCTCGTTGGTCAGTGACCCTTTGTTGTTGAGCGGCTCAAAGTACTCCCAGCGCAGCCCGGTGTTGATCGTGAAAGCCGGTGAAACCTTCCAGTCATGCTGCACAAACGCCGATAGGTCGTGGTCCCGGAAGTAACGCTGCCCATCGGCGACCCCGCCCGTGTTCGGATTCGCGGCGATGGATTCAAAGATCGGCGCATCGTTCGCATACTGCCAGATACCCTGGAAAACATAGTCGGGCCGGGACTCCGCACTCAGGTTGTCGTTGTCCTGCTCCCACCGGTACGACCCGCCATACCGCACCGTGTGCGAGCCAACCGTCTGCACCAGCATATCCCGCACCTCGTAGGTGTTCTGCGCCAGGATTCCCGGGGTCGTTGATCCCCAGCTGGGGCCGTTGTACAAACGCCCAAACACATACCCCTGCACCTCAAAGCGCGGAATGCCGAAGTCTACCGAGTTACCCGCATCGTTGATCTGGTTATCGGCGTAGCGGGTAAAGTTGGCGCGGACTTCGTTGATCAGCGATGGGCTGAACGTGTGGATATACAACGCCGTGGCCGAAGAGTTGAATGGCTTGAACGGAATATTTGAAAGCGGCTCCGCGCCCGTGCCCGGATCGGGGCTCGCCTGGTCCAGCTTCACAATAAATCCACTCACGGCGAACTGGTCGCGCGGCGTCAGGTGGTAATCCACCCGCGCGTTGAACTGGTTCCCATGAAAGTGCGACACCGCAAGCACCTGTGCATACTCTATGTCCGGCACACCGTCCAGCCCGCCCCCGGTCTGGTTGTTCGGCACATTGGGCGTTGCCGTTGCATAACCCGGCAGATAAGTCCCGGGTCCTCCCGCGAACGACCCGATATCCGCGCCGCCCGCGACCGGGTTACACGCCGTTTGCAGATTCGCGCAGCTGATCGGCAACACCTTGATCACCTGCGCCTGGCTGCCCGGGCCATTCAGCACCCCTGCCACAATGCCGCCCGATCGATTCGCCGCAAGCCCCCTGAGAAATTCGGGCGTCGGCAGATACTGCTCCGACGAGCCTTTGTTGATGTTCGAAATACCCTCATACGAACCGAAGAAAAATAGTTTGTCCTTGATCAGTGGAAACCCAAGGCTGGCCGCGTACTCGCGCTGCTGGTTGTTGTTGCGCACCGGCAGCGCACCCGCCGGGCCGCCATAAGATGGGTAGGCGTTCAAACCCGGCTGGTCGTACTGAAAAAACAAACTCCCGTGCACAGCGTTTGAGCCGCCCTTGGTGACCGTATATGTATGCAGCCCCACATTGCGTCCCGCACTCGCGTCAAAGCTGCTCGAGTTCGCCGTAATCTCCGCAACCGACTCCGGATTCGGCGTCACCACGGCCGAGCCCCCGTGCGACAGGCTGTCCACACTCACGCCATCGATCAGGTAGGTGTTTGAGGTCACCCGCTGCCCCGCAGCCGAGGCCTGGATCTGGTTCTCTGTCTGAAAAATCCCGGCGTTCGACTGGTTGCCGCTCTGGTTGTTCGGTAGTGAGACGCTGCTGCCCGATCCGCCGCGCGCCGCGTCGCTCACCGTACCCGGAACCAGCCGCAAAAGCTCGTACGGGTCGCGCCCAAACACCGGCAGCCGGGTCACATCGCCCGCCGAAAAGCTCGTGCCTACGTCCCCATCCGAGGTATCGAGCGCCGGCACGTTATCGGCCGACACCGTCACCGTTTCCGACGTGCCGCCCGCCCGCAGCTGCACCTCCAGGTCCCGCGGCGACTCCGCCACCAGCGTGATGTCGTCAAAAGTCGACTGAGCGAATCCACTGGCGGTGGTCTGGAGCGAGTAATGTCCGGGCGTCAGCTCGCTGAAGTTGTAGTAGCCCCCCGCCGTCGTGGTAAAGCTCCGCAGCGTTTGGCTCGCCTTGTCGGTCAACTGCACGGTAGCCCCGCTCACCACGGCGCCGGTGTTGTCCGTCACCGTGCCCGACAGGCTGGCGTTAAATTGCGCTCGCCCCACATGGATTGACAGTACAAAGAAAGCCAGCGAAAAAAGAAGGCGCAGACCACGGCGCATGCAGCAGCTCCTGGAAAGGTTCTGGTAAGTCGGTCTAGCCTACGCTGGAAAGTCGTGAAGGCGCAAAACGCTCCCGCCTCTCTGCTCCCCGGGGATTGCGGCGCTCAAGGTTTCACGCCCACTTACCCTCACCTTCCACCCAGCATCAAATAGTCTCAGTGCGCCGCACCCTCTCCATCCTGCTGCTCGCCCTCTGCACGCTCCCGCTGCTGGCACCGCTGCTCGCGCTCGCCGGTACGCTCGATGCCGGCGAGCGCAACCTCCCCGCCTGCTGCCGCCGCCTCGGCGCGCACGGCTGCGCCATGTCCCAGGCCCTGCAATCAGCTTCGCAAGCCCAACTCGCCACCCGCGAGCGCACCGCAACCCGCCCGCCGCAACCCTGCCCCTTCCGCACCGCCGTCTTCGCCGTCACCTCGCAGGCTCCGCTCACCCCGGTACCC
>CAXTWU010000188.1:0-4660 GCA_964248025.1 uncultured Acidobacteriaceae bacterium | reverse complement strand
CGCGATCTCGAGCTCCGTCACCGTCACAATCCGGTCCACCAGCGCCCGCACGTGCACCCAGTTCAGCTCGCCCAGCGACTGCGTCCGCAGCCCATCCGCCACCGTCCGCGTCGTCAGCGCCGCTGGCCAGGTCACCAACGTTCCCGACAGGAAGCTTTCCCGTGCATCCCCGGCCAGCTCCGGCTCCACCCCGATCACCGAAACCTCCGGCCGCTGGTACTTGATCGCCGCCGCCACCCCGCTCAGCAGCCCCCCGCCCGATACCGGCACCAGGACCAGGTCTACCTCCGGCAGCTGCTCCAGGACCTCTAGCCCGCACGTCCCCTGGCCGGCAATGATCGCCGGGTCGTCGTAGGGCGGAATCATCGCGTAGCCGTGCTTCCGCGCCAGATCCTCCGCCCGCAGCCTCCGCTCGGTCGACGCCGGGCCCACGGTCACAATCTCCGCGCCCATTGCCTCGGTCGCTGCCCGCTTGGTCGCCGCAGCATTCCTTGGCATCACGATCACCGCCCGGGTTCCCGCCTCCCGCGCCGCATACGCCACTCCCTGCGCGTGGTTGCCGCTTGAGTACGTGATGACTCCGCGTGCCCGCTCCGCCGCGGGCAGTGACAAAATTGCATTCGCCGCACCCCGCAGCTTGAACGATCCGATCGGCTGCGTACCCTCGTCCTTGAGCCAGAGCTCACCCGGCATCGCTGGGGCTTCCAGCCGTACCAGCGGTGTACGCCGCGCCACGCCCGCGATACGCGCTTGCGCTTCCTGCATCGCTTCCAAACTCACCAGTGTTTGTGTCATGTTTGTTTCGCGGTTTGTGTCAGGATGAACAGCAATGTGGGCCCAGGGCCAACGGAGTACGCTCCGGTACAGACTGCATGGCTAAGATTGTGCCAGTACGACGTTGGGTTCTGCCTGTTCAAGAAAAAAGGAAGCACCATGACAGAGCACGGTCGCTCAATCTCATCCGTACATACCCTGATCGGGATTCTACGCGACGGGGAAAAAGGCTTTCGAGAGGTTGGGGCAAAGATGCAGGTGCCGGAACACCGGCTTTTGTACCTGGAAGAATCCCATGTCCGCTCTTCTTTTGCGTCGGAACTGGAGCGGGTTCTTGCCACCCTCACCGGGGCATCGGTCCACGAGACCGGCACGCTCCTAGGCTACATCCACCGCTTCTACGCCGACCTGCGGGCCGCCCTCGCCACCAGCGACTACACCCTGCTCGACACGACCGAGGTGTGCGAACGCATCGTTGTACGCTTCTACAACGATGCACTCCTGGACAAAGCCATGCCCGATCGCTTCCTCGGCATCCTCGCCTACCAGGCCGGCCATGTACGCAGGGTTTACGACCTGATCGTGGAATACCGCACCCAGGCCGAGACTGCAAGCCAGTCTCAACCCTCTGCAAAATCCGGGCACGCGCCGGATGGGGGCGCCTTTTAGAACCTTGAGCCTTCCGCGCATTGTCCCGACACGCGGATGGAGAAACTTTGATGGAATAAAGGTCCGCACAAGCTGTCGAACCTACCCACACCAGCCGTGATCTCGGACCGGCAATCCAACGAGCAACTCGCGAACATCGCACCTGCGATCCGGTCATCTATCCAGTGTCAGCATCGCCGGGCGGCACTTGCGGCGCGGACTGCAAAACGGGGAAGCCGCATCCCGCCACTCTCGGTGAGCGACGTGCGGCTCCCCGTGCCGCGGAGGTTCGCCCCGCCGTTACTTGCGCTTGCTCACACCGCCGAACACGCGCGTCACTTCGCGTATAAACGGCTTCGCCGCTGCCGGCGTGGGCGTGTCACCACCCAGGATCGACTGGTAAGGAATGTCCTTGCCATAGAAAGCTTCTGTGTCCTTGGTGTTCTGGTTCACCTCATCCCCCGACAGGTCGATGCCGGCAAACAATCCCTTGTTTCGCGAGTAGGTGAGAAACTCCGCGCTCGCGAGCTCTGTCGTGGCTGCCTGGGAGTCGCGGCCCACCGGCCCGGCCGCAACGGACGCATCGCCGCCCAGCTTGAGTTTGGCCTTCAGGAGGTCGTCGCCGCTCTGCTTGGTCACTCCGACCAGCACCAGGTCGGTCGATTGCCCGCCGGCCTGCAGCCCAAAGCTCACACCGGCCATCTGCACAAACGCCGGCGCGCTCCAGCCCTTTTTCGAGACATAACAGGTTGCCAGCCCTTGACCATACTGCGCGCCGCCGAGAAACGCGCCCTTCTTGAAGCCTGGTATCACCAGCACGCAATGCGCCTTACGCGCGATCGCGTCCGGAATACCCTTGTCCGGCACCGTCGCGAGCTGATGCAGCAGCTTGGTTGACGAAGCGATCCGGTCATCCAGCTTCTGCGATGTGTCCCCACCGGCAGCCAGCGCTGCCGTTGAAGGCAACAAACCTGCAAACAACAAAATCCCTGCACTTACCTTCATCGTGACTCTCCTGAATGCTTCCCGTCTGTCCCACCTGCCTTCCAGCCACCGGCGGGTTGCGGCATTTTCGCGACCCGCCACGGCTATAACGTGCAAAGGCTCGGAAAGAGAGATGCAAAGAACCGGTCCGGCGACATCGCAGTCGCTGCAAGCTCCCCTTGCACTCGGCCGCAGGGCCTGTCTTCATCCCGCCGCGCATCCCCCGCCGGAAGCGCTCCGCACGACGCGCGCCTCCACCTCTCAGGCAGAAGAGTCAGCGTGCAAACAGGTGCGACGCCCGTAACACGGTGTTGTAAACACCCCAGGCCGCCGGAATCGCCACCACGGCCCAGGCCAAAGCCATCGCAGCCGGCCGCTGTGCCACCCTCGTCTCACCAGCTCCTGGTTCCACTCTCGCCATTTGCCTCTCCTTCACCATCCGTTGCTGCGGGACCTTTCGTGCCGGAACCGGCGGCACCATCCTACGTCCCTAGTGACTATCTCCAGCCGGCACCCACCTGCCTGAGGCTACCGGCCGCACCAGCAGGTTTGCCAGCAGGCCCAGCACCAGCAGCATTGCCATCGTGTGCAGCACTGAAGGGTAAGCCGTGCGCGCCGGCTGCCCTGTCGCTGCTGCGTGGTCCAGCAATCCATTGACCAGCAGCGGCCCGGCGATACCGGCGGTCGACCAGGCCGTCAACAGCCGCCCGTGAATCGCGCTCACATTCACCCCGCCAAACAGATCCTTCAAATACGCCGGAATGGTCGCGAACCCACCGCCGTACATGCTGATCAGAACCCCGGCGACCGCCGCAAACAGCCCCACACGCCCGATCGACGGCAGCAGGAAGTACAACACCGCCCCGACAAGGAAAAACACCGTGTACGTCCCTTTGCGCCCGATCCTGTCTGACAAGGACGCCCACAGGAACCGGCCGCCCATATTGAACAACGACAGCAGGCCCACAAACCCTGAAGCCGCCAACACCGAAACCCGGCCTGGAAACAGCGTCTGGATCATCGGTGAGGCCTGCTCCAGAATGCCGATCCCAGCCGTGACATTCACGCACAGCATCAGCCAAAGAAGCCAGAATTGTGGCGTCCGTACCGCGTTCGCGACTGTGACGTTGTGAGTCGAAATCAAGCTCGACCGAGTCGCCACCTTGCGCGGCGCCCAGCCCTGCGGGCGCCAGCCTTCCCGCGGCACCCGGATCGTTGCGACGCCGAAAAGCATGAAAGCGAAATACAGGCCGCCCATCGACAGCCAAGTCGCCGTAATGGCATGCGCTCCCGTGCCGCCGAAAAACCTCATCAGGTCCGTGCCCAGCGGAGCCCCGATCATCGCGCCCCCGCCAAAGCCCATGATCGCGAGGCCCGTCGCCAGCCCTGGCCGGTCCGGAAACCACTTGATCAGGGTTGAAACCGGCGAAATATACCCCAGTCCCAGTCCCACGCCGCCCAGCACCCCGTAGCCTGCGTAAACAAGCGCGAGTTGGTGCGTGTGCACCCCCAGAGCGGCGACCGCAAACCCCAGTCCAAAGCAGGCCGCCGCAATCGCCATCGCCTTGCGCGGCCCGGCCGTCTCGAGCCATCGTCCAAACAACGCCGCCGCCAGACCCAGCACCGCGATCGCGACCGAAAAGATCGCCCCCACCTGCTTTTGGTTCCAGTGGCTGCCGCCCGCGCCCGGCAACAGCAGCAACGGCTTTACAAACACTGAAAAGGAGTACACCTGCCCGATCGCCAGTTGAATCGCCAGCGCCGACGGCGGCACCATCCAGCGGCTGTAGCCCGGCGGGGCCACCGTGCGCTCACGATCAAAGAAGGAGGTTTTGGGAGGGAGGGGAAGTGTCGCTGAGGTGCTCAAAGGGAGGTGCTCACAAGGAAAGGCTCACTGTTCATCATGTCTCTTTGCCATAGGCCGCCGAGATGCCGGCAACCCGCCCTTCAATGCCGGCAAATGCGGGCGTCGGTCTAGAACTCATCTGGGATGCTTCTTCCTTTCTACGGCATCGGCAGCCCGGGCACAATCCACCCGAGGTGGTAGGCCGCGCCCTGGTGGGCCGCCTTGCCTGGCTTGGTCCGGTCCCGCTCCCGAGGCTTGCCCTCGCCGCCCCTGCCCGATACTGTGAAGGGAGCCCCCCTGCTCAGGGCCGGCGGCAAAGGATTGTTCCCGCATGGCTGCGACCTCGCCCGGCAACTCGTCCCACCTCCATTCCACGCTGCGCGAAACCCGCCTTTTCCCCCCTCCCCC
>CAXTWU010000187.1:0-4697 GCA_964248025.1 uncultured Acidobacteriaceae bacterium | reverse complement strand
GCCCTCCGGCGCGTCAGCACCCGGTCCACGATAAACGCGATGAAGTTCTCGGCCAACTCCATCAGGTCGTCCAGCCCGGCGTAGCTCATCTCCGGCTCCACCATCCAGAACTCTGTCAGGTGCCGCCGCGTCTTCGACTTTTCCGCCCGAAAGGTCGGGCCGAACGAGTACACGCGGCCCAGCGCCAGCGCCGTCGATTCGATATAAAGCTGGCCCGACTGGGTCAAAAACGCTTCTTCACCGAAATACTCCACCGGAAACAGCGTGGACGTGCCCTCGCAGGCAGCCGGCGTCAGGATCGGCGGATCGGTCAGGATAAAGCCTTGTTCGTCCAGGTAGTCGCGCGCCGCTTTAATGATCTCCGCGCGAATCCGCAGGATGGCCGACTGGCGCGGCGTCCGGATCCACAGGTGCCGGTTTTCCATCAGGAAGTCGACCCCGTGCTCCTTGAGCGAGATCGGAAACGGCGCATCCTCGGGCACCCGCTGGAGCACTTCGATCCCCGACACATCGAGCTCAAAGCCGCCCGGCGCTCGCTTGTCGGCCCGCACCGTGCCAGTCACGCGCACACTCGACTCCTGCGTCAGGGTCTTGACGGCTTCGAAGACCTCGGGCGCAACCGCCGCCTTCGGCACAATGCCCTGGATCGTCCCCGATCCGTCGCGAAAGATAGGAAACAGCAGCTTGCCGCTTTCGCGCAGGTTGTAAAGCCAGCCCTCAAGCGTGACCGCCTGCCCTTCGTGTACGCCGATGGCCGCGATCGTTGTGACCGGTGCTGTCATGCCCTACTTTTCTCCCGTTTCTTCGAACTGCGCAAAGGCTGCCTTCGCCCGCTCCGCCACCTGCGCCGGGTCCGTGCCATAGCCGTAGTGGATCTCCAGCACCCCCGCCGGCGCCTGCTTTGCGGCCCGCAACGCCTCGTATGCCGGGGCGAAATCGATCGTGCCCTCGCCCGGCCACAAGTGTTCGTCGCGCTCGCCGTGGTTGTCGTGGATATGCGACGACTGGACCCGGTCGCTCAGCGTTTCCAGCGCCGCCGCCGCCCCGCCGCCCAGGTGCGCGTGCCCCAGGTCCAGGCACACGCCCACATCCTCGAAATGGCCCACGTTCAGGATCTCCATCAAGTGCGCCGGGGTGGTGACCTCGTTTTGAATATTTTCAAGCAGCAGCGAAACCCCCAGCGGCTGCGCATAGGTTTTCAGGTGTTCTACCGCGGTCAGCGCGTTTTCAAGCGTACGCGCGTTCCAACCGTCCCCCCGGTCGCCCAGGTGCAGCACCAGGTGTTTGAACGGGATCTGCTCGGCGGTTTCCAGCGCCCGCTTCACCTCGTCCATGGCGTCGATACGACGCGACTTTTCACTGTGCACCACGTTGACCGAAGGCTCGCCGCCCCGGCCGCTGTCGGCGTCGCTGTAAAGCGGCGCATGCATGGAGAAGGGCGCAACCGGCTGCGAACGGAACCACTCCGCCGTTTCGCGAACCGCCGGTCGTTCGGTGTAGTCGAAGTGCCCGCGCGCGGCATAGATTTCGATCGCCTCCGCCCCGGAGCGGGCCAGCGAATCAAGCAGCCCCGGGTGGAGACGCGAGCGCAGAAAAACATGGGAAGAGATGACTTTGCGCATGGGTGAGTTGGAGGTTCCGCCCTTATCTTCTCATCCCTGCTGTGCCGGGTGGGGGGCAAAGCTTGTGCGAACAGGGGAGACGGTCCGGCGTTGGCTCGGTCGCCAGCCACGGCGCGGCTCACCGCCGCCTTCGCCGCCAGCCCCGCTACACTGGCTCCATGTCCGTCACCCTGCGTTCCCACGCGAAGATCAACCTGGGCCTCGCGATCGGCCCGCCACGCGCGGACGGCTTCCATGCCCTGCGAACCCTGTACGCGACCCTTGACGCACATGATCTGGTGTCTGTCTCGGTCCGGCGGCTTTCAACGTCCGGGACCCCCATCGTGCTCACCTGCGACGACAAGCGGGTGCCGCTGGACGGGCGCAACACGGTTTACAAGATGCTGCGGCTGGCGCTCGCCGTGCCCGGGCGCGAACGGCTGCAGGTCCGGGTTCACCTGGAAAAGCGCCTGCCCATCCAGGGCGGCCTGGGCGGCGGCTCTGGCAATGCCGCGGCCGCGCTGCTGGGCCTGGAGCGCGAAATCGCGCAAGGGGGCCTGGCCGCACCGCTCACCGGCGCGGAACGCCTCCGCATGGCCGCCGAGGTCGGCTCGGATGTACCCGTGTTTCTGCTGGGCGGCGCGGTGCTGGGCCTGGGCCGGGGGGAGGAAGTGGTACCGCTGGCCGACCTCGGACCGGTAAGCGCCCTTGTTGCCCTGCCGGAGGTCGGCGTTTCCACCCCGGCGGCATTTCGCGCCTGGGATGCGGCCCAGGCAGGTTTGACGCCGGACCCCCTTGCCGGTAGACTGGACCAGTTGAGTCGAGCTCTCGCGGCCGCATGGTGCGAAGCTCATCTATCCGGTGTTCTTCTCCATGGGGAGAGGAGCCGAGCGGGAACCCTGCTTTCCACGCTTGTCCAGACCGGGATCCTTCTGAACGACTTCGAAGAAGTCGTCTTCCGGCAGCATCCCTTTCTTGAACAGATCAAGCGCGTGCTCGCGGGCGAACCCGGTCCACTGGGTTTGGGTGCGGATGCGCTTTACTGCGCTTTGTCCGGCTCCGGTTCTGCCGTATTTGGCCTGTATGCCGATGCGGCCGGCGCGGACGCGGCCGAAAAGCGGCTCAATGTACTGGGGGTCCGGTGCTTGCGGACAGCAGTTCTGTGCCGGGCGGAGTATTGGGCCGGCATGGTTCTGCCGTAAAGGTTTACCTCTCCGTGGCGGGAGGCATGGTGGGCGATCGACTAATGGTAGGTCAAGTGCCTTTGACGCACTTTGTCTAGGTTCGAATCCTAGTCGCCCAGCCAAACAGAAAAAGCGGCGAGCCGGGAGAATCAGCCCGGTTCACATCACGAAAGCGCAGCACGAACCGGCAAAACCGGGCGCCAACCAGCCCTCGGCAACAGGGGACGCGTGAAGCAGACAGCAGTGGAAGAATCCGGCAACGCCGGGAGTGGCGGACACGCGATCGAAGGGGGCGCCCATGATGGAGCGAAGCCCGGACCGGATCGCAAGCGCGGCGCGCGGCTGCGCGAAGATAAACACTTCCGCATTTTTTCGGGCAGCGCCAACCCGGAGCTCGCGGCCGCGATCTGCCGGCACATCGGGGTGCCGCTCGGCCAAACACGGATCCAGCAGTTTTCCGATGGCGAAATGCACTTCCAGCTGCTTGAAAATGTGCGCGGCGCCGATGTCTTCCTGGTGCAGCCCACATCGTGCCCGGTGGATCGCCACCTGATGGAGCTGTTGATCATGGTGGACGCGCTCAAGCGCGCCTCCGCCGGGCGCATCACGGTGGTGGTGCCCTACTACGGCTATGCCCGGCAGGACCGCAAAGACCGGCCCCGGGTTGCGATCTCGTCCAAGCTGGTAGCCGATCTGCTGGCTACTGCCGGCGCGAACCGCGGGCTCTTTCTGGATCTCCATGCGGCGCAGATTCAGGGGTTTTTCAACATTCCGGTCGACCACCTGTTTGCAAGCCCGGTCATGGTGAGCTACTTCCGCGAGCTCAACCTGCGCAATCTCACGGTGGTTTCGCCGGATGCGGGCGGCGTGGAGCGGGCGCGCTTTTTCGCGACCAAGATGGAAGCGCCGCTCGCCATTGTGGATAAACGGCGGACGGACATCAATGTCACGGCGGTGATGCACGTGATCGGTGACGTGCGCGGCCGGAGCTGCCTGATCATCGACGACATCGTCGACACGGCCGGCACGCTGGTAAAAACGGTCGACGCCCTGATGGACCAGGGGGCGACCGAGGTGTATGCCTGTGCTTCGCATGCCGTGCTGTCGGGCCCGGCGGTCGAGCGTATTCACAATTCACGGCTCAAGGAGCTGGTGGTCAGCGACTCCATCCCTCTTTCGGCGGCCGCGCGCGCCGAGCCCAAAGTCAAGGTGCGCTCCATCGCCGGGCTGCTGGGCGCGGCCATTGAAAGCATCCATATGGAAACCAGCGTCAGTACGCTTTTCAGCTAACGTAGACGACAATTCGATGGTCATCGAATTGTTCAACCAATATCGAACGATCAAGCAGGAAAGGGAGCAGGCCCGGAGCCTGTGCCCGAAAGGAAAAGCAGGGATGGCCACAACAGAGTTCGTCAATGCAACCGTACGTGAAGGCAGGTTTACCAAGAACGCAGCTCGGCGCGTTCGAGTGACGGGCAAGCTGCCCGGCGTGGTGTACGGAGCCAAGCAGCCGGCGGTCGCAGTGGAACTCGATCCGAAACAGATGCTGCGCATCCTCCATTCGGAGAGCGGCCACAACACCATCTTTGATCTCGATGTCGCGGGCACCAAGGCCAAGGCCATGATTGTCGACTGGCAGTTCGAGCCCATCAAAGACCGGCTGATCCATGTGGATCTGAAGCGGATCGCGCTCGACAAGGCCATGCGCGCCGAGGTGCCGATTACGCTGGTCGGAACGGCCTTTGGCGTGAAAAACGAAGGCGGGGTGCTGGATCAGGTCCTGCGCGAGGTTGAAATCGAGTGCCTGCCGGGCGACATTCCCGCGGCGATCGAGGTCGATGTGAACGACCTGAAGGTGGGTGATTCGCTCCGTGTCGCCGATCTGCCGCACGGCGGCAAGTTCCGCTTCGTC
>CAXTWU010000186.1:0-4706 GCA_964248025.1 uncultured Acidobacteriaceae bacterium | reverse complement strand
GACGGACAAGCCGGGGGACCCGCACTCGCCGCGGGATGGGGCCTGGTGGTCGCACCTGGGCTGGATGCTGTGGGGGCGGCTGCACAACCAAGACCCGCTGCTGAGGCGCTATGTGCCGGACCTGTGTCGGCAGCTGTTCTATGTGAGGCTGAGCCGGTGGCACTGGGTGCCGATTACCCTGGTGGGTTTCGGGCTGCTTCTTGGCGGCTCGGCTGTTGGAGGCCTGCGGCTGGGTGTGTCATGGGTGCTGTGGGCTGTGTTTCTGCGCGTAGTGCTGGGCCTGCATGTGACGTGGGCGGTGAACTCGGCCACGCACATGTGGGGAACGCGGCGGTTCGCGACGCGGGACGATTCGCGGAACAACTGGTGGGTGGCGCTTCTATCGGGGGGCGAGGGCTGGCACAACAACCACCATGCGCACCCGGTGTCGGCTCGGCACGGAATGGCCTGGTACGAGGTGGATGTGAATTACTGGGGGATTCGGATGCTGGGGTGGATGGGGCTGGCGCGGCGGATCAAGGTGCAGGAGATTGGGGTGCAGGAGACTGGAGCGCAGGAGCCGGCGGGCGTGAGGACGCGGATCCTGCACGGCTAGAAGCGGCCGGGCCCCTGGCACCCTCCGTTGCGGCGGGTTTTCTACGGGCATTGGCCGAGTTTCCGTACGGGTGAGACCGCTCCAGGGTTAGGACGCCCGCACCTGCAAGGGCCCGGGCTAGGCGCGGGTGCGGTTGTCGGCCCAGGCTTCGGCGAGCATGGCGGCTGCCCTGCCGGCGGAGATTCTTTTGGCTTCGCGCCGACCGGCTTCGCGGCCGCTCCAGAAGACCAGAGCACTGCATGCTGCAAGGATTACGCCAAGTATGGCAAATATCGTTTTCATTCTTTCCTTTTTGGGTAGAGAGAGTGCCGCGCGAAGGGGAACCGCCTTTCGCGCACGTCATGTTTTGTGTGAATGGGATGCAACCGGCGCGCGGGAAGGCGGCGCGCGCCGGGGTTTTCTGGACGAGGCTTTTGACGCGCTCGAGCAGGTCCTTGACCTTGGCAAGCATGCCCGACGGGGTGGCGGCGGTCCGCTCCTTTTGCCCAAAGGTGTCGGGGCGTCCGAAGCCCAGGTTGGGTTCTTCGCCGAAGGGCCGGGCAACAAAGGGTTCGAATTGGCCGTGGCCGTCGGGCGCAGTGCCGGTGGTCCAGGGCTGGTCGGCCTGGTTGCCGGTGCCACCAGTAGCGGTGATGAAGAACGTATAGGCGTATTCGCTGTTTTTAAGCGCCTGCGGGAACGAGTTGGGGATGGGCAGGTGCGACGGCCCGACCTCCTCCAGCATGGCAAGCCACTGCTGCTGGCGCATGGTTTCACGCGCGATCATAACCGCGAGCATGTCTTTCATACCAGGGTCGTCGGTGGCGTTGTAGAGCCGGGTGGCGAGGGCGCGGCCGGTGGTTTCAGCCGCGACATTTCAGTACAAGTCAGCGGCGAGGTCGCCGCAGGCATAGATATGGGACATGTTGAACGGGACGCCATTGGCATCGGCGGGCATGGCCGACAGGCCGGTCGAAAAGGTCTGGCGCGCGGTCCATGCCGCCCATGACGGCGCCGTCGACCGAGCCTTTGGCTCCTTCTTCCTGGAAGGAGACGGGGGCTTTTTTGAGATTGAGAGCGACAGCGGTCGCGAGCATTTCAATGTGGGAGATTTCTTCGGTCGCGGCAAGCGGGCGCAGGGCGCGGAGCTGGATGGGCGGCGGCATGGGTTCCGGTTACGATCTCAACTCGAACCATCACGCCACAATGCAAATCGCGCGGGCGAACCCATGGTGGCGATGACATAGAATGGGGCGCGGTCGCGAAAGGTCCGCGCCTATGTTTCGGACATTTTTTCTGGTTGTTATCGCTTCCCTGCTCGGCTTGCCGGGCCTGTCTCAAGGGCCGTTGACGGAACAGGTGACGGTGGATGCGCGGGCGGTGGGAACACCGTTTCCTCACTTCTGGGAGCAGATGTTCGGGTCGGGCCGGGCGGTTCTGACGCTGCGCGATAGCTATCGTCAGGACCTGGAAAAAGTAAAGGCAGCGACGGATTTCAAGTATGTGCGGTTCCACGCCATCCTGGCCGACGAAGTAGGCGTGTACAACGAGGACGCAGCGGGGCAGCCTATCTATAACTGGAGCTATGTGGACCAGATCTACGACGGGCTGCTCGCGCGTGGAGTGCGGCCGTTTGTGGAGATCAGCTTTACGCCGAAGAAGCTGGCGTCGGACCCGGCGGCGCTGCACTTCTTCTGGTACAAGCCGAACGTGTCGCCGCCCGCGGATTACGGAAAGTGGGACGCACTGATGACGGCGTTTGCTCGGCACTTAGTCGACCGGTACGGGATCGACGAGGTTTCGAGCTGGTACTTTGAGGTATGGAACGAGCCGAATATCGACTTTTGGGTCGGCACTCCGAAGCAGAGCACGTACTTTACCCTGTATGACCACACGGCCCGCGCACTGAAGGCGGTGAACCCGCGGCTGCGCGTGGGCGGCCCGGCGACGGCGCAGGCGGCGTGGGTGGACGCGATGATCGCGCATGCTTCGGCCGGGCATGTGCCGCTCGATTTTGTTTCCACGCATGTGTATGGCGACGATGTGACGGCGGATGTATTCGCGGACAAGCGGTATGTGGCACCGCACGAGATGGTGGCGGCGGCGGTGGCCAAGGTGCATGAGCAGATCGTGCACTCGGCGATGCCGGAACTGCCGCTGATCTGGAGCGAATACAACGCGACTTATACCAACACGCAGGCCATTACGGACTCGATCTATATGGGACCGTGGATGGCGCGGAACATCCGTCAGTGCGACGGGCTGACGCAGATGATGAGTTACTGGACCTTCTCGGATGTGTTTGAAGAGCTGGGTGTGGTGAAGACGCCGTTTTACGGCGGGTATGGATTGATCGCGGAGCTGGGGATTCCAAAGCCGGCGTTTCTGGTGTTCGAGCTGCTGCATACGCTGGGCGAGACGCGGCTGGCGTCGACCTCGCCAGACCTGCTGGTGACCCGGCGCGCGGATGGGACGCTCGAGATCGCGGTGTGGAACATGGCGGAGCCGCCGGGTTCGACAGTGCCGGAGAGGAGCGTGGCGATCACGCTTGAGGGCGAGCCGGCGACAGCGGTCGCGACAGTGCGGCGGGTGGACGCGGCGCACGGGGACACGCTGGGGGTGTGGAAGGGGATGGGCTCGCCCGCTTACCCGACGCGCGCGCAGGTGGAGGAGCTGAAGAGGGTGGGCACGCTGGGGGCGGCGGAGCCGGTCGGGCTGGCTGGTGGCCGGATGGTGGTGCGGGTGCCGTCAAGCGGGCTGGCGGTGATGGAGGTGCGGCGGTATTGAAGCTATGCTGTGCGCCAGTCCTCCCCAGGCATGATGCGCTTCATGAACTGGTCAAAAAGCGGCACGGTGAAGGCTGTGTCGCCATGGGCGGGGCTCCAAATCATGCCGGTCCTCATCAACTCATTGCGGACAGGGGCCAAGGACTGCACGGATCTCCGGAGTTCATTCGCGATGTCCCCCGAGCGATGGGGGCCTTCTCCCAGTTCGGCCATAGCACGAACATACCGTTTACCGCTTGGCCGGATGCGGTCGAGCCGTACAAGAAAAAAGCTGGCATCAAGCGCCGCCTGAGCCTCTTTGTTTGCGGCCAGAACATCCTGCAGGAAGATGGTGTTGCCCGATGCAACATCCCACGCGTGCTTTCCCCATTCTTGGAGGAAGTAAGGGTAACCGCGTGTTTGCTTCAGGATTTCAAGAACGGCCTCTTCGGCAATGGCAACGCCCTCTTGTGCAGCAGGCTTGAGCAGGGCGTCGCGGGCATCAGCATCTTTGAGCGACCCGACTTGAGGGAACTCGAACAGCCGTTCTGCATAGGACTTCGCTTCTCCGGCGAGGAGTCGTAGTTGGGGAAGGCCGGCCCCAACGAGGGTTAAAGGAAGCTGACGCTGAGCACAACGGTGAAGCGCGGTAATCAGAGCGCGGAATTCGGATTCCCGCTCTCGCAGATACTGCATTTCATCGATAAAAAGCACAACCGCTGTGTTTGCCCCCTGAGCTGCGCGCGCCACCTGCTCCAAAAGAGCCCCCAGGTCACTTTCCAGGTCACCATTATCGGCAAGTCCCGGTTCAGGCGGACGATCCAGCGCGACCTCCAGATCGTGATACTTGAACTTGAGTGCGCCGACAAACCCTGCGAGCGCCTTGAAGCCCCGGTCTACCAGATCTTTGGCACGCTCGGTACGGCTGAGTTGCAAAAGGGCAGAGCGTAGCTCAGGCGCCAGAATGGAAGGAAGCGACCTGTCTTCCGGGGCTTCCAAACGCACAGCGACGATACCGGCCTGTTCTGCGTCGAGTCGTATCTGGTCGAGCAGGACGGTTTTTCCTACGCCTCTCAGTCCGACCATAACGATGCTCTTTGCGGAGCGGCCCTGCCGGATGCGGGCTATCGCTACTTCCGCATCGCGTCGCAGGGGCTCGCGGCCGGCCAGCGCTGCTGGCGGCGAACCGGCACCGGGCGAGTATGGATTGCGAACACGGTCCATCGATACCAAAGTTAGCACGGTTTATCTGTTTTGGATAAACTACGATAACTTTGGTATCGATGAAGTTCTCTAAGCAAACCCATCGGCGCGATCGGGTTAGTTTAAGAGCATGCGGTACGATGCGGCGGTGCTGGGGGCGGGGG
>CAXTWU010000185.1:1600-4709 GCA_964248025.1 uncultured Acidobacteriaceae bacterium | reverse complement strand
CGTCGGCGATGAAGTTCGTCCTGATGGAATGCGCCGTGAGCGAGGGCGAAGCCGTTCTGGCCAGGGGCATCCCGCCGGGTCGCAATGCCGTGATCGAGCAATGCATGAAAAGCCTGCGCGAGCTGGGGTACGCCGATTGGACGGTTGTTGCCGAGCCGCTGATCGTATTTGACCGGGTGCTGCGGGAGGACCCGGCAGGAGCCTACGCGCGCATGGACTTCGCAAGCCGCGAGGGTTATCGCAAGCGTGTGGCTGAACTGTCGCGCTACGCCGACCTGACAGAAACTGAGGTAGCGCGCGAGGCCGTGCGGCATGCGCGTGAAGCACTGGGGCGGCCCTTTGCCGACCCCCGCCTGCGCGAGCGCGAGTCGCATGTGGGCTACTACCTGGTCGATGCCGGAGCCGACGACCTGGCGCACGCGATCGGCTATCGGCCACCATTTCTTAACCGCATCCGCCTGGCCGCCAAGCGCGACACAGACCTGTTTTATATCGCGCCGATCGAGGTGCTTTCCGTTCTGCTGATCGCGGCGCTGCTCCTGCCGATCGTCCCCGGCACCCATAACTTCGTTCCGTTGATCTGGGTATTTCTGCTGTTGTTTTTGCCCGCGACCCAGGGCGTGGTCGACCTTGTCAACAACATCGTGACGGCTCTGTTTGAAGCGCGAGCGCTGCCGAAGTTCGCCTTCGCGAAGACCGGGATCCCCGCCGAGTGCAGCACCCTGGTTGCGGTGCCGACGTTGTTGTTAAACGAGAAACAGCTGCGCGAGCTGGTCGCCGAACTGGAGGTTCGCTACCTGGCGAATACGGACCCTCATCTTTACTTCGCGCTGATCACCGACCTGCCCGATGCCGTGACACGCCCGCGCGAAAACGATTCGGACCCGCTGGTGGACCTTGCGGTGAAACTGATCAACGACCTGAATGCGCAGTACAGCGCCGACGGCGGCGGGCGCTTCGCCTTGTTTCACCGCCTCCGTATCTTCAACGCGCGGCAGGGCGTTTGGATGGGTTGGGAGCGCAAGCGCGGCAAGCTGCTTGATCTGAACAAGTACCTGATGGGTGTTTTCGACGCGTTTCCGGTGAAGGCCGGCAACGTCGAGGCCATTCAGGCGGTGCGCTACATTATCACTCTCGACTCGGACACACAGCTGCCACGCGGCACGGCCGCGGCCATGGTCGGCACCATGGCGCACCCGCTGAACCGCGCTGTGATCGACCCTGAACGGCGCATTGTCACCGCGGGCTACGGCATTCTGCAGCCCCGGGTCGGGGTTAGCGTCCACTCGGCGTCAAGGTCGCGCCTGGCGTCGATCTATTCCGGGCAGACAGGCTTTGATGTCTACACGCGCGCGGTGTCCGACGTGTACCAGGACCTGTACGGCGAGGGCATTTTTACCGGCAAAGGCATTTATGAGATTTCGACGCTTCATGCCGTGCTCGACCGGCGCTTCCCGCGCAATGCCCTGCTATCGCACGACCTGATCGAAGGCGCTTATGCGCGCGCGGGGCTTGCGACTGACATCGAAGTGATCGACGACTACCCTTCACACTACTCGGCTTACACGCGACGGAAACATCGCTGGGTGCGGGGCGACTGGCAGATCGCGCAGTGGCTGTTCAGCTCGGTGCCGGACGAATCGCGCCGCAAGGTACGCAACCCGATTTCGACGATCTCGCGCTGGAAGATCTTTGACAATCTTCGGCGCTCCCTGGTGGAGCCGTTCACCCTGCTCCTGTTGATCGCGGGCTGGCTGGGACTGCCCGGCGGCCCGTTGTACTGGACGCTGATCACGCTGCTGCTGATGTTCTTGCCGACCCTCGTGCAGCTCGTGTTTTCACTGGGCCGCGCCCTCGTGTCCGAGCAGGCCGGCGCGGTAGGGGAAGCGGTGGGCGGCGCGGGCCAGGCCGCTCTGATCACCCTGCTCAACGTCGTGTTCCTGCCGCACTCCACCATGCTGTCGCTGGATGCTATTTTGCGAGCGCTGATCCGGCGCTTCATCACGGGGCAGCGCCTGCTGGAATGGGAAACAGCCGCCGAGGCCGAGGCCGGCAAACGGACCACGCCGGTCGATCGCTACCTGAGCGCCAGCCCCCTATTTGCGCTGGCCGTGGCCGTGCTGGTGTGGTGGAACAACCCTCACACGCTTTGGATTGCGTTGCCGGTGCTGTTGCTGTGGGGCATCGCCAGTGCGCTGACGGCATGGCTCAACAAGCCGCCGCGCGAGATGGCTGCCGCGCTGCGGCCGGCCGATGCTGCTTTTCTTGAAGAGCATGCACTGCGCATCTGGCGCTATTTTTACCAGTTTGGCGGGGCGCAGCATCACTTCCTCATTCCCGACAACGTGGAAGAGCAAAACCTGTTTGAGGCCGCGCGGGTTTCGCCGACCAACCTTGGATTACTGTTGAATGCAAGGCAGGCGGCGGTGGAGTTTGGCTGGCTCACCGTGCCGGAGTTTTGCGAGCTGACGCTGCAAACCTTTGCGACGTTTGGACGGCTGCCGAAACATCGCGGCCACCTGTACAACTGGTACAACACGCACACGCTTGAAGCCTTGCGGCCCATCACGGTGTCGTCGGTCGACAGCGGCAACTTCGCGGCCTCGCTTTACACTCTGCGAACGGGTGCCGCGGAGCTGCTGCAACGGCCTCTGATCGAGCGTCGGCTGCTGGACGGGTTGCGCAGCCAGGGTGCTGTGTCGCAGGCCGTCGCTTTCGACAAAGACTTGCCGGGGCCCGGCGCTTCGCTGGACGCATCGCTGCAATGGGTGCTCCATCGCGCCAGTCTGGAGCCCGCTGTTGCCCCGGCAGGCTCAGGCGGCACACCGCAACCCTCCGATGAGGTCGCCTGGTGGCGTGCGGAGTATACGCAGCGAATCCAGGCCATGACCACATTGGTCCGGCAATACCATCCATGGCTGCTGCCGGAGTTCGCACCTCTTCGTTCAGCGATGGGGTTTGACGGCGACCGCAGCTATCCAGGCCTGGGCACGGCAACCGACTTTGTACGCGAGCTTGGTGCCGCGCTGGAGCATTTCACGCAGACGCAGGAATCGCTGCAGGATACAACACTGCCGGTACTGGCCGGGCGCTTGCGATCGCTTCTGCC
>CAXTWU010000185.1:0-1500 GCA_964248025.1 uncultured Acidobacteriaceae bacterium | reverse complement strand
CGCTGCAGGATACAACACTGCCGGTACTGGCCGGGCGCTTGCGATCGCTTCTGCCGAACGCCGGTCTGCACCTGGAGGCATTGGCCGGCCAGGTCCGCCAATGCTCCGACGAAGCCTTTCGCTTCGCAACGGAGATGGACTTTGCGTTTCTGGTCGAGCCGGACCGGCAGATGCTGTCGATCGGCTACGACGTCGAAAAGGGCGAGCTGCACTCGGCCTGCTACGACATGCTGGCGTCGGAGGCGCGCATCGCGACCTTTATCGCCGTCGCCAAAGGGGAGCTGGAGCAGACCAGTTGGTTCAAGATGGGGCGCACCCACACACTTGCGTTCGGCCATGCCGTGCTGCTGTCGTGGACCGGCACCATGTTTGAATACCTGATGCCTTCGCTCTGGATGCGCTCGTACCCGGATACGCTGATGGCACGCACCCTCGCGGGCGTGGTCGCGGTGCAGCGGGCTTTCGCGAAAAAACACGGGATACCATGGGGCATTTCGGAGTCCGGTTACGCCGAGGTGGATGACGCCGGGCACTACCACTACAAGGCGTTCGGCATCCCGGAGATCGCGCTCAAGTGGGACGCGACCGCGGGTCCAGTGGTCGCGCCGTATGCGAGCTTTTTGGCCATCGGGATCGACCGCGACGAGGCCCTGCGCAACCTGCACGGCATGGCCCGGGCCGGTTGGGGCGGGGCCTACGGATTGTACGAGGCCATCGATTACACCAGGGGCCGGGAGCGGCCACGTCTTGTGCGGGAGTGGATGGCGCACCACCAGGGCATGTCGCTGATGGCACTGCTCAATCTGCTCCACGACAACGCCTGCCAACGCTGGTTCCACGCAAACCCGCACCTGCAGGCGACCGAGCTGTTGCTGCAAGAGAAGCCGGTTCGCGAGGCTGCTCTTCGGCAGGAAGTGAAAGCGCAACCGGCCCGCAAGGCGGAGCCCCAGCCTGCTTAGATCGTTTGCAGGGTCTGCCCCTGGAAGTGCTCGCGATACACGCTGAGTATTTTGGTGGCGCGTTCCGGATCCGTCGACCAGCTTTTTGAAACCTGCACGACGAACTGTTCGCCTGTTTTGGCAGCCAGCGCGGCGCGGTAATGCGGGTAGCCTTGCTGGAGCGCGCGCAGCAGTGTCATGCGATGGGCAAAGCAGTCCTGCCAATCTTCGAAGACGATCCACTGGGCCTGCACCGTGACCCACGCGCCATGGAGGCACTCGCGCGTGGGCAACGTAAGCGAGTGGCCGCGCGGCGGGTGCGACTGCTTTTGCCCAAAGAGATTGTTGGCCTGCTGCGCCAGCGTTGAATGGCCCCAGGCTGACTCGAGCGCAGCCTCGCACGCCGCGTACTCGGGATAGATATGGCCTGCGGCACGAGCTGCGCTGAAGGCTTGTTGCAGAAAAGCTGCGGGGGTGCCGGGCGGCAGCATGGTGGCTCCTTCGGAAACGAGAAAAGGCGCACCCGAGGGCGCGCCTTTGTTCCAGTATTCCAGCTTGACCC
>CAXTWU010000184.1:0-4749 GCA_964248025.1 uncultured Acidobacteriaceae bacterium | reverse complement strand
AGTTACCCCGGAGATGACTCTATGACAGATGACCTCACAACTTTAGTGTGCCTGTTTCACCATCAGGACCAGGCGCAGGCGGCGGTTCGGGACTTACACGAAACCGGCATTCCGCAATCCTCCATCTCCCTCATCGGCGGTTCGGGGGCCAACTCTGCGTCCGGCTCCGCTGAGTCATCTTTGGAGGAGCTCGGCATTCCCAGCCGCGATCTCGCTCACCTGCTTTCCGGGGTCAACCACGGCGGTGTGATCGTCGCCATCTCCGCCATTGCCGACCACGTTTCCAAGGTCGAATCCATCTTTGCCCGCCACAAGGCCACCAAGATCGACGAAGCTGTGATCAATGACCATGGCAACGACCGCGACTTTGATGCCGCGCCCCTGGCCGCCGCCGCTGCCATCCCGGCCGCAGCCGCCACCACTCCGGCCCGCTCTGCGTCCGGCGAAACCGTGATCCCCATCGTGGAAGAAGAGATGGTTGTCGGCAAGCGCGCAGTGAATGCCGGCGGGGTTCGTGTATATCGCCGCGTGGTTGAGATTCCTGTGGAAGAGTCCGTTACCCTCCGCGAAGAGCACGTCACGGTGGACCGTCAGCCCGTAAACCGCGCTGTCAGCCAAGCCGACCTCGCCATGGCCGGCGACCGCACTATCGAGCTCACAGAAACCGCTGAAGAAGCCGTGGTCGGCAAAAGCGCCCGCGTTGTGGAAGAGGTGCGTGTCGGCAAGGAAGCCTCCGAGCACTCCGAACGCATCCAGGACTCGGTTCGCAAGACCGAAATCGAAGTCGAGGAAGTCGGCCCCGCCACGACCGGTACCTCCACAGGCACAACCCGCGGTGGGACCACCTCCGGCAGGTTATAACTTACCTTCCCTCAGTTGTTGTTGCATCACTTTCTAGTAACTTCCCAGGAGAACCACCCCATGGCCGATCGTGTAAAAGTGTACGAAGAAACTAAGAAAAAAGGCCTGCCTATCTGGGCATGGCTCCTTCCACTGCTGATATTGCTTGCCCTGCTTATCTACTTTCTCACGCGCCATCCCGCGGCTCAGTCCACCGCTGCCGCACCGGCGGCCGCTGCCGCTGCTCCCGCCGCAGCCGCCGCTTTCCCCGACCTAGGCACCGTTCACTTTGACACGGACAAAGCCACCCTTACTCCCGAAGATCAGGCGACCCTCCAGCGCGCTGCCGCCGTGATGAAAAGCAACCCCAACGTCCATATGCGGCTCGAAGGCTACACGGACAGCACGGGAACACTGCCGCACAACGCGTCGCTTTCTGACCAGCGTGCTTTTGCGGTCGCCGACTACCTCAAGTCGCAAGGCATCGACGGCAAGCGTTTGACGGGCGAGGGTTTTGGACCGGCCAACCCGGCTGATTCCAATGCAACCAGCGCCGGCAAGGCCGACAACCGCCGCGTCGAACTGTTCTCACAACAGCAGTAACTTACCCTCAAGGAGATCGAAATGTCGAAAACAGTCGTAGGTTTGTTCAGCACCATGGCACAGGCGCAGCAGGTCAAGCAGCAGCTTCTCAGCAACGGCTACGAGCCGTCCAACGTCCGCGTCGTCGCCAGCTCCGAAGCAAACACCGCTGGCGCTACCTCGTCTGCCGCCGGCACCGGGTCCGGCATCGGTGAAAAGATCAGCAACTACTTCCGCGAGCTCACGGGCGGCGATGAGAACGCCCATCGCGGCTACACCTCCGGCGTCCAGTCCGGCGGCGCAGTGCTGGCTGTGACGGTGGCTGACGCCCAGGCCAATGAAATCGCATCCTTCCTCAAGCAGCAGGGTGCCCGCGACCTCGAAGGCGGCTCCCCTTCCGCTTCCGCCCCAGCCACAACGGGCTACGCCGCCAACACCGGCCGTACCGCCACCACATCGGCCGCCAACGTTACCGGCGAAACCGTGATCCCCATCATCGAGGAGCAGGTGGTTGTCGGCAAGCGTGAAGTGGACCAGGGCGGCGTTCGCGTCTACTCCCACGTCGTCGAGATCCCTGTTGAAGCTGAAGTGGTTCTGCGCGAAGAGCACATCACTGTGGATCGTCAGCCCGTCAACCGTGCAGCCACCGAGGCCGACTTCCAGGCCGGCAGCGGCAGCACCATCGAACTCAACGCCATGGCCGAAGAAGCAGTGGTCGGCAAGAGCAGCCGCGTGGTCGAAGAGGTTCGTCTCGGCAAGACCAGCTCCGAGCACACCGAAGCCATCCACGAGACCGTTCGCAAAACCGAGGTCGACGTTGAAAATCTGGCCGCCGGTTCCAAAACCGGGAGCAACTTCAACGACAATCTCGCGACCACCACGGGCAATAAGTCCGGCTACTAAGCCACCGCAAATGTCCTTACCAGCCAAAGGCCGAATCTCTCATTCGGCCTTTGCCGTCTCTCTTACCGGCAGCCATAGGAAATAACAAACCATGAGTCAGTCCAGCACCCTTTCCACCGGTATGTCCGGCACGGGCGAAACCTATAACACCGTCCGTCTTTCCGGCGTCATCGACGCCTCCCAGCCCTACACCAACCTCGAGTTTGCCGACGGGGAAGTGGTCTGCCTCCCCACCCACCTGCTCGCCCCCAACGTCCGCTCCAACGCAGGCACAGCCCTCGATGCCGGTGTTCTTGAGCCCGGCGCCACCGTCATCCCCCTCATCGAAGAAAGCCTCCTGGTCGGCAAGCGCACGGTAGAAACCGGCAAGGTGCTGCTCCGCAAGTCCGTGCAGGAGTTTCATCAATCCCTCGACGAGACCCTCGCCGTTCGTACCTTTGACGTTGAGCGCGTTGTTATGAACCGCACTGTTGATGCCGCGCCGCCCATCCGCTCCGAAGGCTCCACCACCATCTACCCCGTCGTCGAAGAGCGCCTCATCCTCACCAAGGAGCTCATCCTCAAGGAAGAGATTCACGTCACCCAGCGTGACACCGAACGCCGCGACACCCAGGTTGTGACCCTCCAGCGCGAGCACATCGAGGTCGAGCGCCACCCCGGCCCCGGCACGAACCCGGTCCCCGATCCCGTTCAAGACGGTCAACTCTAGCCGCTCCGCCATGCCCGGCCCGTGGCCCCCGCGTGTGTACACCGGCCGGCTGGCCCCCTCGCCAACCGGTCTGCTCCACCTGGGGCACGTTCGCACTTTTGCCGTCGCCCACCGGCGCGCTCACGCAGCCGGGGGCACCCTCCGGCTCCGCATTGACGACCTCGATCCCGCACGCAGCCGTCCCGAGTTCGTCGCAGCCCTCCAGGACGACCTCCTCTGGCTCGGCCTTGCGCCCCGCGACCAGCCACCGGTCCCACCTCTCTTCCAAAGTTGCCGCACCGCCGCCTACCTCGCCGGATGGCAGGCCCTGGTCGCCGGCGGGCATCTTTACCCCTGCCGCTGCACCCGGCGCGAACTTCACGGCCTCGCTCAAGCCCCTCACGAATCCTCATTCTCCGGCCCGCCCGCCGATCCCGGCGAGCCCATCTACCCCGGCACCTGCCGCCCATCCCCCATGTGGGCACAGACGCAAATACAGACGCAAATACAAGCGCCGGTCCCACCCGCCTCCGGCGCTCCAAGCGGTACTCAGACCGCGGCAATGACCGGTGCTGCCGCCGCGGCAGAAAATGCAACAGGGCCGGAAACATGGCTCCGCCGTGGCCCAGCGGGCTACAACTGGCGCTTCCGCGTCCCCACCGGCCATGCCATCTCCTTCCACGACGGGCACCTCGGCCCCCAGCACTTTATCGCCGGGCATCACTTTGGCGACTTCCTCGTCTGGCGGCGCGATGGCCTCCCCGCCTACCAGCTCGCCACCGTGCTCGACGATGCCGCCATGGGCATCACGGAGGTCGTACGCGGCGCCGACCTCCTGCTTTCCACCGCTCGCCAGCTCCTGCTCGGGGACGCTCTCGGGCTCCCCGCCCCGGCCTGGTTCCACTGCCCGCTGGTGCTCGACCCCGCAGGCAAGCGCCTTGCCAAGCGCACCGGCGCCCTTTCCATTCAGGCCCTCCGCGCGCGCGGCCTCCGTCCGTCGCAGATCCTCGCCATGGCAGCCGCAGCCCGTACCGAGCCCTGAGCTCCACTCCCCAAACAACGAGCCGCAGCACGGCGGTCTCCAGCTCCCACATAGACTGCCTTCACACAAGGATCTAGCCATAAAAGCTGTTCCGAGAAGCACCCCTGGCGGACCTGCACACGGCCGGGCAAACGGCCCACAGCAACGGCATTCGGACTTCGCAACGCGAATCGGCAACCCCTGCCACGAACCCCTCGTAAACTGGGGGAGCGGCCACGCCTCCTTCAGGCCCCCATCATGCCCAGCGACTTCGCCCAACTCGTCAAGGCCCAGGCCGACATCGTCAAGATCGTCGGCGAGCACGTGCGTCTACGCAAGGCCGGAGCGCAAAACTGGACCGGCCTCTGCCCCTTTCACTCTGAAAAATCCGGTTCCTTCTCCGTTCACCAGGCACGTCAGTTCTTTCACTGCTTCGGCTGCGGCGCGTCCGGTGACGTTTTCACCTTTGTTCAGCGCACCGAAAACGTCTCCTTCCCCGAGTCCGTCAAGATCGTCGCCGCCAAAACCGGCATCCCGCTCCCCAAGCGTGAGTTCCACTCCCCCGAAGAAGCCGCCGAGCACCGCGAACGCTCCCGCCTGGTGGAGCTCCACGAGCAGGCAAGCCTTTTCTTCGAAGAACAGCTTCAAACCCCGGAAGGTGCCTCCGCGCGCGAGTACCTGGCCGGCCGCGGTCTCAGCGCCGAAGGCATCGCCC
>CAXTWU010000183.1:0-4758 GCA_964248025.1 uncultured Acidobacteriaceae bacterium | reverse complement strand
GCTTCAATGATGACGGGTGGAGGTACTGAGGCAGCTAAGCGTACCGCTGTATGCACGGCAAAAGCGCAGCTGTCGTGGTCGGGGTGGCCGCCCTCGTAAGGGTGCGTGAGGACAGCTTCCGGACGGAACTTCTCAATGGCTGCCGCGAGTTCGCGAGTGACCGGCACAAGGTGATTGCAGGCTTGCTGGTCCACGATGCTTTCATCCAGCGTTTCCAGGCTGGGCGGGTGTGCGTGCTCCGGGCCTAGTCCGGCATGCTGGAATGCTGCGTCGCGTTCCGCTCTGCGCTTTTCTCGGTAGGCATCTTCACCACCATTTTGCCTGGCTGCATCACCTCCGGGCACAACGCCGTCGGTGACGCAAACAAATCGCGAATCCCGGTAACGCTCCATGCGCCCACCGACCGCGATCACCTCGTCATCGGAGTGCGCGAAAACCAGCAGCGCGTGCGGCAAAGGCAGGGAAGAGCCCACGGGCGCGGCGCACCTTTCAAGAACGGCTTGAGCTTGCGGTGGCATCATGCAATCAAAAAGGAGCGAAGGCGGAACACATCTCGCGCACCCCCGTCCCACTCTAACCGATATGCCTGTTCTTCAGGATCTCGATCTGGCCCAAACAGCGCCGAGCCCTCAGCCGCCCGCCAGGGAAGACAGGGAAAGCACGGAAAAGCTGTGGCGGCCGCGCCGGGTGCTGATCACCCCCGACGCGCTCGCGATGCCACACGGGCGTGCCATGCTGGAGCGTGCCGCCGGCTATGGAGCGGAGGTGGTCAAGCTGCCGTCAAACCGGCTCACGAGCTTTGCTGCCGACTCACCGGGCAAAAGCTACGCGTTGGCCAAGACCACCTTCGCCATTGTTGTTTCACCACCGGGCGCACGCAAGCTGCAGCCCATTCCACCCTCGGCCGACTGGCAGTTTCACATCGCGCAGGGCTGCCCGGCGCACTGCCAGTACTGCTACCTGGCCGGTTCGCTGAGTGGGCCGCCGGTCACGCGAGCCTATGCCAACCTGCCGGAGATCCTCGAAAATCTACGCGGCTACGCGGGCAGTGGCAAGGTCACGTCGCGTTCGCGGGAGCGTGCCCACGAGGGCACCACCTTTGAGGCCTCCTGCTACACCGACCCGCTCGGTATCGAGCACCTGACCGGCGCGCTGGCGGAGTCGATCCGGTTTTTCGGAGATTGGGAAGCACCTGTGCAGCTGCGCTGGACCACCAAGTTTGCCGCCGTCGGCGACCTTTTACCGCTGGCGCATCGGGGACGTACGCGGGTTCGTTTTTCCGTCAATGCGGCGAGCGTGGCCCGTGATCTGGAGGGCGGCACGGCACCTGTGTCGCAGCGGCTGCGCGCGCTTCGCTCCATGGCGCTGGCCGGCTACCCGGTCGGCCTGACGATTGCGCCCATCATGCAGGTAGCCGGGTGGGAGCGCGAGTACACGGAGCTTTTTGAGGCAGTTGCGCGAGCGCTGGCCGGTGTGCCCGGGCCGGACCTGACGGCGGAGCTGATTACGCACCGGTTTACGCCCGGCTCCAAGGAGGTTCTGCTGAGCTGGTATCCCAGGACCAAGCTGGATTTGAACGAGGAGCTGCGCTCGGAAAAGCGAACCAAGTTCGGCGGCTTCAAGTACGTGTACCCCAAGGACACCATGGGAGAGATGCGCGCGTTTCTGGAAGCAAAGCTGCGGGAGCTGTTGCCTGCGGCGCGCGTCCTGTACTGGACCTAGCTGTGTTTCGCCGGAGCCCGACGGGGTTTTGGTGCCGCTCTCGGCAGCCGGCGAGCTTTGCCGGTGGATTCGCGAACCACCAGCTCCGGCTCCACTTCGACGAGCGCTTCTGTTTCCTGCCCGGCCAGTTTTTTCAGCAATAGTTCGGCTGCGATGCTGCCCATTTTTTGCAGCGGCTGCCGGATGGTGGTTATGCTCGGCACGTGGTAGCAGGCCGACTGAATGTCGTCGTAGCCGACCACCGAAACATCCTGCGGCACACGGAGGCCGCCGTCGTGCAGGGCGCGGATCACTCCCATGGCCGACACATCGTTGAAGCACACCACGGCCGTAAACGGATGCGCTCGGGCCAGAATGCGCTTGATGCCGGGGTAGCCGATCTCGGGGGAGTGCGAGTCCTGCTCAAGGCGGATGGTCAGCTTTTCGCGCACCGGCAGCCCCAGCTCCCTGGCAGTGGCAAGCGTGGCGTCCCAGCGGGCCTCGGTATCGGAGGAGAACGGCTGGCCGCGCATAAAGGCGATTTCGCGATGCCCCAACCGGTGCAGGTGCCCCAGGGCGAGCTCGGCGCCGAGCCGGCTGTTCAGCACCACGTTTGAAACCCCGGGCAGCGCGGTATGGCCGGCGACCAGCACGGTCGGCAGAAAGCTGGAGCTTTCGAGCTGAGTGTCGATGGCGAGGATGCCTTCGACGCCGCGTGCCTCGAGGATCTCCGGGTAGGCGCGCAACAGTTCGGGCCGGTGCCGGTGATGCACGGTGAAGTACAGGTAGTCTTCGCGCATCAGCAGCTCGCCCGCGCCGCTGATCACCTGCGAATGGTAGCCCTCGCCGAGCTCCGGCAGCAGGATGCCGACCGTCTTGATGCGCTGCCCCTGGAGTTTGCGCGCGATCATGCTGGGCTGGTAGTTGAACTTGCGCGCGGCCGCGCGCACCCGCTCTCGGGTTGCCTGCGGAATGGACCGCCCCGGCGAGTCATTCAGAACAAAGGAAATGGTAGACGGACTGAGGTCCAGGTATTCGGCCAGCAGCTTCAAGCTGGGCCGCTGCATGGGCGCGCCCGAGCGTCCCTTTACGGGAACGGCGGCAGCGGCTTTGTCAGCAGGCACTTTTGTCATGGGCGCATGATGCTGGCGAACCTGGGATCCCTCTTGTGAGGTATTTGTTTCACGCCGCGCATAAGGAAAACGTAAAAAAAGCGCACACAGGTTCTGGCTAGGCACTAGAGTAGCAAGAAAGTTTGACTCTTCGCGGGTAGTTGCCAAGCAGGAAGGTACAAGCAGGAGCCTCTGGCCCTGCATTTCATAGCAGTGTGCTTTGTGCCTGTGGACGCACTGGGGCACAGCCGAACGGCTGTATACTCGCTCGTGTTCCGGGGAAGTGCTCCAGAAGTGTTCCGGGAAGAGGGGTTCAGGCGTGATCGTTGCTGCGCAAGGGAATGCCGGGGTCGCGGCTGTTCGCGAGCGCGTTGCGCCTTTCGCGGCGGCTTTCTCTTCCGGGCTGTTTTCCCTTGTGTTTATGCTTACGGGCGCAGGCTGCGCTTTAATGGGCGCGACCATGCCGGCTTTACTCGCCCACTGGTCGCTTGACGACCGGGCCGGGGGGTCGCTCCTGTTTCTGTCATGGCTGGGCGCGGCACTGGGAGCCTTGTGCAGCCGGGGCAATCTGTCGCGCTCGCTTCTTCGCGGCGCCGCGCTCGCGGCTGCTGCTTCGGGCGGCCTGGCGGTCGCGGTACGTGGGGCTGCGTTTCCACTTGCCCTGGCTTATGGCCTCGGCCTCGGCATCGTGATGACATCGATCAGCCGCTTGCGGGCCGAGCGGGCCGGTTCGCGCTGCTCGCAGGAGATGAACCGGCTGAACCTGCTATGGGCGGCCGGTGCACTGGCCTGCCCGCCGATGGCGGCTCACGCGCTCGCAACTTCTCGCGCCGCTTACCTGTTTGGTGGCCTGGCCGCCGCGCTGGTGGTCGCCTCCTTGTTGATCGCCGCGACGGAGTTCCAACCCTCGGGGGTGCTGCCTCGCGTGAACGACGGGCCTGTTCGCCTGCCGCGCGCGCCCTTGTTTTTCTGCGCCATCTCGGTGCTGGTGGTTGGCACCGAGGCTGCTCTGGGAGGGTGGCTGACAACCTATGTCAAACGGACCGGCCACAGTGTTGCCGGTGCGGTTACAGCGACAGCGGCGTTCTGGGCAGGGCTTTTGCTGAGCCGCGCCCTCCACTCGACGCCGTGGCTGCACCGGTTGCGGCCGGTCACGGTTTTGCGCATCCATAGCGCGATCGTCGCTCCAACCATCGCAGTCCTGCTGCTCCTGCACGCCGGCTGGCCATTGCCGGTCCTGGCAGGGCTGGTCGGGTTTGGACTGGGCCCCTTGTACCCGGTGCTGCTGGCGATTGTGGTGACGCGTCACCGGGGCACCCGGGTGTTTTTTTCGGCGGGGATGGGTTCGGCAGCCCTGCCCTGGCTGACGGGCATGCTTTCGGGTGCGGCGGGTTCGCTCCGCACCGGGCTGCTTGTGCCGTGTGCGGCAGGCTGCGTGCTCCTGCTGTTGGTCACGCGGGTACTGGGCTCGTGGGAGCGGGCCCATGGTCTCGTCGAAGGTGCCTCCTGAGCCGGCTCCTCGATGGGTTGCGCCCGATCACAAAGAGCATCAGCAGAGTTGACAAGCCAAAACCCTCCGCCTATAGTCGCTTCGCAGCGGTTCAAACGGTTGTCTTGAGGTTTAACAAAGCGATGACGAGCATACGGTTATTCTCCCCCGCCGAGGCGTCCCTTTCCGGCTTGATCGCCAGTGGCGTATCCGCAAGTGCCCTGCTGACAGCGACGGCGCTGGGCCAGACCACCCCGAACTTCGGCCCCAACGTCACCATCATCTCGCCCAGCATGAGCACCTCGGCCATCAACGGGGCGTTAAACGCGGTAAACGGGGAAACCCAGTTCAGTGCGAATCGCCATGCGGTTTTGTTTCTGCCGGGCAACTACGGATCCTCCGGTGCGCCGGTCACGGCGCCGGTGGGCTACTACGAGTCCGTAGCAGGCCTCGGTA
>CAXTWU010000182.1:0-4767 GCA_964248025.1 uncultured Acidobacteriaceae bacterium | reverse complement strand
GCACCGCGTACACGTTGGTGATGGTCGTCGGCACGGGAATCCGGCTCATCGGCTGTTCGGTAAAGGTGTCCCGCTTCACCTCCAGGCACCCCCCGCAGGCCTGGCTGATCGCCGTGTACTGCCCAAACAGCCAGTCCGCCGCCGCCGTCGCCCCTGTATGCGGCGGCAGGTTGGGTGTCATGCTCGACAGGGTTGAGCGGTTGCCGAAGCTCACCAGCGCGGCGATATCCTGCCGGATCGCGTCCGGCGAGACGGTTCGCAGGGCGGCTTCAATCCGCGGGTCGGCCGGCTCGGCGGCCATTCGGCGGCCCACCGCTTGGAGATCGTGCGAGGCAGCCTGCCCCCACGCCTGCGCGCTCACCACCGCCAGCCCCGTCACAAGCACGATCCGCCGGCAACCTGTCATCCAACTTTTCTGCGCCACTCTGCCTTCTCCCCGTCCCGTTTCCGCATCTCTAGCCTCAGGCAGGGTGGCTCCGTCGCCGCAAACGCCGGGCAGCCCCACCCCACTGAAACAGAGGACCCGCGCCCCTGTTGCTCCCAACCTTACACCCCAATTTGGATTCCGGAGGAACTTCCATGCTTTGCCCTGAATGCGAGAGCCCACTCGATATCGACACCGACGACGTAGAAGAAGGCGATGCGGTCACCTGCGATGAGTGCGGCACCGAGTTTGAAGTTGTCGCGACCGATCCGCTGGAGCTCGCCCGCACCGACGAAGAAATTGACGAGGACGAGCCCGAGGTCGCCGGCCACGAGGAAGACTAACGACGGCGGCTCAAAGCCGTCTTATCCACATGCATCCTTAAGCGAGCCCCGGGTGAGAACCTCCCCGGGGCTCGCCACGAAGCAGAGCTGCTAATGCAGCCCGTTCCGTGAAACCGCTTTCAGGCCACAACGCGAAGCCTTGTGAGTTTTGCTGTGTGCTGCAAAGGAGAAAACACGATGCGCGCAAACTCCCGCACCCTTCGTCTGCTACGAGGCACCGTCGCCTCCCTTCTCCTGCTCCCCGGCGTTCCCATTGTTTGCGCCGTCGCCGTACCGGCCGCGCAGGCGCAGAACGCGGCCAAGACCGTGGAAGGCAGGGTCCTCAACGCAAGCGCCGCCCCGCTGCCGGGCAGCATCGTCTACCTCCAGGACCAGAAAACCAATGTGATTAAAACCTTTATCGCCGACCCCAACGGCTCCTACCGCTTCGGCCAGCTGCCCGCGTCCACCGACTACCGCATCTGGGCCGAGTACAAGGGCGAAAAGTCCAAGGAAAAGCTGATCAGCTCCTTCGACAGCAAGCTCAACGTGACACTCGACTTCAAGATCGGCAAGTAACGGCCGAATCCGTCCTCAGCCCGTCGCACGGACGCCCGCCCGTACCATTTCCATATCAACCCAGGTTCAGCAGTGTCTTCACCAGCGCATTGGCCTCGTCCAGCAGGTCCGCGCACGCAACGCGCACATATGCCCGCTTGCGCCCGAGGCTTGCGTTGCGCTCCAGCCGCGCCTCGTTCACCGCGCCCTGAGCACGAACATGCGCCAGCGCGCCAATGGTCGCCAGTCGGGCGTGCACCGGATCGGCGGGGTCGAAGCGTGGAAAGGGCACGTCGAGCAGCTTCTTGTGAATATCGCGCTCTCCGAGCAGCCCAGTTGACTGAAACGGCTTGATTGCCTCATTCACCCTCTCCGAATTCAGGATCGCCGCCAGGTAGTGTGCCTCTTCGAGCCCTTCCAAAACCGCCCAGTACAGTTTGTGATCCACCACAAAGCGCAATGGCAGCGCCTGCCGGTCGCAGTACGTGGCCGAAACATTCGTCCCGGCGGCGTTATAGAGCACCAGGTGCCGGTGCGCGGGCGACTGCGCCGTGAGCTTGCCCGAGTAGTCGAGCCACTCCGTCGCGGTATGCCGCACCTTGCCCCCTCGGTGCGTCTCCCACAGCGCATCCACGCGTTCCATCCAGACGGCGGCATCCCGAAATCCCTTGCGCTGCAAAGCCTGCGCCGTCACCGTGTAGTAACGCCCATTCTCTTCTTCCAGCGGCAGCACCACCGGGGTGGGCGGCAGCAGGGCAAACGGCAACACATGCCGCGAGAGCGCAGTCGAGAACAGGAACCGCCCTTCCACGCTCCCGCGCATGCGCAGTTCTTTGTATGGGGCTTTCGACTCACGGGCACTTTCTTCGTCCGTCCGGCAGGGGTACAGCCGCTCCGGGTCTGGCGTCCCCTCGAGATTGTCCACCGTAACGAAGTAGAAGTTCCGCGGAACAAGGGTCGCTCCCTGCCGGAATGCTTTCGCATAAATGCCGGAGCGGCTTTCCCGGGCTGCGCCCGCCTCCGTCGACAGCGCAGACCGGCTGCCCAGCCAGATCACGCTTGCCTGCTTTGCGACCACCGTGAACCGCCCAGCTACCTGCGACCACGGCGCATCCCGCTCCGGCAGCCGCGCCGTCCAGGTCTGTGCCGGCATCGGGTCGCTGGCCACGCCGATCCGCTTGCTCTGCTCCGCAAACAAGACGCACGAGGGCACGTTGAACAAGGGGGCGACACCCCAAAGATCCCAGTAGCCCGTCAGCTTAAAGTCCGCCGAGTACTTCCGCTGAATCAGGTTCTGGTGCTGGTCCGCCGACAGCACACTGCGCGGCATCACAAACGCGAGCTTTCCTCCGGGCTTCGCAAAGCTATGCATGGAGTGCGCCAGAAACACCGTCGCCAGCTCCATCTGCGTAAACAGCTTCTGCGACTTCGGCGCGATCTTGTAAGTCTCGACCGCGCGCTTTTTGATCTCCTTCTGGTACTCGGGGTCGGTCACATACCGGTACGCCACCCACGGCGGATTGCCCAGGATCACATCGAACTGGTGCCGCAGCAGCGCCGGACGGTAACTGTTGCGGATCACAAAGGACCAGATTGAGTTCTGCTTGTCCCGGATCAGCTCACTCAGGTCGCTCGTAAACCGCCACAGTGCATCGACCACCGGCTCCCGTCCCGGCAGCTGATCCAGCGCCGGCACGGCCCTACGGAGATAGGTATCCAGCCGCTCACGCGTTTCCCGCGCTGTTGTTGCATGCTCTTCGGCAATGCGTGTGGCTCCGGCAATCGCATCGTCGAACAAGTCGGCCTCACCCAGCATCGCTTCCGGCAGGGTAAACACACGCTCGTCCCGTCGCGGTCCAAACGTGATCTCCAGCCCGCTGATCTGCTCGAACAGCTTTCGCTCCACCTCGCGCGGCAGAAACAAAGCGTCGGCCAGGTATACAGGGATCTGCACCGGACGCCTGGCCGCACTCACCAACGGCCCGAGCGCGAGCACATAGTTCGCGCGCGCGATCGTTACGGCGACTGGGTGAATGTCAATTCCCTTTACGTTGGCCAAAACACTGCCGAGTCGCTCGCGCGGGCCCTGCTTTGGATTGCTATCGATAAAGTGGTGAATCGCGGCCCTCAGAAAACTGCCCGACCCGCAGCTTGGGTCCAGCACGCTGCTATAGCCCTCCGTTGGCAGCATTTCCGCCGCCATCCGCTCGCACAACCAGTCGGGTGTGTAGTACTCGCCCAGGTCGTGCCGGTCTTTCGGGTCGATCAGCTGCTGGTACACGCCTTTTAAAACATCCTCGCGCATCCGGGACAGGTTGTAAGTCAGCAATGTATCGAGCACCCGCTCCCACGCAGGCGCGAGAATCGGCTCGACCTCGGGCGCGGCAGTCCAATGAAAGAAGTCCTTGTCCGCCAGGTTGGCCAGGTTCTTCGATAGAAAAAACTCACCGGAAAACACTGAAGCAGCCTCGACCCGTAAAGGCTGATCGGTCTTACCGCTTGATAGCGCCGCCCATACCATCAAGCGCGCGATACTGACCAACCACGTGTGTCGAAGAAACAGCTCTTCGCTTTCCGAAAGCTTTTCCCCTGTTTCCTCGTCACGCTTTTGCTCCGTCGACTCGCTCAGCTGGCCGTAGGTGATCGTCAGATATTTGCGCCAGGTCTCATACGCCAGCATGGCCTCGGGGTGTCGCCTGCCGCGGGTCCAGGCGTGGCGCAAAGCGAAGCGCCCCGCATTGAAAAGCTCGCTTGCCGAGCCGAAGTCGTACTGCACGTTTTCCGATGAGGGTTCAACGTTGGCTCCCTGAAACAGAAACCGGTCGAGCCAGCGGTAAAAGTCGCCCAGCGTGTCTTCATCGAGCTGGACCTCTCTCCGAAGCTCAAGCGCAATGTTCTCCGGCAGGAGCGGCGCATCCTGCGGCAACATGGGCCGGTAAACACGCCAAACGATGCCATCAGTAGCCACGGCATCGAGCAGGCGGTGATCGCCGGGCTCCCCTTGCCAAATACCCGCGACATACTCCCGCAGCTGCCGCTCGGCCTCCCTGAGCGTGTGCTTCAGGTTTTTCTCAAACTCCACCACCGCGGAGCCGTACACGGTGTCGGCGCTTCCACGCTTTTCTCGTCCGGGCAACTGAATTCGCAAGGACGTCTCCGCACCCTGCGAGTAAAACGAAACCTCACGGGTGTGGCCGTATAAGGTACCCAGCAGAGCACTGAAGCGTTCGCGTTTGCCGATCTCGCTCGCAGTGTTTTTCATATCGCGTAGATAGTCGCGAAGAGTCTCGGCCGTGCCGCTCGTGAGGGAGTTTATCTGCAAGGTCATGTGCACCGAAAGGTTAGCAGAGTAACCTTTAACTCCCTAAAGGACAATCTCGCTGGTATTCTGATTGCGCTCACAAC
Organism: uncultured Acidobacteriaceae bacterium; assembly: GCA_964248025.1. Lineage (GTDB taxonomy): Bacteria > Acidobacteriota > Terriglobia > Terriglobales > Acidobacteriaceae > EB88. Next base: position 57 of record CAXTWU010000182.1, on the reverse strand, counting down.
GGAAAGCGCCACCCTTGCGGGTGGCGCTTTTTGTCGCTGCCTTGGGTGCCGGCTTAC
>CAXTWU010000181.1:1492-4767 GCA_964248025.1 uncultured Acidobacteriaceae bacterium | reverse complement strand
GAAACCGTGATGGTGAACTGCAATCCGGAGACCGTATCGACCGATTACGATACCAGCGACCGGCTGTACTTTGAGCCGCTCACGCTTGAAGACGTGCTGGCCGTGTACGAGCACGAAGCCTCGGCCGGTGCCGAAATCGGAATGATTGTTCAGTTTGGCGGGCAGACGCCGCTGAACCTGGCCCTGCGCTTAAAGGCAGCCGGGGTGCCGATCCTGGGCACCAGTCCCGAGTCGATCGACCTGGCCGAGGACCGGAAGCGCTTCGGCGCATTGTTGCGCGAGCTTGATATTCCGCAGCCGGCAGCTGCGATTGCGACGAGCGTAGAGGAAGCGCTCGCCGGGGCCGACGGCATCAGCTACCCGGTGCTGGTGCGGCCTTCGTATGTGCTGGGCGGCCGCGCCATGGTGATCGCTTACGACCGCGCCGCCGTGGCCCGCTACATGGCCGAAGCCGTTGAATACTCGCAGGAGCGACCGATCTTGATCGACCGCTTTCTCGAAGACGCGGTCGAGGTCGATGTGGACGCGCTGTGCGACGGCACGGACGTCGTCATCGCCGGCATTATGCAGCACATTGAGGAAGCCGGCATCCATTCGGGCGACTCTTCCTGCGTGTTGCCGCCGGTCGACCTGAGCGAATCGACACTGGCGACAATTCGCGAGTACACGCGCAAGCTCGCGCTGGCGCTCGATGTCGTGGGCCTGGTGAACCTGCAGTTTGCGATTCAGCGCGACAAGGTTTTCGTCATTGAGGTCAACCCGCGCGCATCGCGTACCGTGCCGTACGTGTCCAAGGCGACCGGGGTGCCGCTGGCCAAGATCGCCTCCCGCCTGATGACCGGTCGGACGCTGCGTGAGCTGCTGCCAGCCTCGGTCGAGAGTGGAGCCAGTCTGAGCACGGGCCGCTATTTCTTTGTCAAGTCTCCTGTTTTCCCCTGGAATAAATTTCCCGGGGTCGACCCCGTCCTAGGCCCGGAAATGCGCTCGACCGGCGAGGTGATGGGCGTTGCGGACAATTTCGGTGAGGCGTTTGCGAAGGCGCAGCTGGCCGCCGGGCTCAGGTTGCCCGTGCGCGGCACGGTGTTTTTCAGCGTCAACGATCGCGACAAGCCGCACATGGTCGCGGTTGCGAGGCAGTATGTGGACCTGGGCTTCGCGCTGGTCGCGACCGAAGGCTGCGCCCAGCTGCTTGAAGCTGCCGGGCTCGCGGTGGAGCGGGTGTACAAGGTCAAGGAAGGCCGGCCGAACGTGGTCGATCTGATCAAGGGCGACCGCATCCAACTGATCGTCAACACGCCGCAGGGAGTGGACACCTTTTTCGATGAAAAGGCGATCCGCCGTGCGGCGGTGCTGGGCCGCGTTCCCATGATCACGACGCTGGCCGCAGCCCGCGCGGCTGCAGGCGGTATTGCGTCGATGCAGGGGCAGGCTACCCACGTATACGCCATGCAGCAGTTGCACCACGAGCTCAAAGCGGAAGCCGCGATCCATGCGTAGCGTTGTTGCCGTGCTGCTGACCCTTTTTGCCGTGCCGGGGGTCAGCCGGTCCCAAGCCATTCCATCCCCGGCGGGCCAGGCACTTCTCACGGCAGCCGGTGTCGCACTTCGCGATGGGAAACCGGCCGACGCGCTTTCGTTGTTGCAAGGCGTGCTCGCGGCCGACCCGGACAACGCGGCGGCTAACCTGCTCGCCGCTTCCGCTGAAGTGGCGCTGTATCAACCAGCCGAGGCGGTGCGCTACGGTGAAAGGGCAAGGGCACTCGAGCCTGACAACTGGAAGGTGCATACCACCCTGGTCACGGCCTACAGTATGGCTGGGGATGTGTCGCACCGCGACGCCGAGCGCGCTGCTTTGCGCCTGGCGCACGAGAACCCCGCGCTGCCAGACGCCCGTGAGACCAGCGGCTTTTTACTCGATATCTTCAAGGCCGGCCGCTACCGGGTCGATGCCGTCGAGTACTTTCAACCCTTGGGTCGCTACAACACCTACTACCGCTTCCTGGTCCGCAATGGGCAGGGGGCGCGCGTGTGGACGATCGAGGTCAACAGCGACTCCTTGAACCAGGCCTCGTGGGCCAAGGCCTACCCGCAACAGGCGAAGGAAGGGCAGCGCCAGTTCCAGATTGAAAGTGCGCAAGGGCCCGGCCATACCGAGTACCGCACTTTTTCTGGTGCCCCCAGCTACGACTACATAAGAGCGCAGGTAGTCAGAATCGTGACCTCGCAGGGCACGCCGTTTCCCGGCGAAGCCCCGGCTCCGTAAGGGGAGCCGCTTACAATATGCGCATGCTGCTTGAAGGGATTTTTGCTGCTGTCACCACGCCGTTTTACCCTGACGGCAGCCTGTACCTGCGCAAGATGGAGCACAATGTGGAGCGGCTGGGCCGCGGGCCGGCTGCGGGCCTGGTGGTGCTGGGTTCAACCGGCGAGGCCGTTCTGCTGGACGATGCGGAGGCCCGCGAAGCCCTGCACACTGCAGCCTTGACAGCGAAACCTGAGCAGGTGCTGATCGCGGGCGTCGGGCAGGGAAGTGCAATCGCCACGGTGCGTATGGCGGAGTTCGCGGCCGGCCACGGCTATGATGTGGCACTGGTGCGCACGCCGAATTACTACGCGCCCCACATGTCAGCTCTGGCCATGCTTACGTATTTTCGTGCGGTGGCCGACGCCTCGCCGCTTCCGGTGCTGCTGTACAGCATCCCCAAGTTCACCGGCTACGAACTGCCGGTCGAGATTGTGGCGCAGCTAGCAGCCCACCCCAACATCATAGGACTGAAAGACTCGAGCGGCAGCGTGGAGCGGATCGCTGCGCTGGCACAGGCAACAAGGGTTACGGCGAAGCGCACCGTCACCGTCACGCCGGTCTTTGCCGCCGTGACCGGGCGCATGCTCGCCACGGCCGAAGCGCCGCCGTCGGCGGCGGGTGGGCTGGTAACGATCGGCGGCCAGAGCGGCGGTACCACCGTCACCCACCCAGTGGCGAGCGGACTTAAAACACGCACACGCGAGGTCGGCTTTCAGATTCTTTGCGGGGCGGCGGATAAGCTGTTGCCCTCGTTCGGGGCCGGAGCCTGCGGCGGCGTGCTGGCCATGGCCGCCTGCGCTCCCCAGGGCTGCCACGAGGTGTATACAGCCTGGAAGGAGGGCGACCTGCCCCTGGCCGCGGAAAAGCAGGAACGGCTGGTGGAGGCTTCAAAGACGGTTGCCGGACGGCTCGGTATCCCGGCCATCAAGTATGCCTGCGACCTGAACGGCTACTATGGCGGCCGCGCCCG
>CAXTWU010000181.1:0-1392 GCA_964248025.1 uncultured Acidobacteriaceae bacterium | reverse complement strand
ATCGATGAGACGAGGAGCATCGCTGCTCCGCTAGGCTAGGAGGAGAGAAAGAGTGGACAGGAATCAGCGGCGGCATAAACGTGTGCAGTGTATCGGCACGGCCGACGTTTATCTTTCGCCGACAGGAGAGCCGCAAGCAGCCAGGATCAAGGATCTCAGCCTGGAAGGAAGCCTGCTCGCGCTTGAAACGGCTCCGGCTCCTGAACAGGGCTCACTGGTTGAAATGGCTTTCACCGTGAACCAGCTTCCGTTCCGGGTCCGGGCGATCGTGCGGGCCATTCGTCCCAACCGCATGATCGGCGTGGAGTTCGAGCTGATCAGTGAGCGGACGCGCGTCCGGCTCCACGACCTGATATCGGAACTTGAAGAAGGAAGTGACAAGATCGAACTCAGCCGCAGGCAGGCCATCAAGGTTCGCAAGGCAACAGAAAACATGATCCAGAGTGGAGAAGTGGACCTGTAAGCCGATTCTGAATCGCTCGCATGCTCTGCGTGCTTTTAGAATGGTGGCCGCATTCGAACCGAAGCTACTTTCGCCCGGCATCTCACCCCCTTGCGGAACCTCCCGGCCAGCGCAGTGGTGGTACATTGACTCCCATGCGCTTGCACACCACGCTTCTTCTTGCCGCGGCCCTGATTCCTTTTTCGGCTCCTGCGCAACAATCCCTCGATGCCACACCGTCCACAGTGGCCTGGGGCTTTTATTCGGCGCACGCCCAGCCTGTGCTGACGGTTCCGAGCGGCCAGGTAGTGGTCGTGCATACGCTGTCCACCTGCGGCGACCCGGAGCGGCTGAAAGGTATGGGCATCCCGGCTTCCGAGATCCCGGCTTCCGTCACAGCGCTTTACGACGCCAAGGGCATTGAGAAGGGTCCCGGCGGTCATATCCTGACCGGGCCGATTGCCGTGGAGGGAGCCGAGCCGGGCGATGTGCTCGAAGTGGATATCGAGAAGGTCGCAATCGATGTACCGTGGGCCTGCAACGGCTTTGGCGTGGGTCGCGGGTACCTGCCAGACGACTACCCCTACGGCAAGATGACCAAAATTCCGCTGGACCGCGAGCGCATGGTCGCCGAGTTCGCGCCGGGCATCGAGATCCCGCTCCACCCGTTCTTCGGCTCCATGGGCGTAGCCCCGCCGGAGTCGGCCGGACGCTACAACTCGGCACCGCCATGGATGCACGGCGGCAACATGGACAACAAGGAGCTCGTCGCCGGCACCAAACTTTTCCTGCCCGTGCATGCCAAAGGAGCCCTGTTCGAGGCGGGTGACGGTCATGCCGGGCAGGGCAACGGCGAGGTCGACATTACGGCCATGGAGACAATGCTGACCGGAACCTTCCGCTTTGTTGTGCACAAAAACCAGCACCTGCTGTGGCCGCGTGCCGAAACA
>CAXTWU010000180.1:0-4776 GCA_964248025.1 uncultured Acidobacteriaceae bacterium | reverse complement strand
TGGAGCTGATGATCGGGATTGAACCGACGACCTCTCCCTTACCAAGGGAGTGCTCTACCGACTGAGCTACATCAGCCTGCCCGGTGCGCCTCACGGCGGACCGCTACCAACCTACTGCCTGCGACCCAGCAAAAGGATGCGCAGGGCAAAGCTGCCCAGCAAAACAAGAACCACGGCTCTGGTCTTGCCTTCATCCATGGTAGCCCACGCAAGGGCAACCAGGCAGATCAAAATCGTAACGGCTACCAGCGTTCGATGGGTCCCTGCTAAATGCATGGCGTTTGGAACTTTGTGGTGCACAGGGGAGGATTTGAACCTCCGTAGCTCCTAGGAGCGGCAGATTTACAGTCTGCTGCCATTAACCACTCGGCCACCTGTGCCCTTTTCGAAACGCTGTTGAAAACTGTTCCTCACTCGCGCATCAACCGCCAGGCGGATGCGCCGGCGTTCAAAACCTACATGGCTCTGGAGAATGTGTGGAGCTGGCGAAGGGACTTGAACCCCCGACCGCCTGATTACAAATCAGGAGCTCTACCAACTGAGCTACGCCAGCCCGCGCGGGCGTGGAAAGCAGCGTACCGACTCTGAGGCTAGCATAGCAGGGACAGGAGGGCAATGCGAGTCAATCCCAAGGCCAGACAGGTCGCGGAGGGAGCGCTTGCCCGCCAGGAGGCAGGGACAGAGCCGCATGCTACCGTGTCGGACAGGGGGCGCGCTTGGCCGAGGGGTCATCAGGAAAGATCGAGTATCGCGGCCATATCTTCCCGCTGGATGGTTTGCGAGGGGCGGGCATGTTGTCTGTGCTGCTGTTTCACGCCTTTTACGACTCTCAGTATGTGCCGGTGCCGGGCTCATGGCAGGCCTTTTTTCTTCGGTTCACCTCGCTGGGCGCGGCCGGCATGACGATGTTTTTCTCGTTGTCGGGGTTTCTGATCACGGGCATCCTGCTGGACTCGGTGGACCGGCCCCATTACTGGAAGAACTTCTATGTTCGCCGCGCGCTCCGTATCCTACCGGCTTACCTGCTCATGCTCGCGGTGCTTCGCCTGGGGCACTTCGTTTCCTGGCGATTTGTGCTGGCGTGCCTGCTCTACATCGGCAACATGGCGCGGCTGGTGGGCGCGCGCTCGCAGGAGTACGGCGTGATGTGGACCCTTGCAGTCGAGGAGCAGTTTTACCTGGTCTGGCCTGTGTTTGTGCGCTACCTGAGCCGGCGAACCCTGCTCTGGCTGACAGTTGCAGGCGTGGTGCTGACGCCGTTTTTCCGGCTCGCGCTCGCCTCCGTGGGCATTGAAACATTTCTGAACACACCGTCCAACGTGGATTGCATTGTGTCGGGGGCGCTGCTGGCGATTCTGCTGCGGAATGGAACGATTCGGCGTGACAACATCCGCAGGATTTACCGGCGGCTTACGCTGATCAGCGCGGTCGCCCTGACTCCCGTGCTGCTGACCGCGCTTCACGGCTTCAGCGGCCGGACGGCCACCGTGCTGATGGCTGCCTTTAAGCAACCGCCGGTGCTTGGGCTGTTCGCCGCCTACGCGCTGTGGGCCGTCTCGAAACACACCCGCAATGGGCCGCCGCCCAGCCGCACACTGCGGTTTTTCGTGTTTTTCGGCGACATCAGCTACGGGTTGTACCTGGTGCATCAGCTGGTGTTCCGGCTCTATGACAGGTATGTGGCCGGGACGGCGCTTGGGGGATTTAACGAGCACTTCGGCCTGCTGATCGTGCGCTGCCTGCTGACCAGCAGCGTCGCCACGGGCATCGCTTACGTGTCGCGCCGGTATTTTGAAGATCGCTTTTTGGCGCAAAAGAACAGGCTGGCACCCTACAAGGGCGATCCGCTGAAGGCGAATGTGCCGGAGCCCGGCGTGGCGCCGGGGATGGAAACCCGGTAAGCCCGCGGCTCTCAACTGACCGCGGCCCCAAGCTGCTGCCGCCGCCCATCAGGCGGGCTGACATCAACGAGTACAAGCCATGGGAGTGCTACGCGCTTGAAACCGCCGCCTTCGCTCGGGCAACGGCCAAGTGCTCGCAGGCGGTCTTATGCTTGGGTTATGAAGTTTTCCTCCAGACGAGTTCGCATCTCGCTCTTCATGGTCGGCTTGTTTCTGGCGCTCGGCGCTTTTCTGTTGTGGTGGAACCAAACGACGCCGCCGCTGGTAGCGCGGCTGCTGCCTGAGTCGCAGGCCATCCTGTACTGCAATCTGAGCCCCCTGCGCGCGGCGACCCACTTTGACCGCAAGCCTGTGCCGCATGCCGCCGACTACCAACGCTTTATCGATGCGACCGGGATCGATGTGGAGCGGGACCTGAACGAGGCGGCGTTTGGATTGCAGCACCTGCCAGATGCCACCGGGCCGAACGCGGGACTGGCATACTCAGAGGTGTTTGCCGGGCGGTTCAATGAAGGCCGGCTCCTGCGCTACCTGGGTGGGATTGCTGCATCCACCGAGACGTATGCGGGACGGACGGTGTTTGCGATTCCGAGTGAGGGGCGCACGGTGCGGGTGGCGGTTCTTGCGCATGGGATGGTCGCGGTAAGCAATACGCCCACCCCGGAGCAGATCCATTCCATGCTGGATCGTGCCCGGAGCGCTTCGTGGCTACGAACCAGCGGGCCGACCGTGTTGAGCGAGCACTACCACGACCTGCCGGCGCTGTCGCTGGCCTGGGGACTGGGCGAGGTGGGATTGCCGTTTGGCGACCACGGCGTGCTGCGAGTTTTCGGATTGTCGCTGCCGTTCCGGCTGGATGCCACGTTTGTGGCCTCATTGCGCTGGACCGGCGCGCTCCGCTTGCGGCTGGAAGAGATCGCGCCGAGTGAATCGGCAGCCAGCGCTTCGGCGAACAGCCTGCTGGGGCTAATCGCGGTGGGGCGGCTCGCGGAAAACAACCTGCCGAGAGCGCTTGCGAATCCTGACCTGCAGACGCTGCTGAACAATGCGACCGTTTCGCATGGAGGCGATCGCGCAGTGCTGCAGACCAGCCTGCCGGACGGCCTGCTGCATTCGCTGCTGCAAAGCGCCTCAGCCAGGCCTTGAGGCTGGGCAAGGAACCGCCGGAAAGGCCTTACTGGCCGTGAACCGGGGCTCCTCCTTCTGCAGAGGCCATCTGCTGCTCCATGGTCTGTTTCAGGTATTTGTGCGGGTTGACAGGGGTGTTGTTGACGCGGACCTCGTAGTGGAGATGCGGCCCGGTGCTGCGACCGGCCGAACCCACGTAGCCGACCACTTGACCTTGCTTGACAATCTGGCCGGTAATGACGGCGAACCCGGAAAGGTGCCCATAAATCGTGGTGATGCCGCTGCCATGGTCGATCACCATTTCGCGGCCATAGCCGCTGGCCGGGCCTGCCTTGGCGATGACGCCGTCAGCCGGGGCGCGGACCGGGGTGCCATAGGATGCAGCAATGTCAAGACCGGCGTGGAACGCTCCTTCCCCATTGAAGGGGTCCAGCCGCTCGCCGAAAGAGCTGGTCACGCGACCCAGCACAGGCCAGAGTGAAGGGGCAGCGTTGCCGTTAAGAACCGCGTCAGCATTGGTCGCGAACGGGTGCGGCTGGTAGTTGAACTGTGGTTCGAAATGCCCGGTCACCGCGGCCGTGCGCAGCTCGGCAAACTGGTCGAGCGAGGTGGCGTAAGCCTGCTGGCTGAAGCCGGTGGAGCTGTCCGGCGAGCTGTCGGCCAGCACCGGCGTTGCCGCGGTGGCAGCTGCCTTGGAGGTGTGCGCATGGAGACCGTAAAGAGCGGCAACCTGGCTGGCGAGCGAGCCGAGCGAGGCTGCCTGGACATCTTTCTGATGCGCCTGCTGTTCGAGCTTGGCGTAGTCCTTGCGGAGGGCTTCGCGCTGCGAGCGGACCTGATTGAAGCTTGCGGTTTTGACCAGCATGCGGCTGTAGGAGCCGGCCATGCCGGCGATGGTGAATGCGCCGACCAGCGCCGCGGCGACAAAGATATAGGCGTAGTGCAAGGGGATGGGCACCTTGCGAAGGCGTCCGTCGGACTCGCGCGCGACAAAGATGATGTAGAAACGCTTGTTCACAAGCTCCCCCGGTGCCCCCGCTGCGCAGCTTCTTGAGCCGGATCGGCTCTGCTTTTGTAGCTGCAAAAGCGGGACTGTGCCTCCATCAACGCTACACGCCGGTTCGGGCCGGGTCAACGTGCCGGAACCTTGTTTTTCGGCGTTTTCGTTACTTTCGAGTGGCTGGTTTGGCGTTCTATTCAGCCAGTTGGCCTGGCCTTGACGGCTGGCGCGGCGGTGCCAGGCAGGGCCCGGTAAGCTGTTGAGATGGCTCGGCCCCCATCCCGGAAACCCTCGCCGCCGGGGGAGCTCGCGCTGATTGCGTCCATTGTAGGGCGGGGGCTGCCGCGGGGTCGCGGGGTGCGCACTGGGATCGGCGACGACTGCGCGGTGCTGCGGGTGCCGCCCGGCCACGAGGTCGTGGTCACGACCGACCTGCTGCTGGAAACGACGCACTTCCGGCGGGACTGGCACCCACCCGAGTCGGCGGGGCACCGCTGCCTGGCGCGTGGGTTGAGCGACCTGGCGGCCATGGGGGCGCGGCCATTGGCGGCATTTCTGTCACTGGCGATTCCGCCGGAGCTGGCCGGAGGATGGAGCACGCGGTTCTTGGACGGACTGCTGACGCTCGCGGCCCGGTGGGGCGTGCCGCTGGCCGGGGGGGACACGGCAGAGGCTCCCTCCGTTGGCGCAAGTGCCTTGTTTACAGCAGATATCGTGTTATTAGGGATCGTTCCGGCCGGCCAAGCG
>CAXTWU010000179.1:0-4848 GCA_964248025.1 uncultured Acidobacteriaceae bacterium | reverse complement strand
CCTTCGTTGTCGAAGTAGTGGACGCCGGTCACGCGGCCGTTTTTGCCAAGCTCGATGCGCGAGGCCATGCAGCGGTCGCGGATCTCCGCGCCCTTGTGAACGGCGTCGGGCACATGCGTGACCAGCGTGCTGGCCTTGGCGCCCACCTTGCAGCCCTGGATACAGAAGCCGCGGTAGATGCAGTGAGGGCGGTCGCCGCGCGAGCCGGAAAGGATGGCGACCGGGCCGCCGATGGACACGGGGATGTTGAGCGCGCTGCACCCCCGGATCAAGGCGTTGCCGACGCCGCCCATGGGATGCGGCCCGTAGGGATAGCCGTGAGGGTGACCCCACGGGTAGTACGCGGGCCCGGCAACCGGCATTTCCAGCTCCAGCTGCTCGTAGTAGGGCAGGATGTCGGCGTAGTCGATGGGCCAGTCGGCACCTACGCCGTCGCGGGTATACACCTCGAAATCCGAAGGATGGAGCCGCGGGCAGAAGGAGGCCCAGTGCACCGAGCCGCCGCCGACACCCTTGCCGCTGTTGTTGGCGCCCAGCGCCAGGGGGTCCGAGCCGCCGGTGATTCGCAGGTCTTCCCAGTACAGGTCGTGCGCGCCGGCCTCGTCTGAAACCCAGTCGCGCTCCGTATCCCAGAACGGGCCTGCTTCCAGGCCGACGACATTGAACCCGGCGCGAGCCAGCCGCTGCAGCAGCACGCCGCCAGCCGAGCCGACGCCGATCACGAGGTAGTCAACCTCCTCCGAGTCGCGAAAGCGACGGGCAGGCACGTGGATTTGTTGCAATGAGCCAAGCATGTGTTTGGCTGGCTTGGCGCCGTTAAAGGCTCCCCCGATCGGCGTTTTCATTTTGACCTCTCATCGCTGTGCTGGCCGGATTCCGTATGGACATGGCTGACGGAGCGAACCTCGCCGGAAACGGCTGCGCCGGGCTCGGTCCAGCTGTAGCGCTGCTCGCTGACTTCCCACGGCTCAGGTTCGCCGCGCTCGAGCCGCGTGTAGGCGCGCGGATAAGCCGGACCCCCGAAGCCTACTTCATCCCAGGACCAGGGGTGGGCGTAGTACGACTCAATGGCATCGTTCATGATGTGCTGCCAGAAGCGATGGACCGACATGCGCTTCCAGATCTCTTCGGCTGCCTCGGGCTTGCCGTCGTGAATGGCCGCGAGCACCTGGTCCTGTTGCTTAAAAGGGAGCACCAAGAACTCACCGCCGAAGCGGTGCTTGGCCTCGGCCTCGATCGCCTCGAGGCCCAGCTTGTATGCCTCACGGTTCGGCGGCATGGTCTCGTACCGGTATCCAGAAATCTGGTTGGTATGGAGGCGATGGTCCACCTGCGCCACGATGGGGATCTGCCGGTCGGCGGTGCGGTCTGTTTGCGGGATCAGGTGCGCAAACACCGCCGTCCAGAAAACCCACTCCGCCTCGGAAAAGTGCTTGCGCTCCGGGGTTTTCTCCAAGCGGTGCGTCACAACGTCGCGCGTGGCCTTGTCCCAGTATTCGTTCTGACCCATCGTGCTGAAACCGGGGTAGTAGCCAGGCTGTGGACGCGGGGCCAAGGGGGCGCCGGTCGCGGGATCTGTAGGGCGCAGAGCGGGGTCGCCCTCGCCTGCGTTTCCTCGTCCTGCGTTCCGCGATTTCGGGGTGGTTGGGGCGCTTGCCGCTTGAAAAAGACTCATGCTTTCCTCCGGCGTAAAAGGCTGGCAAGCAGCCCGAGCATGCCCGCCGCGCCAAACAGCAGCGGGGCAAAGATAGGTGGCCCGTAGACGATGTTGTAGACCAGGTGCTTGCTTCCGCCAGGGCGGCGAAGCACACCGCGCAGGTGGTAGTAAAAGCCGATGGCCGCGTCGGCCGAGGCTACAACCGACATGGCCGGAAGCGCCGTGACCGCAAGCTTCCGGCTGCCCACCGCGCCGAAGGCCGCCGCAGCGAGCATGGGCGAAATGATCACCGGCGACCACTGCACCTTGTACTGGAAGTTGTTTTTGTAGTGCGAGTAATACGCTTCAAAGCCGCTCAGCAGCGAGCTGATGCCCGCTGCAATAGCTACCTGCCGCTGGAACTTTCCTTCGCGCAGGTCCTGCTCCGCGGAAAGCAGCTCACGACCTTTGCCGGAAGGCAACAGCCGTGCGAGCCAGGTATCCTTTCCCGTCTCCGAGGCGGGCCCCGAAACCTCTTCCTGCTGCAGGTACGAGGCGATCAGCCCCAGGTACGCGCTGGTGCCGAAGAGCAGCGGCGCAAAGATCGGCGGACCCATGATCATGTTTGTCATGGGCAGTCGCCAGCCGCCGGGTTTGCGGTGAATGCCGCGGATGTGAAAGTAAAAGCCGACGGCCGCATCGAGCAGCGTGACGGCCGCGACCAAGCGCAGCACCGTTCGCGCCGCCCGCCGGCTGAAGGTAGCTGCCAGCCCCGCCAGCGCGAGCAGCACGCTCAGGATGACCGGCGTGTACATCACACGCCGGCTGTAGCTGCCTTTGTAATGCTCATAAGCAACCTCAAGGCCGCTCGCGACGCTGGTGACGGCCGTCAACAGCGACAGGCTGCGCTGAAAACGGCCTTCCCGGAGTGCGTGGTCTACCGTGAGAGCGAGGCTTTCGACTTCATTCTCGAGTGCATGGCCGGAGCTCACCGCACCACCTCGCGCACTTCGTCGTGAGCAATGTCCATGACGATCTTCAAGGCGTCTTTTTGACCACGGAGCAGTGCCTTGGAGAACTTGATGGCCTGATCGGTTTTGATCTTGCCCGGCATGGGCGGTTCGTTCGGGTCCACCACGGCCTGCACCAGGGCCGGTCCGTCGTGGGCAAGCGCGGCGCGCAGCACGGACTCTGCCTGCTCCGGCCGCTCGAGGGTAAAGCCGCGTACGCCGCAGCCCTCCGCGACCTGGGCGAAGTTGATCGGCTCCAGATCCACACCGAACTCGGGATTGCCGTCCTCGATCATCTGCTCCCACTTGATCTGGCCGAGGGTGTTGTTTTTGACCACGATGACCTTGACGGGCAGCTTGTACTTGTTGAGCGTCGCGAGCTCGCCCATCAGCATGGTCAGACCGCCGTCGCCCACCACACAGACGACCTGACGGCCAGGGTAGGCGACCGCCGCGCCGATGCTGTACGGCAGGCCGTTGGCCATGGTGCCGAGCGAACCCGACAGCGAAAACTGCATGCTGCCGCGCATTTCCACGTGGCGCGCGGTCCAGGTTGCGATGGTGCCGGAGTCGGACGTAACGATGGCATCGTCGTGAAGCAGCTTGTTGAGCGTGTGGGTGACAACCTGGGGCTTCATGGGCATGCTCTGCACGGTGCCCCGCTCTTCCATCAGCTCGTTCCACTTCACCATGCGTTCCTGCGATTTCTTCAGGAAGCTCTTGTTGCCGAACAGGCCGGTTTTTCTGTTGGTTCGGAGCAGGGGCAGCAACGCGGTCAGCACCGCCTTGGAGTCGCCCGTGATGCCGACGTCGGTCGGGTAGCGCAGCCCGATGCGTGCTCCGTCCGAGTCGATCTGCACGCACTTGGCCTGGCCCGGTTTGGGCAGGAACTGGATGTAGGGGTAGCTGGTGCCGATCATGATCAGCGTGTCGCACTCTTCCATCGCATCGACCGAGGGCGCGGTGCCGAGCAGGCCCAGGCCGCCGGTGGTGTAGGGGCTGTGGTCGGGCACCACCGCTTTGCCAAGCAGCGGTTTGACGATAGGGCCGTCGACCAGTTCGGCTAGCTGCCCCAGCTCTTCACGGCAGTGCAGCGCACCGCGCCCGGCCAGGATGGCCACGCGCTCGCCGGCGTTGATCACCTCCGCGGCCTCCCGCAGCAGCGACTCGGCGGGCCTGGCTGTATTCTTGGCGGCCCAGTCGCCGCTGTGATGGGCAATGTTTGCAGAGCTGCGGTGCTTGTCGGACACCTCCCACTCCTGGATGTCCTTGGGAATAGTGATATGCGCGACGCCGGATTTGGCATACGCGGTGCGTACCGCCATGTCGACCACGTTGATCGCATGCGCCGACCCCATGACCCGCTCGTTGTAGACGGAAACGTCCATATAAAGCTTGTCCAGGTCCACGTCCTGCTGGTAGTTCGTCCCGATCAGGTCGTGAAACGTATGCCCGGTGATAGCAAGCACGGGCTGCAGGTCGCACTTGGCGTCGTAAAGTCCGTTCAACAGATGGATACCGCCCGGTGCGGAGGTCGCGCAACAGACGCCGATTTTGCCGGTATATTTCGCATAGCCGCAGGCGGCGAATGCGGCTGCTTCCTCGTGCCGTACCTGGATAAAACGCAGCTGCTTCTGATGCGTCCGCAGCGCCTCGAAAAAACCGTCCACGCCATCGCCCGGAAACCCGAAAATGGTATCCACGCCCCACTCAATCAACCGCTCTACGATCAGATCCGATACCTGCTTAGCCATGTCAGTTCCCTTTTTGGTTTGCAAAGCGTTTCTGTTAGACCCGGTAACGGGCCGCGTCTGGTTCCTTGAGGTCGAGGCCCATGCCGGGACGGGCAAGGTCCGGCCGCATCACGCCCCCTTCCGGCTCGCGAAAGCCGTCGAAGAAGATCCGTTCAATGCGGGCATGGTCGTGAAAGAACTCCATGTGCACGGCGCGGGGCACGGCGCAGCATACGTGAAGGTGGGCGCTGGGCCCGCAGTGCGCCGACAGGGGGATGTTGGCTGCCCAGCACAGGGCCCCGGCCTCAAGAAAGCCGCTGATGCCCCCGCATCTCGTCGCATCGGCCTGCAGCACCGTGACCGCGCCGGCGTCAAGCATGCGCCGGAAGTACCATGCGTTGTAGCCGTACTCGCCGGCGGCGACCTCCATGCCGAGGGGCGCGCGGGCGCGCAGCTGGTGCAGCCCGGC
>CAXTWU010000178.1:0-4918 GCA_964248025.1 uncultured Acidobacteriaceae bacterium | reverse complement strand
TTGGCCGTGTCCAGGTTGCCGGTCGGCTCGTCGGCCAGCACAATCGGCGGCTCCAGCACAAAGGCCCGCGCCAGCGCCACCCGCTGCTGCTCGCCTCCCGATAGTTGCACCGGGTAATGGTGCAGGCGCTCGCCCAGGCCCACGCTTTCGAGCAGCCTTCGCGCCCGCCCCTTGCCGTCGCCGCGCGCATTCAGCTCAAACGGCAGCAGAACATTTTCAAATGCCGTCAGCGTCGGAATCAATTGATAGCTTTGAAACACAAACCCGATCTTGCCCCCACGCACCTGCGCCAGGCGATCCTCCGGCATGTGGCTGATGTCCACGCCGTCGATCAGCACCTGCCCTTCGGTCGGCGCGTCGAGGCCCGCCAGCAGGCCCAGCAGCGTGCTTTTACCCGAGCCCGACGAGCCCATGATCGCCACAAACTGCCCGCGCGGCACCAGGAGGTCGATCCCCCGCAGGATCTCCACCGTGCTCGCGCCATTGCGCATCCGCTTCCAAATCCCTCTTGCCTCGACCATCCGTTCCCCAGCTCCCTGATGCAGCTCCACTATTCAGACGCAATCGGCAAGCGTCCGGGCACATCTCAGCCACAATCCATTGCAGCCGGCCGGTATCGTCCCCCAACAAGCTTCCCGGTACACTGGAGCAAGTATGCTTCGCACCATTCTCGCCCTCCTGCTCCTGTGTGCCGCCGGACCCCTGCGCGCGCAAACCAGCGCACAGGTCGTCGTGTGCTTCGGTGACAGCCTGACGGCCGGCGTCGGCGCGCCTGCCGGCGAGTCCTACCCTGACTTCCTACGCAAGGACCTCCAGGACGCCGGTTACCACGTCACCATCCTCAACCAGGGTGTTGGCGGCGAAACCACCAAGGACGGTCTGAGCCGGGTCAACGAGGTGCTGGATGCGCACCCGGCCATCGTCGTGCTTGAGCTGGGTGCCAACGACGGCCTGCGCGGTTTGCCCCCGGCCGGCACCGCCGCCAATCTCAGCACCATGATCCAGGAGTTTCAGCGCGCGCACGTCCGTGTGCTGCTGGCCGGCATCCAGATGCCGCCAAACCTTGGCCTCCAATACGTGCAGCAGTACGACGCTATCTTCCCCGACCTGGCCGCCCGCTACAAGGTCGCGCTCATCCCCTGGCTGCTCCAGGGCGTGTACGGCGTGGAAGGCCTCATGAGCCCCGACTACATCCATCCCAATGGGCGAGGCTATGTGCGTGTCGCCGAAACCGTCTTTGAAGCACTCAAGCCCATGCTGAAGAAGTAAGTCATTACAGCAGCACCACATCGGGCTGGAACAAGGCTCCGGCCACCCGGCGCGCCATCGCCGCCAGGTGCGCCTGGCCCTCAAACACCTTCACCACCGGCGCTGCGGAAAACTCCGGCAGCGCCACCATGGCACCATGGCGCAAACGCTCCAGCGTCCCCGTGTCCGCCGTCACACTCGGAAGCTCCGGCAGAATCGTCCTCGGGTGCGGCAGCCGGGCCGCCAGAGTTCCCTCCGCAGCGGCTGCTTCTATCTCTCCCAGGGTCCATCCGCGCCCGAGATCAAGCGGGCCTACCTCCACCCGCCGCAGTGCCGCGAGGTGCGCCCCGCTACCCGCGTCAGCCCCCATGCCATGGGCCACCGCGCGCACGTAACCGCCCACGGAGATCCTCATCCGAAACCGGGCATCGGCTGTGCCGTAAGGCTGCGGCTCGTAGCTTTCGATCGTGAACTGCTCCACCGTGATCCGCACCGGTCGCAGCTCGGGCACCTTGCCTGCGCGCGCCAGCGCATACGCCGGCTTGCCGCCGACCTTTTTCGCCGAGAAAGGCGGCGGCATCTGCTCCTTCTCGCCTACGAACCGCTCCGCCAGCCGCTGCACGTTCTCAAGCGTCAGATCGGGTCGCACCAGCGCCCTCACCGGCGCACCTTCCGCATCGTACGTGTCTGTCGCAAAGCCAAACCGGATCACGCCCGTGTACGTCTTTGCGAGCGTGCCGTAGTACTTCGCCAGGCGCGTCCACTTGCCCAGCAGCAGCGGCAGCAGCCCGGTCGCCATCGGGTCCAGCGTGCCCAGGTGCCCCACCGAGCTCTCGCCGGTCGCGCGCCGCACCCGGGCCACGACGTCGTGCGAGGTGCATCCACCCGGCTTGTCCACCAGCAGCAACCCGTTCAACAGAGTGCCTCGCGGGCCGCCGCTCCGCTACGGTTCACGACGGCTGCCCGCGCGCACCAGTGACAGGAACTCCTGCCGGGTCGGCTGTTCCTGGAACACACCGACCATCGCCGAGGTCACGGTTTGTGATGCCTGCTTCTCCACCCCGCGCATCATCATGCACAGGTGCTGCGCTTCAATCACCACCCCTACGCCCATCGGCGCGACCGCGTCCTGCAGCGCGTCGGCAATCTGCCGCGTCATGCGCTCCTGCACCTGCAGCCGTCGCGCAAATACATCCACCAGCCGCGGCAGCTTGCTTAATCCCACCACCTTGCCCTGCGGAATATACGCAATATGCACCCGCCCAAAAAACGGCAGCATGTGGTGCTCGCACAGCGAATACATCTCGATATCGCGCACAATCACCATCTCGTCGTAGTCCACGTCAAACAACGCGCTGCGCAGGATTTCAGATGGGTCCTGCCGAACCCCGCCGGTTAAAAACTCCATCGCTTTCGCGGCCCGCTCCGGGGTCTTCAGCAGCCCGTCGCGCGAAGCGTCAGCGTCGAAGCGGTAGATCAGCTCGCGGTATAGCTCCTCCGTGCTCACCTCGCCGAGGCCGGTCGCCAGCAGCTCGGGCACTTCTGTCTCGTTCCCGCTCGTCATCGTTCACCTCCTCGTATTCCGGGCGCCGGCATCCCGCCCGTGTACGTGAAAAAGTTGTTCGGGGTTTCTTCCACCCGCACCTGCTGCAGCATCCCGTGTGGCAGCGCTTTTCCGAGCCGGTTGAAGATCTCGATGCAAACGTTCTCGCTTGTCGGCACGCAGCCGGCAAAAGCTGAATGGAGGTTCAGGTTTGTATGGTCAAACGGCGCGATTACCTCGCGTTGTGCGATTCCATCCAGCGCCGCGAGATCAAAAACCATCCCAGTCACCGGGTCCACCCGGCCCCCAAGCAGTACCTCCACCGTGTAGTTGTGCCCATGTCCATAAGGGTTGGCGCACTTCCCGAATGTATCCGTGTTGCGCACCTCGTCCCATTCCGGCCGGTAAAGCCGGTGCGAAGCGCAGAACCGGTAACGCCGTCCCAAATAAGCCTTCATGCTTCCCCGTAATAGTCCGCAAACAAGTCCGGCATCTCGTACACGCGCACCCGGTGCAGCCTCGCGCCGGGGCCGACCCTGCCGTCGAGCCGCTGCCAGATCGCGATCGCAATGTTTTCCGCCGTCGGCTGCGCAGTTTGGAAGTCAGGCACCTCCAGATTCAGGTGGCGATGGTCGTACACCGCGATCACCTCGCGCTCCATCACCTCCTTCAACCATTTCAGGTCCACCACGAACCCGGTTTCCGGGTCCACCTCGCCCCCGACCGTCACCTCCAGCGTGTAGTTGTGGCCATGCCCGTTGCGGTTGGCGCACAGCCCAAAGCGGCGCAGGTTTTCCTCCTCGCTCCAGCCCTCCACCCAGTAGAAGTGCGCGGCGCTCCACTCGGCCCTGCGTGTCAATAAAATCATGCTTGCTCCCTCGCATGGGATGCTGCCGGGCTGGTTCGGTCGCATGGCCGCTCGCGTGCTATCGCAATGGTGTTTTCCCGTTCCGTCGGCTCACCGCGCACAACACCGCAAACAACGGCAACCCCAGCGTCAGCCCCCACAGCAGGGCGGCAGCCGTCAGGTGCGAGCGCCCGGCCCGCCGGTACACTCGCCACCCATTGCGCAGCCACAAAACCCACAACACCCATCGCTCCCACGCGAACGGAACCGGGTACAGCAGGGCCAGCAGCAGCAAACCCCACAGCAACCCAACGTCGAGCAGCCGCCATGCGGCTAGCGCGGGCGTGTTATGGATCAGCGACGGCAGCTTCGCGCGCCAGCCTGCCCAAAACGCGCCGAAGTCGGCAGGAACTTGCGCCGACACAGCTTCCGGCGCTTCCCGGTAGCGCACACCCAGTTCGCGCCGTTTCGCCGCAAACGCCAGGTCCACCTCCGGTACGGGTGACGCCGCGATTGCTTCATGCCCGCCCAGCTCGCGGTAGCGCTCCGCGTCCATCAGCAGGAACTCGCTCGTCGCAAAAGCAATTCGCTTTGCCGGATCGTTCACCTGCGCCCGCGGGTACGCAGTGGCGATCTCTGACAGGATCATCGGCAGCAGCGCCCTCGACAGCAGCCCGCCTCCAACCGGCTCTCCCCCATACGACAGCAGGGCCACCCCGTAGCGTTCCGCCTCCACCACCGCCCGGCTCGCCGCGCCCGCCGCATGCACCGTGTTGGGGGTTGTAAAAAGCAGCCATGCCCCACGCGCGGCCTTGGCCCCCACCTGGCAGCCATGGCTGCTGCGAGTCGCCCAGGCCGTCGGCCCCGGGGGCGCCGCCATGACCCGCGTTTCGGGAAATGCTTCCGCCAAGGGCTCGCCATCCTCGGCCCCAAGCCCCGACACCACCACCAGCAGCTCCCAGTGCTCGCCCAGCACCCAGCCCGGTTCGCTCCCGGCTGCCAGCGAATCGAGACACGCCCGCAGATCGCCGTTGCCCTCCCCGCTGCCGGCCGGCACCACTACACTCAGGACCGGCCTGTGCTCCATCTCCATACCACTTATAGTAAGAGCGTGCCCCGCCCCGTCGCACTCGCTCTCGCCGCGCTTGTTCTGCTCGCCGCCTGCAACACCGGCACCCCGCCCCCCGGCCAGCTTTGCAACCCCCCCCCCCCCCACGCCATACCCCCCCGCACCCGCCCCCCCAACCCCCAGGCGGCCCGTACCCGCCCCCGTGTGGGGC
>CAXTWU010000177.1:0-4969 GCA_964248025.1 uncultured Acidobacteriaceae bacterium | reverse complement strand
AGCCCCCACCCTCCGCATGGTACCGTTAAGGCTTGGGGAGCCGGTCCCGGCTTCTCGCGAGGACCCGGTGCCGGAAACAGCGATCCGTAAAACCGCTCTCAACGCCACCCATCGCGCCCTTGGCGCCAAAATGGTCGACTTCGGCGGCTGGGACATGCCAGTTGAATACTCGGGCATCACGGCGGAGCATCTTGCCGTTCGTACCGCCGTCGGGCTCTTCGACGTAAGCCACATGGGCGACATCCAGCTGCGTGGCCCGCAGTCGCTCGACGCCGTGCAGCGTTTCTCCATGAACGACGCGTCGAAGCTCGCCATCGGCCAGGCGCAGTACTCCGCCATGCTGACCCCGCAGGGCACCTTTGTCGACGACATCATCGTCCATAAACTGGGTGAGAACGACTACCTCATCGTCATCAACGCCGGCACTCGCGAAAAAGACTATGAGTGGATCCGGGCGCAGTCGCAGCCATTCAAGTGCCACGTTTCCAACTACTCCGACCTGTACACGCAGCTGGCGATCCAGGGCCCGCGCGCAGCCAACGTGCTTGGGAAGCTCACCGACCTGCCGCTCGCCGAAATCAAAAACTACTGGTTCAAATGGGGCAAGGTTTGCGGACTTTATAACGTGCTGGTGGCGCGCACCGGCTATTCCGGCGAAGACGGCTTCGAGCTCTACATCCCGTCCGATGAAGCGGCGAGCGCGCGGGTGTGGAGTGAGATCCTGGCGGCTGGGGCGGAGTTCGGCATCCTGCCCTGCGGCCTGGGCGCGCGCAACACCCTGCGGCTTGAGTCGGCGATGGCTCTCTACGGACACGAGATCTCAGACACGATCAACGTCTACGAAGCCGGGCTCGGGCGCTACGCCAAGCTCGACAAGGGCGTCGATTTCACCGGTGCCGGCGCCCTGCGCGGCATCGCGGAAGCAGGCGGCCCGACGCGCCGGCTGGTCGGCCTAGAGATGGTCGACCGCGGCATCGCCCGCGATGGCTACCCGGTATATGATGACGCCGGCTTACCTATCGGCACAGTGACGAGCGGCTCGCCCGCGCCCTATCTCAGGAAAAACATAGCGCTCGCCTACATGCCCGCTGAGTATGCCAACGTCACGCCGTCGCGCGAGGTGTTCGTTGAGATCCGCGGTGCCATGGTGAAGGCCCGCACCACCGCCATCCCGTTCTACAAGCGCCTGAAAACAACCGCCGCCGTCGCCGCCCAGGACGTAAAGGAGTAAACGCATGAGCTACCCGCAAGAGTTTCGCTACACCCGTGAACACGAGTGGATTCATGTGCAGGAAGGGGTCGGCACCGTCGGCATCACCGATCACGCGCAATCCACGCTCGGCGACATCGTTTTCGTGGAAACGCCAAGGGTGGGGGCGAGCGTAGAGAAAGGTAAGGTCTTCGGCTCGGTCGAATCCGTCAAGGCCGTTTCCGATTTATACGCCCCTGTCTCCGGCGAGGTCTTCTCCGTGAATGAAGACCTAGGCGCCGCGCCCGAAAAGATCAACACCGACGCTCACGGCACCTGGATCATGCGCCTGAACCTCAGCAGCCCATCTGAAGTCGACACACTGCTCACCGCCGCCGACTACGAAGCATTCGTCTCCGAAGAAACCGGTCACTAGGGCCGCTCGTGCGCATCGATGCATGGAGCGTGGCTCTCGTCCAAGCCTGCGCCGAAATCGGTATCAGCTTCGATGGGCCGTGATTGCCGAACAGCACGAGCGCCGGCATGCGCACCTCGCCACAGCATGGCGAAATAAATCGCAAGTGCAACGCAGGTAAACTCGCCGAACCAGGCCAAGAAGAGAAATCCGGACTCATGGAACCATATGGTCCAGGGCCACTCTTGAAAGAACCATCGCATGACCAGGGCATCCCAGCCGAATGAGCAGAGCACAACAAGATAGAAGAAGCGCAATTGAACCCGGCGAGAAAAGACTGTCACCAGCGGCACCACAAAGATGCAGAAAGTAACCGCACTGAAGATCCCCGACCACGACGCCAAGAAGGGTATCTCCAGCCCGGGTTCGAACGTCACCTTCAGCATAGCTAGAAGTGCAAGAGAGACAAGCCAGGAGCTGCACATTGTGGCGAAGCTCAAAAGCGCGCGAGACAATCGGGTTGCGCCAAGCCCATGACGGTCGGAAATCGGGTCAGGCGTGGCGGGCGTCATCACCATCGTGGAACCTCCAGAAGCGGCGCGAAATCCTTTCTGCTCCCAAAGGCTCCCAGTTGCGAGAGGCCGGGCTGCAACCTTGGGCGGTGCGCGCATCGTGCTTGCTTGAACAATGTAGCGCCCTCAACCTGTGCCGCGTTTAACATCCTTCTAAGGAAACTTTATCGATGCGCTACCTACCGAAATCCGACACTGAACGCGCCGCCATGCTCCGGGAGATCGGCGCGGAGTCCATCGACGACCTCTTCTCCACCATTCCAGAGCCCTTCCGGCTCACGCGCGACCTCACCATCCCGCGCCAGATGGGCGAGTCCGAGATCATCGACTACTTCAAGGAGGCCGCCTCGCACAATGCGGTCGGCTACGCGAGCTTTCTCGGTGCGGGCGCTTACCGGCATTACCGGCCCGTGGTCATCGACTCGCTCGTTCAGCGCGGCGAGTTCCTGACCTCCTACACGCCCTACCAGGCCGAGATCACCCAGGGCACGCTCCAGGCGATTTTTGAGTTTCAAACCATGATTTGCGAGCTGACCGGCATGGAGATCGCGAACGCGTCGATGTACGACGGCTCGACCGGCGCGGCCGAAGCGGCCATGATGGCTATTCGCGTGACCGGGCGTGACCATGTTGCCGTCGCCCGCACCGTGCACCCGGAGTACCGCGAGGTGATGCGCACCTATGCGCAGCACCAGGGTACCCGCCAAACGGAGGTCGGCTACCTGCCGGATGGCGCGGAGAACGGCGGACGCCTTGACCTGGGAGCGCTTGAAGCATCGGTCACCGCTGAAACCGCCTGCGTGCTTGTGCAGTCTCCCAACTTCTTCGGCGTCGTCGAAGATGTTCCGGCGATCGCCGAAATCGCCCACGCAAAGGGCGCCTTGCTCATCGTTTCGGTCGCCGAGGCCGTTTCGCTCGGCGCGGTTCGGCCGCCGGTCGAGGCCGATATTGTTTCGCTCGAAGCACAAAGCTTCGGCGTCGCGCTCTCCTACGGCGGCCCCTACTGCGGCGTGCTCGCGGCCAAGGAAAAGTACCTGCGCCAGATGCCCGGCCGGCTCGTGGGGGAGACCACGGACAAGAACGGCCAGCGCGGCTTTGTTCTGACTCTCAGCACCCGCGAGCAACATATTCGCCGCGAAAAAGCCACCTCCAATATCTGCACCAACCAGGCGCTGGTCGCATTGATGGCGACCATTTTTCTTACGGTGTACGGCCGCGAAGGCATCCGCGAGCTTGCCGCGCACAACCTGGCCAAGGCCGACTACGCCGCCCGCACCCTCGGGGCGCAAGGCGAGCTGCTTTTCGCCCGCACCCCGCGCTTCCACGAGTTCGTCCTGCGCACCCCCGAGTCTGCCGAAGACCTCAACACGCGCCTGCTCGAAGAAAAGATCATCGGCGGCCTCCCGCTCGCCCGGCACTACCCCGAGCTCGGACACGCCAGCCTGTGGTGCGCCACCGAACTAACGACCCGCGACACTATCGACCGCACCGCGAGGGTGCTGCAGGCAGTATCCCCAATTGCCGCTATTCGCTAGGTGCGGCCCCCTGTGTCAGGATCGCGGTGCCGCTGCCATGGCCTGCACCGCCTCCCGCCCGCACAGCTTCGCTCGACACCGGGGCTTTCGGGTCGATCCCAAAGGGGTACACCGTTACGGCAAACTCCTCGCCCCGCATCGGCTGCCACAGCAGGACGTACTCGCCGGCAGCCAGCGGTGTTTTCGGGGCCAGACGGTACCAGTCGCCTGGCAGCACATCTGTTGTCGTCGATATCGCGTCGTCCTTGTGCTTTCCACGCGTGGTCAAGGCATTGAACGTGGTCGTTGTGACCACCCGGCGATCCTTCGCCAGTTTTGCCGGGACCAGCTGGATGGCGAACCTGTCTCCCGCCTTGCCTGGTTCCTCCGGGTCCATGTCCTGTTCCACATGGAAGTACAAAACCGGAGTGGACGTATGCAACTGCGTTCTGGCATGCGTCCCTTGCAGCTCTGTTGTCATCTCCGGGTGATAAAGGAAAGACCCGGCCAGTTCCCCGGCGATGTTCTTGCCCGTATGCCGATTCATGGTGACACTGGCGTGGTGCACCGGCACAAGTGCCGGCTGTCCATCCACCACATCCAGTGCCCAGGGCACAACCGTAGAAGGGATGGGGAGCCCCGGCGCTGCTTCGGGAGTGCTGGTTCCGCCTTGGGCGAACACGGCCGTTGGCCAGAATAAACCAAGCAGCAGGGCAGCGAAGGAGTAAAAGGATCGAGGAGGTGCGACACGCATGATCCGAACTCTACCAAGTTCGATGGGAAACGCCATTCAAATCGCTGACAAGCGGTTACCACGGACCTAAGGCTGGTTCCAAAACGGGAAAGCGATAGACTAGAGACTGGACTTCCGTCAGACGCGCGCCGTCTTAGGAAACACGCGCCGCTGGGCAGAACAGGAAAACGATGAGCACGGTCACTCCGGAACTAGAGCACGAGCACACGGCTGTCAAGGCAGAACCGTTCATCGGCACTCCGCGCAAGGTCACGGCGCACCAGACCCAGAACGAAGCCCTCAGCTTTGAAAAGTCGGCCCCCGGCAAGCGCGCCTACAAGCTGCCGCCGCTCGACGTACCCGAGGTGAACGCACACGCCCTGCTGGGTGCAGCCGCCCGGCCCGAGCCCGCGGCCCTGCCGGAGCTCAGCGAGATTGAGATCATCCGTCACTTCACCCGCATGTCCACCTGGAACTATGCCATCGATCTCGGCATGTACCCGCTCGGCTCCTGCACCATGAAGTACAACCCGCGCGTCAACGAGT
>CAXTWU010000176.1:0-5013 GCA_964248025.1 uncultured Acidobacteriaceae bacterium | reverse complement strand
GAATGATCAAACCAGACTTGGTTCTATTCTCACGACTGGCATGTTCAACCTGATTGTCAAAGATCCGAAGCGGAAGCCGCCTAAGCGGGCCGCTAGGATCGGGATCCGCAGCTGTGTCGCTGCGTGTCCTCGAACTTGCTGCGCCTTTCAGCGCATTTCCTAAAACTATCTGCTTTCGCCGTCGCTGTCAATACGGTTTCAAATCATTATCGCTCTGCCGCTACCAGGTGTGGCAGAGCAACCGTATCAACTCTGGAAACGTTACGAACTCAGCTTTGCTTGGAAATGGCCGTTGCGCAAAATTTAAGAGAACGTCCTCACGTCCGGAGACGCTAGAGGTTAGCCCCAAAGGACTTTAGATGGCTCAGGGTTCGCTCTGGAAGGAAAACCTTCTGGGCACCTCGGAGGTGCCGTCGAACAACCGCTTTAGCTGCCCATTTAGGCTGCTTGTCTTGGCCGCGATCGTTCCGCGTGCCTCAACATCAATCATCTTACACGAATCACAGCGACTGTGCAACCTGTCGCCCTTTGCATCGGCCTTCTGCATCAGCCTTCTACAGAATCGCTTCCCGACGCTGGCGCTCTGGCGCCATGTCCTTGCTGACAGAACCGATACTAACCCCTGCACAGCACCCCGGCAACTGTTGAAAAGAGTGAACTGCTGTTGAAAAACCACAGCAGCACTGAGTGCCCTGATGTTCGATCGGATTGCCTTTCAGCTTTGGCGCGGAATCATTCCCAGGATCGTAAGCCCGTTTACAAAAAACTGCATCGCAAGTGCCACCAGCAGAAGCCCCATGATGCGTACCAAGATGCGAATTCCCGTTTCCCCCAGCAGGCTTTGAAGCCGCTCCGCGGCGCTAAGAACACCGTAGCTGGCCGCAGCGGTCACACCGATCGACCCGATGATCGCGGCCATCTGCCAGTAGCTGTCCGCCTGGCCAACCATAACCATCACACTTGAGATCGCTCCAGGGCCTGCAAGCATGGGAATCCCGAGAGGCACGATGCCGGCATCCTCCTTGTGCGCCCCTTCTTCCGTTTCCGAAAGGCTTTCCTGCGTCGGTGAGCGTTTGGCTTCCAGCATGTCGATGCCGATCAGCATCAGGATCAGGCCCCCGGCGATTTCAAAGGCCGGCAGCGTGATCCCGAACATCTTGAAAATGAGCTGCCCGGCCAATGCAAACGAAGAAAGCACGATGAAGCAGGTGACACAGGCCTTGCCAGCCATGCGCTTCCGCTTGGTCCGGTCAGCGCCGGCCGTGATGGCAAGAAAAGAGCCAATGCTGGCGAACGGGTCAACCAGGAAAAAAATGGAGCTGAGGGCGAGGAGCGAAAAGCCAACATATTTCGACTGGTGAATCTCCCGCAATGCGTGTGTGGCCGGCCCGAACATACCTGCACCTTACCGGATTCCGGGTGGGCGCAACAGGGCACGATCGTACCCGTGCTGCAAGCAGGAAAGCCCCAGCGACACACCGCTATAATCGTGCTCTGCCACCAAACTTGAACCTGCCCCAAGGAGCCCGCCACTATGCCCATTCAAACCACTGCCAACATTTGGCGCAATGGCGAGCTGATCGCCTGGGATCGCGCGCAGATCCACATCATGAGCCACGTGATCCATTACGGTTCGTCCGTGTTTGAAGGAGTTCGCTGTTACAAACAGCCTGAAGGTGCAGGGGTGTTCCGCCTTGTTGAGCACATGCAGCGGCTGCTGGATTCCGCCAAGATCTACCGCATGGTGGTTCCCTACTCACTCGACCAGTTGTGTTCAGCGGTGATCGACGTCGTGGAGGCCAACGGGGTCGCCCCCTGCTACATTCGCCCGCTGGTGATCCGGGGCTACGGGGAGATAGGAGTCAATCCAAAAGGCACGCCTGTCGACGTATACATTGCGAACTTTCCGTGGAGCAACATCTTCCACGGTCACGATCAAGGGGCCGATGTGTGCGTTTCCTCGTGGAACCGCCTGGCGCCGAACACAATGCCCACCCTTGCCAAGGCCGGTGCGAATTACATGAACTCGCAGCTGATCCGCATGGAAGCCGAGATGAACGGCTACTCCGAAGGGATCGGGCTCGACGTCAACGGATACCTTTCGGAAGGGTCGGGTGAGAACCTGTTTCTGGTTCGCGGAGGTACGCTTTACACCTCGCCCCTGGCCAACTCGGTGCTGAACGGAATCACTCGCGATGCCATCCTGACGCTGGCTCGCCATTTCGGCATCCCGGTGGTCGAGCAGGCGCTGCCGCGCGAAATGCTCTACGTCGCCGACGAAGCCTTTTTTACCGGTACCGCCGCCGAGGTCACACCCCTGCGCTCGGTCGACCGGCTCCCGATCGGCAACGGCAAGACCGGGCCGGTCACGAAGCAGCTGGCCCAGGAATTTTTCGGCATTGTGAACGGCACCGTGCCGGACCGCTTCAACTGGCTCACAGCCGTCAATGTGCCGGTAGCGCAGCCTGTCGGGGTCTGATTAGGCCACGTCTACATCCCAAAGGCAGCCTTTGCGGGCTGTCTTTTTTTGTCCGTTTTAGACGTTCTGCAGGTCGCCCGCGGTCTTTAAAGATGCCGGGTCGGCCGGGCGGCTGATCAACGGGTCGCGCACGTGCTCCGTCTCCTTCCATCCTTCCAGCACGGGACTGCCGGTAATGAGCCGCGCCCCGCGCGACAGGAAGAGGTAAGTCCAGGCCCATTGCAGCAGCACGGAAACCTGGTTGCGGAAATCGATAATGAATGCCAGGTGCACTACCAGCCAAGTCACCCAGGCGGGAAAGCCGCCCCAGTGAGCTTTAAAGGGCCAGCGTATATCGGCCACTGCAGAGTAGCGGCCAATGGTTGCCATGTCGCCCTTGTCGAAGTAGTGAAACTCCTGCCGGGGCTTTTTTCGCAGATCTTGGGCGATCATCTTAGCGGCATGGGCGCCCATCTGCAGGGCCGGCTGGGCCACGCCGGGCAGCTCGTTGCCATCCTGCACAAACACGGCGAGGTCGCCGCAGACAAAAACATCCGGCAGCCCTTCCGGATTAAGCGTTTTGTCCACAATCACGCGCTTGCGCTTGTCAAGCGGCGTGCCCAGCATAGCCCCGACCGGCGACGAGGCAACACCGGCACCCCATAGCGTCACGACCGAGTCAAGCTGCTCCTGGTCCTTGACCCGGACGTAGCCGGGACCGATCTCCTCAACCATCCAGCCGGTCCGCACCTCGACACCCAGGCGCTTGAGCTGCTGCACACCTTTCTCGGTCAGGTCTTCCGGATAGCTGGGCAGGATGCGCGGGCCGCCCTCGATCAGGAGAATGCGCGATTTTTTCGGATCAATATGCCGGAAGTCCTGCTGAAGAAAAAATCGGGAAATTTCGGCGATGGCTCCGGCAAGTTCCACCCCCGTGGGGCCGCCGCCGATCACAACAAAGTCCAAGGGCCGGTGCGAGCCGGTTTCGACGGCCTGTCGCTCTGCCAGCTCATAAGCCAGCAGCACGCGGCGGCGAATCTCGGTCGCGTCCTCAACCGTCTTTAAGCCTGGGGCATACTGTTCCCATTCATTGTGCCCAAAGTAGGACTTGGTGGATCCAGTGGCAACAATGAGGTAGTCGTATTGCACCTGCGCGCCACTTTGCAGCTGCACGTGGTGGCCAGCCGTATCCACGCCCGTCACCTCTTCCATCAGAACATCGACATTGCGAGCACCGCGCAGCGCATGCCGGATCGGGGACGCGATATCGGAGGGCGAAAGCATGGCGAGCGAGACCTGGTACAGCAATGGCTGAAACGTATGGTGGTTGCTCTTGTCGATCAATGTGACGCTGACCGGCATTTTGCGCAGGGCCTTGGCCGCCTTCATGCCGGCAAAGCCGCCGCCCAGGATCACAACCCGCGGCTTTCTTTTCTCTTCCACAGCACGATTGTTGAACACCTTGCCTGTTGTTTTGCCAGCCGCCATCCCTGCCCCTTTGCGCCCGGGAGATCCCCGGGCGCGTTTCATCACTTCCACCGTTATCTCACGGGATAGACGTCGGCGAGCCCCGTCTTGCTGTGAACCAGGGGCGCATCGAATATCACCGCACTACCAAAGCAGCTTGTTTACGGGTGCTGCACGATGCTGAATCGCAGCGTACCAGCCGATCCGGTACTGGCAAGCACCTGGGTATCCGCCGGCAGCCCGCCATTGTTCATCGGAACAAAAGAGATCAGTCCATTGCTGTCCGAACCGAGCGTGGCACTCTGAGACCCGAGTTGCTGGGCTGCCGGGCAGCGGCCCGCCGCGGGACACGGCGGCTGCCAAGCTGTCATCTGCTGGTAAACGCTGACAACAGCACCTGCCAGCGGGTGCCCCACTCCATCGATAACCTGCAGGGTTACAGGCAGTGCAGTGCCGCTGGCCTGCAGGCTCTGGCCCACGCCGCTGACCGGCACAAGCGAGGCTGCCTCGCTGTGCACGGCGCTGATCGTAAAGGCAGCGCAGGCCGAACTTTGGGCTTGGCAGGCATACACATTGGCGATCGCGCCCTGCGCCAGCGGGCCTGCTGTCACCTGGGTGGAAACAAAGCCGGCAGCATTGCTGGTCGAGCTGGCCCAGGCTGCCGCCACCTGCGCGCCCGCGCCGCCGCTCCACTGCACGGCCGCACCCTGCAAAGGCTGCCCATTGCTCAGAACAATGGCTGTCGGCGTCCAGCCGACCTGCGCTCCGATCGCGAGGTAAAGCCGGTTGGTCGCCGCGATCTGCGGCGGCGCACCGCCGTCAAACTCCGCGATCACATTTGCGCCGTTCGCCAGGGCCGCGACAACCTGCGTGGCCTGCGCGGTCTCGGCCGCTACCGTCACACTAGCCATCCCGTTCGCGTCCGTCATGGCCGTACAAGCTGTACCGGAGCAGCCCGTCGCAGCTGAAACAATTTGCGCGGCACCGCTTTGCACGCTGAAGCTGACCTGCACGTTGGCGGCTGGTGTTTTGCCATCGCCCGCAACCGCCTGCACCCTCATGGGCAAAGGCACGCCCTGGCTCACCGT
>CAXTWU010000175.1:1269-5061 GCA_964248025.1 uncultured Acidobacteriaceae bacterium | reverse complement strand
CAGACCGGGTCCAGACCGTTTCCTGGCTACAAGACGGTACACGGACGAGCGGCTTTCGTCATCTATCTCCTTTTTTACCCGCAGCATGATTCGCTGGAGGCAGCTGTGCGCTCGGAAGAAGCAGCTCCAACACAAACAGTGCGCGAACAGATGGCCGCGGGCAGCGGCCGCACTGGACGCTTGCTGCGGGCGCTTGAAGCCAACTGGCAGACGGAGATGACAGGCTATTACACCTATGCGACGCTGGCCGAGCGCGAAAGCGACCCGGGGCGCCGGGCTGCCTTGCTCGGCCTGGCGCGTGCCGAGCGCCACCATGCCGACCAGTGGTCCAGGCGTATCGGGGAACTGGGCGGACCTGCGCCTGTGTACAAGGGATCGCCAGGCGGTGAAGCCAACACGCTGCAAAGCCGGGTGGGCGGCGATGCCCTGGCGCTGCGACGGCTGGAGCTGGACGAAAACCGCGATGTGGCGCGCTACGGCAGGCAACTGCGCGAGCTTGGCGATGAGCCGAGTGTCGCGATCCTGCGGGAAGTGATCGAGGACGAAAAAGAGCACTACCGGGTGCTGGGCAACCTGATTCGCGACCGCGCGCCACGCGCCCAGCTTTCAACCGAGCAGGCGCGAGAAGCGCTGGAAGCCCTGATTGCAGCGCGCGAAAAAGGCCGCCCGCGCGCGGCCAGCTGGATCGGGGACGCGATCTACGGCGTCAATGACGGGCTGGGATCTATTTTTGGGATTGTGTCCGGAGTCTCGGGAGCGACCCTGGGCAACAGCCGCTTTGTGCTGATCGCCGGGCTTGCCGGCATGATCGCCAGTGCCTTGTCGATGGGCTCGGGCGCGTACCTGGCCGCAAAAAGCGAGCGGGAGATCTACCAGGCTGAGTACGCCCGCGAGGAAGAAGCGGTGGACACCAACGAGGGCGAAGCGCGCGAGTTGCTGTCGCTGACCTACCAGGTGCGCGGGCTGACGGCCGACGATGCGGAGCGCTTTGTGGACCACCTGGCGAAAGACAAAAAGCGCTTTGTGGATGCGCTGGCGCGCGAACGGCTGGACACCTCGGAGGATGGGCTGAGCCGGCCCTGGGTTTCGGCGACTTCGGGTGCCC
Organism: uncultured Acidobacteriaceae bacterium; assembly: GCA_964248025.1. Lineage (GTDB taxonomy): Bacteria > Acidobacteriota > Terriglobia > Terriglobales > Acidobacteriaceae > EB88. The sequence goes on along the minus strand of CAXTWU010000175.1, from coordinate 3,956 downwards.
TTTCCACAGCGGTCGGCGCTTTCGTCCCGATCCTTCCGTTTTTTTTCATGTCGGGCATCCCCGCCGTCGTGGCGGCGGCCGTGATCTCGCTGATCGCGCACTTCGCCGTGGGCGCGGCAAAGTCGCTGATCACGATCCGGTCCTGGTGGAGCAGCGGGCTGGAGATGACGCTGGTGGGCGCGGTTGAAGGTGTGGTCACTTATGCCATCGGGGTAGCGCTGGGACATATCGGCGGACAATCCTAGCAAGGTGGAGCCTATGCCGACTCCAAGCGTGATGCCGTCGCGAATCTATTGCTTCCCTGGTAGTTTTCTTATCGCCAGGCGGGCTATTCTGTATCTACACCCTTGATCCAATGACGCGCCGCAGGGCGCTAGAATAGAGACCGATGTCCTACCCTGAAGTCATCCAACTGATCGATGTTGAGCTGCGGCGCTTGCTTGCGGCTCGTGATTTTCTCCTTGCGCCCCCCCAGGACGAAGACGAAGAAATAGCTGAATACAGCCCGTCCGGGGTAGCCGATATCCAGGCAACGGTGGACGAGCTGGTGCCGCCGGTTGTGAAGCGGCTCAAGCCCAAGGAGCGGCGCGCGACACGCACGCGCAGGGAAGCGCCGCCCGAGACCACCGCGCTGAGCGGCCCGGTGCCCCACCGGCCCGTGTATGTCGCAGCCACGCAGGTGCGCGGTCAACAGGCGCAGCGGGCCGGCGGCGACGGTGCGAGCGCCGCGCCCGAAACGCTCACGGCGGAGATGCTTCATCAGAAGTGGTTCTCAAATACAGCTGGGTAGCGAATGGCCCGGAGGCCGGCCCTTGCGCGGTTGCCTGTCGCGGGACGGCCGGCCATGATCGAGAACTTTCGCCTGCGCGTGTTTCGAGCGGTTGCCGGGCACCTGAGCTTTAGCCGCGCCGCCGAAGAGCTGTTGCTGACCCAGCCGGCAGTGACCCAGCAGATCAAGGCGCTTGAGGAAGAGCTGGGCGTGCCGCTGTTCGACCGGGGCGGCGGCACCATCCGCCTGACCCAGGGCGGCCAGGCCTTGCTGCCCTATGCCCAACGATTGAAACAAATTGCAGAAGAGGCCGCTGCCGCTGTTGCCCGGGCCCTTGGGGAGCACGGGGGCGAGCTTGCCCTGGGGGCGTCGCAAACGATCGCGCAGTACCTGTTGCCGCGCTTGATCGCAGATTTCTTTGCGCTTCACCCGAGGGTTCGTGTAACCGCGCGCAGCGGCAACACCGACGCGATGCTGGACGCGCTTGCGAGGCACGAAGTGCACCTGGCGTTGATTGAAGGCCCGGAGACGGGCCATGGCCCCGGGTCCGGCTTTCGCATTGAGCCGTTTATGGAAGACCGCATGGTGCTGGTGGTGCCGGTGGGGCATGAGTGGGCCGGGCACGAGATCGAAGCACACGCTCTGCTGCAGGAGCCGATGCTGATGCGGGAGTTCGGCTCCGGCTCTCGGCGCGTGGTGGAAGGGGCGCTTGCCGCTGCCGGAATCAAGGTGAAAGACCTGCAGGTGCGCATGGAACTCGACTCAACCGAAGGATTGCTGGGCGCGGTGGAGGCTGGCCTCGGTGTCGCGTTTGTGTCGCAATGGGTGGTGCGTCATCAGCTGCTTCTCGGCACGCTGGCGCTGGCACACGTGCGCCGAGTGCCCTTGTCGCGTCGCTTTGCGCTGGCCGCGCCCGCCGGGCCCCAGCCGTCCGGCAGCGCGGGCGCGTTTCGCGCTTTTCTGCTGACGCGGGAGCCTCCTACGGTTCCGCTTGCGACGGGAGCACGGGCCGGCCCAAGGCAGGGAACCGCGAGATGAGCGATGACGGCCAAAGCAACCCCGGTTTGCTCCAACAGCAACCGTTCCGCACGTCCTTGTTCCATTTGCCGCATCACAACTGGCATGGGTCGGGACTCGGCTCTCTTTGGCCACGGTTCGTCTTCGCGGAACCTGTGGACCTATGTGAAATCTTGAAGCGGAAAGTGCTGGGGGGCGGCATGGGATTGCTGGATGGCAAGGTCGCGGTCATTACAGGGGCCAGCTCGGGAATCGGACAGGGAATCGCGTGTAAGTTCGCCGAAGAAGGTGCCAAGGTCGTTATCGACTACATCGGCGCTCCGGCAGGTGCCGAGGAAACGCTGGACAGGGTCAAAAAGGCCGGCTCCGAGGGCATCATTGTGCAGGCCGATGTCACTAACTTCAACCAGATACGCACGCTGGTGGATCAAGGCTACGACAAGTTCGGCCCCATCGACATCCTGGTCAACAATGCCGGCATGGAAAAGAAGGCGGCATTTACCGAGGTACCGGAAGCGGACTACGACAAGGTGCTGGACGTAAACCTGAAAGGGCCGTTCTTCCTGACGCAGTACTTCACCCAGCGGCTGATCGCGGCAGGCAAACCGGGCCGGATCGTCAACATCAGCTCCGTGCATGAGGACATGACATTCCCCGGCTTCGCCACATACTGCGTCAGCAAGGGCGGGCTCAGGATGCTGATGCGTACGCTCGCGGTGGAGCTCGGTCCGAAGAATATCACCATCAACAACATCGCCCCGGGCGCGATCGAAACGCCGATCAACAAGAACCTGATGGGCAACGAGGCGGAGATGAAAGCCCTGCTCGCGAATATCCCGCTGAACCGGCTCGGTACCCCTGAGGATGTGGCCAATCTGGCCGCGTTTCTGGCGTCGGAAAA
>CAXTWU010000175.1:0-1169 GCA_964248025.1 uncultured Acidobacteriaceae bacterium | reverse complement strand
GAGGATGACCCGGCGAAACGGCGCGAGCTGCTGACATTTGTAGTGGGCGGTGGTGGATACACCGGGGTCGAAACCATGGCGGCGATCAACGACCTGGTACGCACGGAGGTCGAAAAGCTGCCGAAGCTGCAACCGTCCGAGGTCCGAACACTGCTGGTGCACCCGGGTGCGAAGCTGCTGCCGGAGATCACGGACGACCTCAGCCGGTACACGCTGGAAAAGTTGAAGGAGCGCGGGGTGGAGGTGCGGCTAAACACCAGCATCAAAAGCGCCGGCGAAGATTTTGTGGAGATCGGCAAGGGCGAGCGCATTCCGACGCGCACACTGATCTGGGCAGCAGGGGTCACGCCGAATCCGCTGCTGGCCAACCTGCCGGCCCAGCACGGCAAACACCACGGCCTGACGGTAGAGAGCGACTGCCAGCTACCGGAGCACAGCGGGGTGTGGGCACTGGGCGACTGCGCCGAGATCCCGGAGCCCGATGGCAAGGGCACCTATGCGCCGACCGCACAGAACGCCACTCGCGAAGGTACGGTGGTAGCGCAAAACATTATCCGCACGTTGCAGGGGAGAGCGACGGAGCCGTTCCGCTTTACACCGCTTGGTGAGCTGGCGCTGGTGGGCCGGCGTACGGGTGTGGCGCGGGTCTACGGCTATAACTTTTCCGGTTTTATTGCGTGGGCCATGTGGCGCGCCGTTTACCTGGCGAAGATGCCAAGTCTCGCGCAGCGGGGCCGCATCCTGAGCGACTGGATCCTTGACGTGCTCTTCGGGCGTACACCGGCACCGTTGTCGTCAGCCGACACAAGAGGGCCCTTTTCGTCCTAGCCCGGAGTGTGCCGGAATCCGCGTTCAGGCAGGGTTAAGCCGCTGCTTCTACACTGGTCTGGATGAGCGGACGATCCGTTTTCGCGTGCGCGCGAGCCCTTGTGGGCAGCGTTTTCCTGCTGTCGGTGCTCGGATGTGGGCTCGGTTCGGCGCACGCGCAAGGCATCACGCTGCCGGAAGCGATTCGCCGCGCGGAAGCGAACGAGCCGACCTATGCGGCGGCGCGCGCCGATGCGAAAGCGGCTTCCCTGGAACGCGACATAGCCCGGGCCTCGCTGCTGCCCGGTGTGGTTTATCACAACCAGGCGCTGTATACGCAGCCGAATGGTGCTACCAACCAG
>CAXTWU010000174.1:2268-5102 GCA_964248025.1 uncultured Acidobacteriaceae bacterium | reverse complement strand
AGCAGCTGCTGGTGCGGCCCCTGCTCCCGCAGCTGCCCCTTGTGCATCACCAGGATCGTATCCGCCCTTTGCACCGTGGAAAGTCGATGCGCGATCAGCACGCTGGTCCGCCCGGTCACCATCCGTTCCAGCGCCGAGCGCACCCGCAACTCCGTATCCGTGTCCACCGATGAGGTCGCCTCGTCCAGGATCAGGATCGCCGGGTCATGTGCCAGCGCCCGCGCAAAATTGATCAGCTGCTTTTGCCCGGTTGACAGCCCCGCTCCCCGCTCCCGCAGCAGCTCCTGAAAGCCCGCCGGCTGCCCTTCGATAAAATCCAGCAGGTTCACCTCTTCCGCGGCCGCCCTGACCCGTTCCGGCCCGATCGGCGAACCCATCCGGATGTTTGCCTCGATCGTGCCTGAAAACAGGAACGGATCCTGCAGCACGACGCCGAAGCGCGATCGTAGGGCCTGCAGATCCTGCGCGCGCACGTCGACCCCGTCGATCAGCACGGCACCGTGCTGGGTATCGTAGAAGCGCATCATTAGGCTGATGATGGTGGTCTTGCCCGCGCCCGTGTGCCCCACGATCGCTGCCGTCTCTCCCGGCCCAATCCGGAACGAGACTCCACGCAACACCCACTCCACATCCCGCAGCTCCGACGGATGCCGGGCCTGCTGCTCCGGTGTCAACGCCGCGTAGGAGAACCATACGTCCCGGAACTCGATGGTCCCGGATTTCTCCGCCGTGACTGCTTTCGCCGGCGACGCGATCTCGGGCGCGGTATCGAGCAGCTTAAACACCCGCTCACTGGCTGCCATGGCCGCCTGCAGGATGTTGTACTTCTCGCTCAGGTCCTGGATGGGCCGGAAAAACCGCTGAGAATACTGGATAAAGGCGACCAGCACCCCGATGGAAACCGCCCCGCGCAGCACCCCTTCGCCGCCGATCCATATCACCAGCGCGATTGCAATGGTGCTTAACAGTTCCACGCCCGGGTAGTACAAGGCATATGCCAGGATCGAATCCTTGAACGCGATCATGTGCTGCCGGTTGATCGCCTCGAAATCCTGGTACGCCCGCGCCTGCCGGTTAAACAGCTGCACCAGCGGCATGCCGCTGATGTGCTCCTGGGTGTAAGCATTGATCTTGGCGACCGCCGCGCGGATTCTTCGGTACGACTCCCGCACATACTTGCGGAACACGCGCGTGCACAGAAAGATGAGCGGCAGCACCGCAAAGCACAGCAGCGCCAGCCACCAGCTCATCGACAGCATCACGGCCACAATCCCGATCAGTACAAAAACATCCTCAAAGATCGCGAAGATGCCCGATGTGAACATCTCGTTCAGCGCGTCCACGTCGCTTGTGAGCCGCGTCACCAACCGGCCCACCGGGTTGCGGTCAAAAAAGCCGATATGCATGCGCTGCAGATGCGAGAAGATCTGCCGCCGCATATCGAACATCACCTTCTGGCCCATCCACTGCAGTACATAGGTCTGCATCCACTCCAGCGCATACCCCAGCACGAGCGAGCCGAAGTACACCGCCGCCAGCTCTGAGATGCCGCGGCTTGCCTCGGGGCTCAGGTACCGCCCCAGAAAAGAATGCTTCGCGCTCGCCGGGGTATGCGGCGTCAGGTACAGGTCCAGACCTACCTTGAACAGGTATGGTCCCAGCACATCGACCCCCGCCTTGAGCAGGATCGCGACGAGCGACACCAGCGCGACCGCCTTGTAAGGACGCAGATAGGTCAGGAGCCGCCGCATCAGGCGTCCGTCGTATGCTTTTCCGACAACCTCGTCGTCCTGCTGCGGTGTTTGCGCGGCCTCTGCCATGGGATACCTCCATTCTATCGACCGGGGACGCGCCCAGCCCGCGCATCGGCGAAAATAGGGGAGTGAGGTTCCCATTTTGGAACGGAATCCGGCATATCGGCAGCATAGACAGCCCGGGCCCTTAGGCCTCTACATTTCTGTCCCGTTCTGCCGTGCCAAGTGCACCTTCTGCAACTTTGCCTCGGGGGTTTATCCCACCTCCGCCATGCCTGCCTACATCGCCGCCCTGCGCCGCCAGCTTGCCGCAGCGCGCCCCTGGGCCACCCGGCAGGGCCTCCATCTCCCCCAGGAGGTCGACACTATCTATTTGGGCGGCGGCACCCCTTCGCTGCTTCCGCCCGAGCTTTTTTCGGAGCTTTTCGCCGCCATCCGGCAGGAGTTCATAGTCCAACCCGACGCCGAAATCACCCTGGAAGCTGCCCCGCTCCAGCTTGCCCCCGCGACTCTGGAAGCCGCCCAGCGCGCGGGCGTCAATCGCATCTCCTTCGGCGTGCAGTCCTTTGTGGACGGCGAAGCCCGCGCCACCGCCCGCACCCACTCCGGCACAGAAGCCCTGGCCGAGCTCGAACGGATGCGCGCCGCCGGCATCCCCCATGTTTCGGCCGACCTCATCGCCGGCCTGCCCGGCCAAACCGGCAGTAGCTGGGCCCGCTCCGTTGAGACCCTGTCGAACGCTCCTGTCGACCACGCCAGTATCTATATGTTCGAGCTCGACGAAGATTCGCGCCTCGGGGCCGAGGCCTTGCGCGGTGGCTTCCGCTTCGGCGCGGCCCTGCTGCCGCACGACGACGCGGTCGCCGATTGGTATCTCGGGGCCTGCGAAACCCTCGCCGAAGCCGGCCTCGCCCAGTACGAGATCTCCAATTTCGCGCGCACGGGTGCGGCCGGGTCCGGCAGGTCCCGCCACAACGAGCGCTACTGGCTCCGCGCCCCCTATCTCGGCCTCGGCGTCGATGCCCACTCCATGCTCCGCGGCGAAAACGGTGCGCCCGCGCGATTTGCCGTCGGCGATGA
>CAXTWU010000174.1:0-2168 GCA_964248025.1 uncultured Acidobacteriaceae bacterium | reverse complement strand
CCCACCGGCACCATGGGCAACCAGATCGCGATCCGCCTCCACACGACCCATGGGCAAGAGGTGTTGTGCGAGGCCCGCGCCCACCTGGTCGACTGGGAGATGGCCATGGTCGCCGCTTTTGCCGGTTGCCAGCTCCGCACCGCCCGCGCCGAGGATGGCGTCTTTCGCTGGGAACAGATCCGTGGCCTCATCGGCCCCAAAATCTACTACCGCCAGCAGCCCGGCCTCATCTCGCTTGAAAACACCCACAACATGGCCGGCGGCGTCGTGACCCCGCTTGAGGTTTTTGAGGAGATATGGGCCGGCGCTCGCGAGGCCGGCCTCCCCGTCCACCTCGACGGGGCGCGCATCTTTCACGCCGCCACCCACCTCGGCCTCGGTGTTCGCGAGCTCACGCAAGGTTTCGACTCCGTCATGTTCTGCCTTTCCAAGGGCCTGTGCGCTCCCGTCGGCTCCATGCTCGTCGGTTCGGGGGAGTTCATTAGCCGCGCCCGCTCGGTCCGCAAGGCACTGGGCGGCGGCATGCGCCAAGCCGGCATCCTGGCCGCGGCCGGCCTGATCGCACTGGAAGAAATGCCGGCTCGCCTCCACGAGGACCACAGCAACGCCCGCGTTCTTGCGGAGCGCCTGGCCGCCCTGCCGGAAGTCGAGCTCGACCTCCACTCGGTCCAAAGCAACATCGTCATCTTTCATCTGCGCGGCGGTCGCGACGCCAACGCCGTCGTCACCACGCTCAAGCACCGTGGCGTTTTCGCCGGCGCTGTGGGCCCACACTCCGTCCGTTTTGTGACGCACCACGATGTAGACCGCACCGCCTGCGCCCACGCCGCGCGCGTTGCCGCCGAGGTGCTGGGGGAAGGCTAAAACCGCCTGCGCGGCCGGCGGTCCCTTCGGGACGTGTTTTTGTGACAGCAAAGGCGATACCGCCACAAAGTGACCAGGAGCCGCGCAGCGGTTTTGCATCTGAACAGGTGTCAGGAGACATCCAGCTATGGCCATCCGCACTCTTGAAATCACCAAAAACGGCTCGGGCTACACCGTCCTCGAGCAGGCCGGTTCCAACTACCGCAAAGACTCTGCCACCTACAACTCCCCAAGCCGGGAGGATGCCGCGGCCTGGCTCCGCCGGCAGGGCGGCGCACCCGATCTTGTGGATCAGGCACTCGAGGATGCTGCCACCGCTGAGCGCGTTTTTCTCGAGATCCCCGGCAACTACGACGAGGCCGAAGGCTTCCCGAAACAAGGCTGATTCTTTCCGGGCGGTATAAAATGATGCCCATGACCAAGTACTCCGTCGTCGTCCCGTTCCACAACGAAGAAGAAAACGTCACCGCCCTTTACGACCGGCTCAAGGACGTCATGGAGGGGATCGGCGACTCCTTTGAACTGGTTCTGGTCGATGACGGCTCGTCCGACCGCAGCTACAAGCTGCTGGAGGAGATCGCCGCGGTCGACTCGCGCGTGCTGGTGGTCAAGCTCCGCCGCAACTTTGGGCAAACCTCGGCCCTTGCCGCCGGGTTCGACCATGCGCAGGGTGAGTTTGTGCTCGCCATGGACGGCGACCTGCAGCACGACCCCGCGGAGATACCGCACTTTGTCGAGAAACTCGAAGAAGGCTACGACGTCGTTTCCGGCTGGCGCAAGGAGCGGATCGACAACTTCGTCATGCGCCGCATCCCGTCGCGCTGCGCCAACTGGCTCATGGCGCGGCTTTCCGGCGTGGACATTCACGATTTCGGCACCACGTTCAAGGCTTATCGTCGCGAGGTCATCCAGTCGGTTCCCTTGTACGGCGAAATGCACCGGTTTATTCCCGCGCTTGCGAGCTGGTACGGCGCCTCTATCTGCGAGATTCCGATCAAGAACGTGCAGCGCGAGCGCGGCAAAAGCCACTACGGCATTGGGCGCACCTTTCGCGTCTTTTTCGACCTGCTGACGATCCGTTTTCTGCTCAAGTACATGACACGCCCGCTACACTTCTTCGGTTCCATCGGGGCCTTGTCCATGCTGGGCGGCAGTGCCGTTGCCTTTTTCCTGCTGATGTTGAAAGTCTTCACGCACCAGCACCTGATGGATGAGCATGGCCCCTTGTTCGTCGTCGCCGGCATCCTCATCCTCGCGGGCATCCAGATGCTCGCCATCGGACTGCTGGGCGAGCTCCAGGTCCG
>CAXTWU010000173.1:0-5128 GCA_964248025.1 uncultured Acidobacteriaceae bacterium | reverse complement strand
AGTTTTCAGGCCGATGGGCCCCTTGACATGCGGATGAATCCGCTCGGGGGCCGGTCGGCCGCACAAGTGGTAAATGAGGTGGACGAAGAAGATCTCGCCAACCTCCTTTACGAACTCGGAGAGGAAAGGAGGTCGCGGAGAATCGCCAGAGCCATTGTGAGGGCTCGGCCGATACAAACAACGGCGGAACTGGCCGGGGTGGTAAAGGCTGCAGCCCCCTCAATGAAAGGCGACAAGATCCATCCGGCGACCCGGACTTTTCAGGCTCTCCGAATGCATGTGAACGACGAGCTGGGGGAGATTGCAGCCTTGCTTGCAAGCGCACCGAAGCTGTTGAAGCCGGGCGGCCGGCTGGTGGTGATCTCGTTTCACTCCGGCGAAGACCGGCTCGCAAAGGACGCGTTTCGTGATGGGAAAGACACCGGTGTTCTCCATGTATTGACGCGCAAGCCGGTGTTGGCCGGCGAGGATGAGGTAAGAGGGAACCCACGCAGCCGCAGTGCAAAGCTGAGAGCGGCGGAAAAGGTTGGAGTGACTCCCGGGGTGAAAGGGAGCTGAGTTCACAAAAGATCGGGCCAGGTTGTCCTGCCGGTTTACCAAGGCGAAAGAAAACCCACGTAGGACCCAACCACGCAACACCCCCTTCCACACACAGCGATCTGGCCCGATCGTAAGGCAGGGGAAAGAAGAGTTTGCATTGCAGTTCTGAAGGATGGACCCATGGCAACACAGGCGCTGGCGGAAGTGTTCGGAGCAGCACGGGAAGCGGAGCGGATTGCGCCCGCATGGAGGGCAGACTCGCGCTGGATGGCAGAGCAGCGAGCCCGGCGCGGCCCCACGCCTGAGGTTTTTTTCATCCGCCGGATGGACAACTCGCGGCTTGTGAAAACGCAATGCCCTACGAGAAAACGGGAGATCCGGTCCTTTGCCGGTGCCATGGCGATGTTGTTCGCGCTGGTCATGTTTTACGGCTGGCAGCATTACCAGTCCATCCAGTCCGGCTACCGGGTGGAAGCGGAAAAGCAGCAGCTGTTGCAGCTGGAAGAAGGAAACCGCGAGCTGCGCCTGAGCGAAGCGCAGTTGAGCGATCCGGCACGCATCGACCGCATGGCTCGCAAGATGGGTCTTGAACAGCCAGCGCCGGGTCAGGTGGTGCGGCCCGATGGCATGCCCACCGGCGACAGTACGCTGGCCGAAGCCCGGCCTATGGCGCTGGGACGTTGAAACAGTTTTTCCAGGCCGGCTGTTCGCCCACGCGACAGCCGGTTTCTTTTGCTGCTTCCCACGCATGAAACCCTTCTCTTTTGCTGCCGCGCCGCATGGAGCTTCTCGCATCGCGACGCCGATGCGACGGGTACGCGTCCTCGCGGTTATTGCAATTTTTTTCGGGTGGGCGTTGTTGATCGGTGCGCGCCTGGTCTGGCTGCAGATCGTCCAAAACACGGCATGGATGGCTCGCGCTGCCACGCAGCAGCAGCGTACCTTTTCAGTGGCACCACGCCGTGGAATCCTGTACGACCGCAATCTCCATGAACTCGCAATGACCGTTTCGGTCGATTCCATCTATGCCGTACCGGGTGAAATCCCGAACGAGAAACGGGCTGAGCTCGCCGCGGCGCTGGCCTCTGTTCTACATACCGACCCCTCTGACAAGTTCACGACCGCCGGCGAAATCCTACACCGGATCAACAGCTCGCGTTTCTTCACCTGGATCGCGCGCAAGCAGGATCCTGGCGTGGTCGATAGCGTGCGCGTCCTCAAACTTAAAGGGGTGTACTTTCAAAAGGAGTTCAAGCGCTTTTATCCCGAGAACGACATTGCCGCGCAGGTACTGGGCTATGTCGGTGTCGACGACAATGGCCTGGGCGGGGTCGAGCAGCGCTACGATCACGATCTTCATGGCGAGCCGGGGCGCATGCTCACAGCACTCGACGCCCGGCGGCACGTGCTGGCGTCGGTTGAGCGCGACCCGGCACCGGGCGAAAACCTGCAGCTCACGCTCGACGCGAACATCCAGTTCATGGCGGAGCAGGCACTGGATCATGCGATGGAGCGTGTCCATCCGCTCAACGGCACAGTCGTCGTGCAGGACCCGCATACAGGGCAGATCCTGGCGCTCGCGATGCGGCCGACCTTCAATCCCAACCAGGTCCAACACACCTCGCCCGAGCTGCTGCGCGATCATGCCGTAAGCGATGTATACGAGCCCGGCTCGACCTTTAAGCTTGTCACCTACTCCGCCGCGCTTGACCAGCACGTCACCACGCCCGACCAGAAGATCGACTGCGAAGGCGGCCGTATTGTCGTCGCCGGGCGCACCGTGCACGACGACCACTACAACGGCGTGCTCACTGTAACGCAGGCGCTGGCGGTGTCGAGCGATGTAGCCGCGATCAAGCTCGCCGAGCGCATGGGCAAAGACACTTTCTACTCCTATATTCACGCGTACGGGTTCGGCCAGCGCTCGGGCCTGGAGCTGCCCGGCGAAACACGCGGTTTGATGAAGCCGCCGGAGCGTTGGCAGCCGACCACCATCGGCTCCGTGCCCATGGGGCAGGAGGTTGCGGTGACGCCGATCCAGCTCGTGACCATGGCTTCCACCATCGCGAACGGCGGAACCTACCTGCCGCCTCATATCGTGTTGCGCGCGACTGACAAGGTTCGCGGCAACCCTGGATTGCAGGCGGTTCCGTTTCATCCGAATGGAACAGACTCCCTGCCGAACCCGCTGCCTCCCGGCGCGCACCGCGTGATTGCGACCATGACCGCCGCGCAGATGCGCAAACTGATGGAGAACGTCGTCGTCAACGGCACAGCCAAGGGCAAGGCCAACCTGAACGGCTACTCCGCTGGCGGCAAAACCGGCACCGCGCAAAAGATCGATGTGCGCACTCACACTTACTCCAAAACAAAGTATGTGGCCAGCTTTGTCGGCATCGCCCCGGTGAACAACCCGGCTGTGACGATCGCGGTCGTGATCGACTCTCCGTCCGTGGGCGGCCATCATGGCTCGGAAGCAAGCGCGCCGGTTTTTCAGGAATTGGCCCAGCAGATTCTCGAGTACTTGGGTGTGCCCCACGACGAGCCGTTGAAGTCCGCGCCGGAGCTCAAGGCCGAAGCTGCTGCCGCTTCGTCTTCGAGCGCACGTGAAGACGTATCGGAGCGGGTCGGCGACTTGAACACGCTGTTCGCCGATGTGAACGACCTGCCGGCCGATGACCCCCTGCGCCACCCGGCCACGCCGGCCGGGGAGAGGGATCCCGCTGAAACGCAAACCCTTGAAGCCGGAGTGCCGGCCGTCGGGGTGACTGACGCCCCGACGCGTGTTCTCGGATCGGCAAAAGCCTCCAGGAAGTTAGCCGCGCTTCCGCTTGAACCTTTAGTGCCTGTTCTTTCGCCCGGTACTGGGCCCGCGATCGCGAAAGGCAGCGTCGTGCTCCCCTCGGGCGGGGGCATCCCGGTTCCGGACTTCACCGGCGCAACCGTGCGCGCCGCCACTGAACGGGCCGGAGCTGCCGGATTGGGCGTGCAAGTGATCGGCAGCGGTTTGGCGCACGCGCAAGCACCCGCTGCGGGGACGAGAGTGCCCGCCGGGACGGAGATCGTGGTGCGGTTCTCGCGGTGAGCCCTATAAGGGTGGATGCAAACACGTTCCATGGCCCGCTCTTTAAGGCGTCAGAGCGGATGGTGCAAAAGCTCCATCGCGAGCTCCGAGAGACGATTACGAAGCCACCTCACAGTGCTCCAGATTATGTCCCCCAAGATATGATTGCTATCTTTCGTCAGGCAATGTGGACAACAAACCTGCTTTTCTACCTGCATGCAGACGAGAGATTACAGAATGACTCTAATTGGCGACCCGCCTACACTTTCGCGGCTGTTCCACTCGTGCGTAGCAACATCGATGCACTGTATAACCTCATAAGATTGCTCGAAGACCCATGCCGAATCGGGACAGCGTATCGAAGAGCTGGCTATAGAAAAGCCTGGATATCCCTCGAGAAGGAGCGACAAAGATACGGTAATGATCCGCAATGGACAGATTACCTGAATGGTCGAGAGCACGGATTGCGAGTAAGCATGCTGGGCGAGGCGGGGATAAGACCAGACGACCTCACAAAGAAAGATCAATGGCACACTCTGGGTGCATATTTGAACGAAGCTCGAAAACATGGACATATGAGTGCAAGCCAGAACTTCCTTGAAACGTTTGCGTATGGTGACTGGGCTCAGTACCCAGCGATGTCGCATGGCGGCTTTGAAGGATTGATGGATATAGCTGCATACTTTACGCGCGACTTTAAGGACGTAAGCACACGAGAAACAATGGATGAGCGCTATGGTGGAGAATCGACAAAACACATCATGCAAGCTGCAACTCTCGTATTGTGTATTCTGACTGAATTAAAAGTTAAGTTCCCGTTCGAGGATGCTACTCTTGACGCAGACATTTAGTACTTGTGGGCGGCTATGCGGCCCGTGTATGGAACAGAGGAACTCTTCGCCGGACGCTATGAAAAGCTAATACGGGAAAGTTAAATGACAAAGGCTTACATCATCAGCCCAGGTTTGTAGGCTGCTTGTTGGAGCCGCATCCACTCACACTCCGCCGGAGACATTCGCTAAGTGATAGAGCCAGTACTGTCAAAATGAAGCAGGCGCAATTTAAAATAAGCGCGATGCGACTGGAACAGGTGTTACACGGAGTAGAAATCACGAAGCGGGCGGGCCCGGCGGGCGGCTCGGTCGATGTCCGCGCGATTGAGTTCGACTCGCGCGAGGCTGGGCGCGGGTCGCTGTTTGTGGCCATGCGCGGCGGCTCGGCCGACGGCGCGCGCTTCGTTGCGGACGCCGTGCGCTCGGGAGCCGTGGCTGTCGTCACGGATGCCCCGGAAGCGTTCGCCACGCTTGAAACGGAGTTTCCGCGCCTGCCGATGGTGCTCGTCCAGCACGGCCGGCGCGCGCTCGCGACCCTGGCCGCCAACCTGTACAACCACCCCGAGGAGCTGCTGGCGCTCACGGGCGTGACCGGCACCAATGGCAAAACCACCACGACATTTCTGCTCGACGCAATGCTTCGCGCCGCCGCGCGCGCGACGGTGCTGGTCGGCACCATCGAGTACCATGT
>CAXTWU010000172.1:0-5135 GCA_964248025.1 uncultured Acidobacteriaceae bacterium | reverse complement strand
ACAGGCACACTAAAGTTGTGAGGTCATCTGTCATAGAGTCATCTCCGGGGTAACTATTCAACTATTGATTTGTTACGGTTGAGGTACATCGCAACGCAGGAACCCGATACGTCCAAGCGAGAGGATGCATCTTTTAAAGTCTGCGTCACCACGCAGTTGGAGCAGCCTTCGGGTCGATACCTGCAGCTGCATGACGTTTCTAGGGGTTTAGGATGCAGATTCTCCTGAACGCGTCCGGGAATTATTTTCTGCATCCTTGCGCCAGGTCAGGGGACGGGTCCGGGAACCGGATTTAGAACAGATCCGGGATGCTGGTAAAGGCGATGCGGGTGGGGGCGGAGGTGCCGGCGGGCAGCATGCTTGCCGCTGCCAGGGTATGGGTGCCGTACTTTTCGTTGATGGCGTCCATGGCACCGGAAAGCCGGGTGCGCTTCCCTTCCAGGTCGAGCTCGGAAAAGAGCGACGGCGTGTGGAGGTGGTCGGGCACCAGCGGCCCGAGCCAGAGGCCCACATAAAAGGGAGCGGCGTGGGCGGAACCGAGGGGGCGCCGGGCCCAAAGACCGGCAAGCGCGGCGACCAGGGTTTGGGTGTCCTGGCATTCTGCGACCGCAGTGCCCTGCGACCAGGCGGCCGGCGGGGCATCGGAACGATGGCGGCGCGAGCCCCAAGGGTCGCGGGCCTGCCCATCGCCGGGACGGGGAGCGGCGTACTTGACCGTGAGGGTGAGGCGGGTGGTCCACAAGCGGGCCGTGCGCAGGCGCATGGCAGCTTTATGCAGCAGCTTGTGGAGCACGGCGTAGGCCCCGGCCTCGGAGCGGAGACCGGGCGGCAGGACATGACTTTGCGAGATGGACTTCTGGTGTTCGAGGTGGGGGTCGAGAAAGTCTTCGCCCTGGAGCCACCACCAGAGTTTTTCGCCGGCGGCACCGTTCCAAAGCGAGCGCATCCCTTCGCGGCCGAGCGCAAGCAGCTGCGGCATGGAGCGGATGCCGGCGTCGTGGAGGCGGCGCTCCATGCGCGCGCCGATCCCGGGAAGATCGCGCAGCTGGAGGCCGGCGAGGGCCGCCCCGAGGATGTCGGGGGTGAGCGCCACCAGGCCGTCGGGCTTTTCCATGTCGGAGGCAATCTTGGACAGGTAGCGGTTGGGGGCGAGGCCGACCGAGCAGCGGAGAGTTTCGCCGACGTGGGTGCGGATGGATTGCTTGACGGCGCGCGCGAGCTCGAGCGCCTGGAGCAGCCCCCGTTCGCGGCCCAGGAGGGAGCAGGCCATTTCGTCGATGGAAAGTACGGAGGAGACGGGAATGCAACGCTCCACCGCCGCGATGATGCGGTGATGGTAGTGGACATAGGCGCGATGGCGGGCCTCGACCAGGACGAGACCGGGGCACATCTGTTTGGCGTCGCCGACCCGGACGCCGGTTTTGACACCGAAGGCCTTGGCCTCATAGCTGGCGGCGATGCAGGATGTGGTGTCGGCCATGACGGGAACCACGGCGACGGGCCGGCCGCGCAGCTCGGGGCGCTCCTGCTGCTCGACGGAAGCGAAGTAGGAGTTGAGGTCAAGAAAGAGCCAGCGGACGGCCGGCGACCCGGGGATCGCGGGCCGGCTCACCGGAGCTTCGCTTTGCAAAGCGGAGAGCAGGCTCATCCTCCCTATTTTCGCTTTATCTTTGCTCCTCGCCAAGGGCTGAATCAAAATAGGTCGGTCCAGATACTTTCGTTACTTCCTGGAGCTGGAACCGAAGCCGTCTCTCGGTCTTATTTGCCAGCTCTGTGTACTCTTTGGTGCAAACTAGGCTGCCCGGCTTTGTGGAGGCTCTAGTCTTCAGCCAGCACGGAAGCTCCGGGGAATGGATTCGCTTTCACGCATTTGTTGACCTTGGCACAGACGCGTGTTGCGCATTCGGAGAACCCCCATGTCCGCTGCAGCCTAATTTCTGCCCAGGGAGCCAGGTCATGTTTGGACGCGTGAGCCGGTTCGACACTGCCCTTCTTTTGTTTCTTTCGGCGTATGCCCTGCTGCTGGTGGTATGGCTGGCAGCGCAGCCTTTGCCTCCGCTGCAGGACTACATGGACTGGGTGTACCAGGGGTGGGTAGGAACGCAGTGGCTCCAAGGTTTCCCCCCGGTTGTGCAGCAGTTCACCCCCGTGCCGTACCCGGTGCCGAACGCTGCTTCGCAGGTGTTGCTTTCGGGGGTGACGGCTGCCGCGGGTGCGCTTCCCGCCTCAAAGATCGTGATTGCCTCGTTGTTGGCGGCACTTGCGGCTGTGTGCATCGCGGTGTCGGCCCGGTTTCGGTGGAAGGGGGCCGCGGCGCTTGTTCTTTTTCTGTGTTTCGGCGCCAACTCGACCTTTTGGGACGGCTATATCAACTACCAGCTGTCGCTGCTGGTGTTTTTCTGCCTTGTGCCGGTTTTCCACCGTTTGCCGGGCGCGGCTATCGCTTTCTGGGCGGTGCTCCTGTTCTTCTGCCATGCCACCACCTTTTTCGCGTTTGGGCTGCTGGTGGGCTTTGACGCGCTGTTCCACGTGGAGCGACGGATGCGCGCGGTGGCGCTGCTGCCCAGCGTTGCACTGCTGGCGTGGTACGTGGCCGCGAGGCACGCGCCGGTGGCTGACCAGGGCGCGGCAGCCCCCTTGTACAGCGGCCTGCTTCACCACCTGGCTTATAAGGCTTACACGTTGTCCAAGCTGGGCCCTTTTCACAACCTGGTCGACTATGCGGACCGTTCGCTGATGGACCGTTTTCGAGGATGGTACCGCGCGGGGGTGGCGCTGAACCTCCTGTTTGCGGCCGGGCTTGCGCTTGCCTTGCTGGACGGGGCCTCGCGCGGAGAGTGGCGTGGAGCCTGGCGCGGGAAGTGGCGGGGGAGCCGCGCTTGCCTGCGGGAGCCTGCCTTATGGACGGCAGGCGTGCTGTTGCTGCTGTTTCTTCTTTTGCCCGGCAAACTCGTCGGGGTGGTCAATATCGGCGAGCGGCTCCTTTACCCGGCGGTTCTGCTGCTGCTGCTGAGGCTTCGCGAAGTGCGCGGGCTGCCTGCGCTGGCTGCCCTGGGGTGCTGTGGGGCGGCGCTGACGGCGGCCCAGCTTTTTACCATGTCCACGGCCCATCGCGACAGCCCGGTTTCGCCGGTGGCTACGGCCGCCTTTCGGACCGGCCAGTACTACGACCACTATGGGCTGTACAGCAGCCGGTTATACGAGTTCGACCTGTACCGGGTTTTTCTGGAACACCCCGCTCGGGAGGAGAGCACCGGGCCACTGCCGGTGATTGGGTTTGACACGAGCCTGTTTGTGGACCGGGTGCCGGCGGAGGGTACGGAGGCCGGCCGGTGAGGCTCGTCTCGTTTTGGGTGCGGGGTTCGGTCCGATTCCCATTTTGGGACACAGCCCGCCCTGCGATGCACAATAGCGGTCCGACGACACACTTTCTTGTGAGGAATGATCTACCATTGTGACTGTACGCATCGCTCCCCGGATTTTGTTCATGGTGCGTCCTGCTGGAACGGCTCTGCTCGATGGGGTAGAGGGAGCCGCAGGTCGAGGGGTAGTGCGATGTGGTTTTTACACCTCCATGATGTTCTTTGGCACTTTGCCCACTGGAACGCCCACTGGGCGGAGGCCCTGATCACGGCCGGCGCGGCGGTACTGGTCGGTTGCGCGGCCTCGTGCGCCTGCAGCCCGCGGGCGGAGCGGGACGACCTGTTTCACCGCGATGTGTCCTGAGGGATGCGAGCGAGTGGCGCCGTAGGTGGACCGGCGCGCCCGAGCACAGAAGGTGGCAACGGTACGCCACCGTTTTGAACCGGCGGTACCCTGCCCCGTTTCCCGCTTTTGTTTTAGCGTGAAGGGCAGAGGTGTTGTTCATGAGTGGTACTGACCCCAAGAAGCCGGCGCGCACCTTGCTCGCCGCAAGCGAAAACCCCCTACCCACGCAGGCTTCCGAAACCGGTTCGATTGCCCCCGACCACCTTATAACGATT
This sequence comes from uncultured Acidobacteriaceae bacterium, assembly GCA_964248025.1. Taxonomy (GTDB): domain Bacteria; phylum Acidobacteriota; class Terriglobia; order Terriglobales; family Acidobacteriaceae; genus EB88. The sequence continues at coordinate 1,152 of CAXTWU010000172.1, read as the reverse complement.
TCCGTGATCATGCGGCGCCGACATCCTTTGTCGCTCGCCAGCCTGGACGGCCGCATCCTTTCGCATGAGGAGTTCGACCAGCAGTACGCGGGCGATCCGGCGGACTTTGAAGCCGTGCGCGGGTTTGCACACGAGCATGGGCTCAGCGTGGACGAAGCGTCCACGAGCCTGCCGCGCCGCACCGTCACCCTTCGAGGGCCTGCCTCGCGGATGGAAGCGGCCTTTGACGTAAAGCTGCAAACCTATCAGCACCTCCAGCACGGCAGGCACTTTCACAGCTACCGCGGCTCGCTGTCGCTGCCGGAAGGGATCGCGCCGCGGGTGGAAGCGGTACTGGGGCTGGACACGCGGCCCATTGCGAAGTCGCAGCTGCGGCGGCTGGACGAGCGGACCGAGAATGGACGGATCATCCGGGCCAGCGCGAACGCGGCCAGTTACTCGCCGGTACAAGTGGCAGAGTTGTACGGTTTTCCGACAAACCTGACGGGGGCCGGGCAGACGATCGGCCTGATTGAGCTGGGCGGCGGCTACGAAACGAGCGACGTGACGAGTTTTTTCGACGGACTCGGACTGACACCGCCGACGGTGGTGGCCGTGTCGGTCGATGGAGGGACCAATGTGCCGGGCGGCGACCCGAACGGGGCGGACGGCGAGGTGGCGCTTGATATCCAGGTGGCGGGCGCGGTGGCACCGGGGGCGCGTATTGCTGTTTACTTCGCCCCAAACACAGACCAGGGATTTGTTGACGCGATCACGACAGCGGTGCATGACCGGACCAACAAGCCCGGCGTGATCTCGATCTCATGGGGCGGGCCGGAGGGGAGCTGGAGCGCGGCCTCGCGCACGGCGCTGGACACGGCGTGCCAGTCGGCGGGAGCGCTGGGGGTGACGATCACGGTGGCTTCGGGCGACAACGGGTCGACCGACGGCGGGACCGGCAACAACGTGGACTTCCCTGCTTCAAGCCCGCATGTGCTGGCTTGCGGGGGGACTCGGTTGGAAGGGTCGGGCACGACGATCTCGTCGGAGGTGGTATGGAACGACCAGCCCGGTGGGGGCGCGAGCGGCGGTGGGGTGAGCACGGTATTTGCGCTGCCGAGTTGGCAGGCCGGGGTTGGAGTGCCGGCGGCACCGGGCGGCGCGGGCGGGCGG